>JAGOFO010000012.1:25365-30774 GCA_017997155.1 Myxococcota bacterium
CCATCCAGAGCCCAGGGCGCCAGCCCTGGGATCCCGGTATCCCCCAACCATATAGGCCCGAGCGTAGCGAGGCCCGTCCATCCAGAGCCCAGGGCGCCAGCCCCTGAGGACCCCACGCCCCACGTTGGGCAAAACTCGGCATATCGCATACGCAGAGCACAAGCAAAGACGCTTGTTATAACAGTATTGCCAACATATTAACCCATCATTGAATCACTATTAATTCGTGATTTCCGCAGATTGCGCTTGACACATCATCTGACTTGAACGGAAATGGCTTGACTGACGCTGTGTTTGTTGCGAATCATGGTCGCAGTTATCTTTACAGATATCGTGGAAATTAGGAGGGGAACGGAAGAGTTCGAAATTGATGCCTATTGCTGCGGCCCATTCGAACCTCAAGGGGACTACTCTGACGCGTACAGGGCCTACTACATTCGGGTGCCAAAAGCATTCGGAGCGCCTGTGGACAACGTCAACTGGACAGAAATCCCGATCGAGCATCCGCTTCCAGCATCCTGCACGAATTGGCTTGGCTCCAATCCGTGACTGCGTCGCGAAGGGGCGAATTGCCTGCCCGCTCTTGTAGCGGCGAATTACATCCCTGACACGCCGTAGCCTTGGCGTAGGCGGTTCGCCGTCCGGAAGGGCGAATTGTCATTCGCCCCTACGCCGGACCTGCCCCTGACCAGAAGGGCGAATTGTCATTCGCCCCTACGCGTAGGCGGCCGCCCATCCATAGCCCAGGGCGCCAGCCCTGGGATCCCGGCACCCCAAAACGATATAGGCCCGAGCGCAGCGAGGCCCGTCCATCCAGAGCCCACGGCGCGAGCCTTGGGACGGGTGTCCAATATCCACAAACCTGATGGACAGGACACCGGGACGTTTTCAGAAACAAGACTACGGAATAGAATACCAAAGTCGGACGAGGTCTTCCCGTGATCGCGATAATCATCATCCTGTCGGTCGTGGCGCCGATGCTCGAGGTCCTGATCTTCGCGGCGCTCTACGATCTGGCCGGCTGGCTTCCGATCGCGGTGCCGTCGCTCGTGACCAGCGTGATTGGGCTGGTGATCCTGATCAGGAACATCCCGAAGTTCATGACGGAAAGCGTCACGCGCGACAAATTCGCCACCTTTCCGACCATGCAGTCATATTTCGACGCCACGCGTGTCATATCCGGCGTGCTGCTGCTGATTCCAGGCTTCATCACGGACGTCGCCGGGCTGATTCTTCTGCTGCCCAGGTTCCGGGGCCTGTCCTTCATCATCCTTTCGCGCCTGACATCCTCGCGCAAGGAACGAATCGTGGTCGTCAATCGAAACGACGCCGAGGACAAACAGGGGTAGTCCATGCTGTCCGGCATCACCGATGATCTGGTGCGCGCCGTGTCGCGACTCTCGTTCAAGGCCCCGGTCCACACCGTCTACAACCCGCTCGAATACGCCAGGCCGGCGTGGGACGAGTACTGCCGCATGTTCGGCGCGGCCCCCCGGGAGATCCTGATTCTCGGTCTGAACCCCGGACCTTTCGGCATGGCGCAGACCGGCGTGCCCTTCGGCGAGATTTCGGCGGTGCGCGACTGGATGGGTATTTCGGCCCCGATCGGACGTCCCCCGATCGAACATCCGAAACGCCCCGTCCAGGGCTTCGACTGCGAGCGTTCCGAAGTCAGTGGCAGGCGCCTCTGGGGCTGGGCCCAGACGTCTTTCGGCTCGGCCGCGACCTTTTTCGAACGCTTCTTCGTCGCCAACTACTGCCCGCTGGTCTTCATGGAGGATTCCGGACGCAACCTGACGCCGGACAAGCTGCCGACGGCCGAGCGTCTGCCGCTGTATCAGGCCTGCGACCAAGCCCTTCGGGCCACTGTCGAGTACCTGCGGCCCCGCGTGGTGATAGGTCTTGGCGGCGTTTCCAGCACGCGCGCGGCCGAGGCCCTGACCGGGCTTTCCATCGACATCGTCACCGCTCCGCATCCCAGTCCTGCCAACCCGGCCGCGAACCGGGGCTGGTCCGCCCTGATGGACCGGACACTGGCGTCTATTGTCGCGAAAGACTAACGGCTGATGGCGTTGATCAGGGCGGTGCAGATTTCCTGCTGGCTGAAGGGCTTGTTCACCGTGTCGACCGCGCCGGCGTCCAGCAGGGTCTGTTTGCGGTGATCGTTGGTGAAACCGGAAGCGATGACGACCCTGACGTCCGGATCGAAGGCGATCAGCTCGCGCAGAGTCGCCATTCCGTCCATCACCGGCATGATGAAGTCCAGCAGCACTACATCGATCTCGTCCCGCCGTTTCATGTACGTTTCAAGGCCGTCCCGGCCGTCGACCGCCGTGATCACGTCGAACCCGGACTCGGTCAGCAGGACCTGCGCCATGGTCCTGATGATCGGCTCGTCGTCGATGACGAGAACCACTCCCTGATAGTTGGTCTGCAAATCGTCGGACACCTCGGTTTGCACATTCACCTCCGCTTCGCTCAAAGGCAGGTAGACCGTGAAGATAGTACCGCCATCCGGTTTGCTTTCAACAGAAACGGCACCCTGATGCTCCTCGACGATACCCATGACGGCCGCCAGCCCGAGCCCGGTTCCCATGCCGCTCAACTTCGTCGTGTAAAACGGCTCGAATATCTTGTCCCGAACCGCCGGCGCGATCCCGATCCCGCTGTCGCCCACGGAAATCGTCAGATACAGACCCGGTGCCAGCAGGAAACGCCCTATTCTGCGCTCGCTCTCGAACGGCTCGCAGACGGCCGTGCGGATCTCGATGTGGCCGCCCTCGGGCATCGCGTCGCGGGCGTTGATCCCCAGGTTCAGCACCATGTTTTCAATCTGGGCGCCGTCCCCGATTATCACGTCCGGACTGGCCAGCAGTTCCGAAACGATCTCGATGTCCCTGGGGAGGCTGCCCTTCAGCAGTTCAACGGCGGCGCCGACGACCGAATTCACCGAGACGGCGACGGACTCCACCTTTCCCATGCGCGCGAAGTCCAGAAGACGACGTATCATCACCGAAGCCCGATGACCGCTTTCGACGATGAATCCGCAGTACTTGACGATGGTCGGGTCTTCCCGGTAGCGGCTGATCAAAAACTCCGAGATACCGGTCACCCCGCCCAGCACGTTGTTGAAGTCGTGCGCGATCCCGCCCGCAAGCTGGCCAATCGCCTCCATCTTCTGCGACTGACGCCGGATCTCCTCGGTGCGCAGGCTTTCGGTCACGTCACGGAAGACGACCGCGATACCGCTGACCACGCCGACCTCGTCCCGAATCGGCGTGGCGCAGATCTCGATCCTGAATGAGCCTCCCCTGCGGGAAAGCAGGGTCGGGCTGGCATCGCTGGACAACTGCACCAGGTTGCCGCCCAGCACGGATTCCACCCAGCCGGTTATCGGCTGATCCTGTTCCTGGTCAACCAGATCGACGACCTCGGCGAGGCACTGTCCGACCGCGTCCTTGTCATCCCAGCCGGTAAGCAGGGTCGCGGCGGGATTCAGATCGATCACACGCCCGTCGGGACCGGCCGCCACAACCGCGTCCACGATCGAATCCAGGATGACGCGCAGTTTCGCCTCGCGTTCGCGCAGCTCGCGTGTCTTGTGCCACACCCGCCTGCGCGTTATCACGGCGAAAATCAGCGTGACGAAGAACGCGACAAGCACGATCCACGCCCAGCCCGGGATCCACTTTTCACCCGGCTTGAACGTGTGACGGCCGAGCACGCGGTGATAATCGGAATCCCCGTCGCGAATCATGCCTGACAGGATGTTGTCGTAGACACCCAGGAAATCCGCGTTCGACCCGCGCTCGACAACCATCCTTTGAGCGACCGGATAGATGATGATGCCCGTGGGAACCAGCTTTGACGCCTTGCGCAGGGAAATCGGGTGAAACCTTCCAACCAGGGCAGCGTCCACCCCGCCGTCCAGCAGAAGCTCGATCGCGGCCTCGTACGAGGCCACCCAGAACAGGTTGACCGGCATGCCGATCGCTTCGACCTGCTCGCGGAAAGGCTTGTAAAACGCCGAATCCCCGACAACCGCTATCGAACGGCCTTTCAATTCACCCAGACCCGAAATCGGCTGCCCGCTTCTGACATAGATCTCGCCCCAGTCGGCGAAAAGCGAGACCTCGGACATGTCCAGCATCTCACGATCGAAACGGTCGGTGAACTCGGGCATGGCGGCGTCACACCTTCCGGCACGCAGGTTCGAAACGGTTTTGGAAGGTTCGGAGTACACGTAGGTAAAGGTCAAACCGGCTTTTGCGGCGACTAGGTTCAACAACTCGACCGTCATTCCGGAGAATTCCCTGGTCAACAGGTCGTACCGTGAGAAAAGAGGATCGTTGGCGAGACATATCCGGTAGTTGGGTTTTTCCAGCCTGACCGTTGGCGTGGTCTGTTCGGCATCGGCGCGGCGCGCGCGCTCATAATCGGAGTTCGTGACGCCCCAGCGCTCGGCCAGCGCGTTCCAGTCGATACGGACCTCACACTCAGGTTCGGTGACGACCGGCATCGTCGCCGGGTCGGCACCGGCAAGGATATCCAGCGCCATGCCTGCCGCCTGCCTGCCCTGACTGTGCCCGGTCACCAGCAGTCCGCCGGCCAGTCCCTGACCCAGACCACTCTCGGTCACCTGAAAGACCGGAACGGAACTGGCCCTGGCGATGGCCGCGTATCCAATGTCGGGTTCGATGTAGCCCGATGTGAGGTCCTCGAGCCAGATCAGCTTCAGGACGGCCGAATCCTTGTCGAGCGCGGAAAGCCGGGCCAGCAGGTCCTGCCAGCCGATCTCCTCGCCGTTCAGGAACTCGACGTTGATCCCTTCCGGCAGACCAGTGCCCGAGAAGGCAGCCCGGTAGGCCTTGCCGGTCAGGGAGCCGTCGGTTATGGCCCAGATGGTGGAGACCCCGGGCAGAATCCTCTTGATAAGCCTGATGTTGCCGACGAAGTCGATCTGCTGGACGACTCCGGTGACGCCGACAATCCCCTGCAACCTGGCGGGATCAAAGTAATTGACGCCGCAGAACACCACCGGAACCTGCCCGAACAGGCCGTCCCGGAAGCGCAGGATGAAGTCATAGGCGTTGTCGTCGAGGGCGATAATCAAATCGAACCGCATGGAATGGTACTTCAGGGCCAGCGCGCCCGCGATCGTATTGGCCCTTTGTTCGTTCCACTTGATTCGTTTGGCGTCGAGCGACTCGAAGAACAGCCTGGCATCCGGCCGCCGCGACGCGAATATGTCCTCGATCACCGCTGCCTCGGCGTCGGACCAGTCATAGCCGCGGTGATACGAATTCAGAATCAGAACCGATGGAGGCGCCTTCACTTCGATATCGGGCGACGATGGATGCTGCGCGAGCTGCGCCGTGGTCGGAAGAGATTGAGCCGAGGCGACGACCG
>JAGOFO010000124.1 GCA_017997155.1 Myxococcota bacterium
CGGGTTGTCAAGATCCCCGTCCCCTGCCCCAGGGCCTCGGCGGCGCCGATGGCGCCGACCTCGTGCCTGAAGGGCGAATGTGATTCGCCCCTACGCCGGAACCTGATCCTGACCCCGACCCTGATCCTGACCAGAAGGGCGAATG
Organism: Myxococcota bacterium; assembly: GCA_017997155.1. GTDB lineage: Bacteria > Myxococcota_A > UBA9042 > DTJE01 > DTJE01 > JAGOFO01. The sequence goes on from JAGOFO010000124.1 coordinate 146, forward strand.
TGATTCGCCCCTGCGCCCGACCCCGTCCCCTGCCCCTCCATATACTTCATTGACGTCGAAGCCCCTTTCTGCTAAAAGACTGCGTCCGTTTTGTGGACGGAGGAATCTCGATGCACTCATTGTTCAATCTGTTTGTACTCGCCGACGTCAACGCCGCCACTCCTGGTGCGGTTACGGCACCGGCAGCCACCACGGCCGGAAGCGCGCCAGGCCTGAACCCATCTGCCAGCACCGCGATGGAAAAAGTGGCCAACGCTGCCACCGACGTGGCCCAGACATCGCATGCCTCCGGAAATCAGAACAACTGGTGGCTGAACATCGCCCTGATCGGCGGAATGATCCTGGTTTTCTGGCTCCTGCTGATCAGGCCCCAGCAGAAACAGCGCAAGAAGCAGGAGGAATTCATTTCCTCACTGAAGTCGGGCGACAAGGTCGTGACGGCGGCCGGCCTCATCGGCAGGATCGTCAACGTCAACGGCGATATCGCAACGCTGGAGCTGGCGCAGGATGTCCGCGTCAAGGTCGTTAAGAGTCAGATCGTCAGCCATTTCTCGGAAACGGCTGAGGAAAAGAAGCCGGAATAGGTATTTGCACCTGCCCCCGGCGGCAAACCGGTGCCGCCGGCATTCCTGGGGGTCCTGAATGAACAAATGGAAACTGTGGAAGCTGATCCTGGTGATCGTGACGTCGCTGCTTGCGTTGGGCTACATCATGCCGACGCTGCTCGGTGACGGCGCGCCATCGTGGTACCCGCTGAAGAAGCGCCTCTCCTTCGGTCTTGACCTGCAGGGCGGTCTGGAACTGCGCTACACGGTCGACTACAAGAAGGCCATCGGCGACAACATGCTCCGCGCCCGCGAGGTGCTCTCCGGAAAAATCGTCGAGGCACTCGCGACCGAGCGTGGCATGGTCCCGGAAAACCTGACCGACAAGGAGCGCGCCGACCTGACCGCGCTTTTCAATGTTGAACGCAACGACTTCGACAGCCTCAAGGTGGTTTTCACCGAGGCCAAGGACGTCGGCGTGGTCACGACCGAGATGGTCCGCGAAACCAGGGGTGACCTGGTGCGCCAGCTTCCCACCGGCAATACGGTCGTTCTGAAGATGGACGACAAGTGGGTCGCCCAGATCCGCGACGAAGTCGTGAACCAGACTGTCGACGTCATCCGCGAACGAGTCGAGGCATTCGGCCTTGTTGAACCGGACGTGCGCAAGAACGGCGACACCGACATCGACATTCAGCTCCCGGGCGTCAAGGGAGACCAGGTCAACGCGGTCCGCGAACGGATCGGCCAGACCGCGCGACTCTCGTTCCGTATCGTGGATCGTTCGCCCGACGCGCTGAATTTCTTTGCGGTCAACCAGCCTAAACTGGTCGAGTTCCAGGAAAAATTCCCTGAAAAGGGCAAGCTCCTGACCCTGCAGCAGGATCGCACCACCGGTCAGGTCTTCGTCAGGGCCGACCTCGGCCCGGTTGCGGGACGCAACGACTCGCTGGCCAGGAACGCGCTGATCTCCTTCATCAAGATGTTGAAGGTCGACGAAGACCACATGGTCGGCTTCGAAACCGTCGAACTGGCTGAAAACGGCAAGGTCTCGGAACGTTACATGCGGACTCACTACCTGTTCTCGCGTGCCGACGTGACCGGCGATCACCTCACCCAGGCGTTCGTTCAGTTCGAGCAGACCGGCGAACCGTCGGTCAGCATCGAGTTCGACACGGTCGGCGCCCGGGCATTTGAAAAGGTCACATCCGAAAACGTCGGCGAGTACATGGCGATCATGCTCGACGAGGACGTCAACTCGGCACCGGTGATCAAGGAAAAGATCGGTGGCGGACGCGCCCGTATCTCCCTCGGTGGCGCACGGCCGGCCAGCGAGGTGCTCGCTGACGCTCAGGCCCTGGTCACCGTGCTGACGCACGGCGCCTACAAGGCCCCGGTGCACAAGGTCCACGACTTCGAAGTCGGTCCGTCGCTCGGCCAGGATACGATCAACTCCGGTATCGTGGCCCTCATCGTCGGCGTTCTCGCGATCTTCGTCTTCATGGCGATCTACTACGGAGTCGGCGGTCTCATCGCGGACATCGGACTTCTGCTGAACATCCTGTTCACCATCGCAATCCTTATTGGATTTAACGCATCGCTGTCCATGCCCGGTCTGGCCGGTATCGTCCTGACGGTCGGTATGGCGGTCGACGCGAACGTTCTGATTATCGAGCGCATGCGAGAGGAAATCAGACTGGGCAAGGGCCCGCGCGCCATTGTCGAGGCCGGTTACCAGCACGCGTTCAGCGCGATCTTCGACGGAAACATCACAACGGCAATCGCCGGCGTGATCCTGTTGAACTTCTCCAGCGGCCCGGTTTACGGGTTCGCGGTCACCCTGCTCATCGGTATCGCGGTCACCTTCGTGACCCAGGTGTTCGTGACCAGGGTAATTTACGACTTCATGCTGGACAGGTTCCACCTGAGCCGCATTTCGACCGGCATCTGATGCGGGGGGAATAACATGGAATTCATTAAACCGGGAACCTCGATTGATTTCATGAAATACGCCCGCTACTTCATCGCGGGTTCTGCGCTGCTCATCCTGATCTCTCTAATCCTGATCTTTACGGTCGGCTTCGACTCCGGAATCGACTTCAAGGGCGGAACCAAGATCATCACCGAGTTCAAGGCCGACTCCAACATCGACCGCGACCAGATCAGGTCGGTCGTCAGCGCGCTGGTCCAGAAGCAGAAGGGCGAAGAGGGGACTCAGGTCGAAGTACAGGACTTCGACGTTGGTTCGGGCGCCACAGCCGACACCGTTAAGTTCCAGATCTTCACCGAGATGGCAAGCCTGATCTCCCCGACGCAGAAGCTGGTTCTCGGCCGCCAGATCGAGGAGCACTTCGGCAAGGGCACCGTGGTCGAGTCCCCGTTCGAGGCCGGCGACAAGTTCTACGTCTACCTGACCCAGGAATGGGCCAAGCCGGACGCGACGACCGAACTGAACGCGGTTTTCGCGAAGGCCGGCTACGGAGACGTGTCGGTTAAATCCGACAAGGAAGACCGCATCTTCGCGGACATGCTTCGCGAGACCGATCTTCTGCGCTCCTCGGGCAACACCGACATGCTGGATGAAGCGGAAAAAGTCGAAAGGGACGCCAAGGCCAGGATCGCCAAGCTCTCCGACAGCAGATTCATCGTCGAAGTCCAGTCGATCAAGGACGAGGTCACCGGCGCGATGAAGAGTGAGTTCGGCGACAAGTTCGTCAACGTCATCTCCACCGCATCCGTCAGCCCGTCGGTCGGACGCGAGCTGTTCAACACCGCCATGCTGGCCCTGCTTTACGCGGTCATCGGCATCCTGGTCTACGTCGCGATTCGTTTCGACATGAAGTTCGCGCCTGGCGCCATCCTGTGCATCGTCCACGACGTCATCCTGGTCATGGGCGTGATGATCATATTCCAGGTGAAGTTCACGCTGCCGATCGTCGCGGCTCTGTTGACGATCATCGGCTACGACATCAACGACACGATCGTCATCTACGACCGTATCCGCGAGAATATCGGCAAGGGCCGAGGCGGCGACCTGCGGGCACAGATGAACGTCGCTCTGAACGAGACACTCTCGCGAACGATCATCACGTCCGGCGTCACGCTGCTTTCGGTCATCTCGATCTGGCTGCTCGGCGGCGGAACCACGGCCGACTTCGCGTTCCTGCTGTTCGTTGGAATGATCTTCGGTTCGTACTCGACGATCTTCATCGCCTCGCCGGTCACCCTCTACATCGACAAGATGATGAAGCGTCGCAAGCTCGCCGTCAAAGCCTGACGACTGCTTTTTTCCTGCCGCCCCCAGGGGCCCCGGATCGGACGAAGTGAACGAAGACACACCGGATCTGCCGAGATACCACTGGAACGTCAAACCGGTTCAGGCGCCGTTCGCCGGCACCGCGCCCGGCGTGTCCCCGATCGTCTTGTCAATCCTCGAAGGCAGGGGCGTAACCGGAGCGGAGCGGATCTCGGAATTCCTGTCACCGGTTCTTTCACGATTGAACAGCCCTTTCATGTTCGCCGATATGGAACGTGCGGCGACGCGCGTCGCCAATGCTGTCCTCAGCAGAGAAAGCGTCTGCATCTACGGTGACTACGACGCCGACGGAATGACGTCGACGGCGCTGCTGAAGCTCTACCTGAACGGGCTCGGACTGGAAGCTCGAACATTCATCCCCGACAGGGAGACGGACGGATACGGCCTCCACACATCGCGAATCGACGAGATCGGAGCGACCGGGGTCACCCTTATAGTGTGCGTCGACTGCGGCATCAAGTCTACCGAGGCCGCCCTGCATGCGGCAGCGTCCGGCATCGACCTGGTGATCCTGGATCACCATCTGCCAGGTGACGAACTTCCCAGGGCATTCGCTGTCGTCGATCCGCACAGGGCTGACTGCGGATTTCCTTTCAAGAATCTGGCGGCGGTCGGGATCGCGTTCTACTTCTGTGGAGCGCTCAGGCGGGCTCTGTCCGAGCGTGGCGTCTCCGGCATGCCGGACGTCCGGGACTTTCTGGATCTGGTTGCGATTGGAACGGTCGCCGATGTCATGCCTCTCGTCGGCGACAACAGGATTCTGGTCAAGGCGGGGATCGACAGGATCAACTCACGGCCAAGACCGGGCATAGCGGCGCTCAAGGCCATCGCCGGGTGCAGGGGTCCGATCACGGCCAGTTCCATCAGCTTCCGGATGGCGCCGCGGCTCAACGCATCCGGGCGCATGAGTTCACCGGACAACAGCCTGAATCTGCTGCTGTCCGGCGACGACCGCAGCGCGGCGACCTGGGCGGAGCACCTGGAGCTGGCAAACGATCACCGCCGCGAGGTCGAGATGGCGCTCACCAACGAGGCGAGGCGTCAGATCATGGACGCGGGCGGACTGGACGCCAAGGCGGTCGTTGTCTCCGGACACGGCTGGCACAACGGCGTGCTCGGTATCGTGGCATCCCGCCTGGTTGAGGAATTCAGGGTTCCCGCCATCGTGCTCTCGATCGACGAGGACGGTACGGCCTCGGGTTCGGCACGCAGTGTCGAAGGATTCGACATCGGTGCGGCCCTCGCCGGCCTGGAAGGAATGCTCCTCAGGACAGGCGGTCACCCGATGGCCGCCGGACTGGCCCTCGATGTCGCTCGTCTTGAAGAATTTTCCGCCGCGTTCAAGGCGGTGGCGAACCTTGGCGTTGGCGAGCGCGGTACCGCGCGCAACCTTGATATCGACCTGTTCGTCGACCTGGACGTCCTGGACACTGAACTGGTCCGACAAATCCAGTTGCTTGAACCGTTCGGCACCGGCAACCCGGAGCCAATCCTCGCCGTGTCGGGAGCCGAGGTCGTACAGGCGCGAAGGGTCGGACGCGACGCGGACCACCTGAAGCTGTCACTCCGGCAGAACGGAACACTGGTTGACGGTATCTGGTTCGGCGCAGGTCAGTCAGGACTATGTGAAGGTGAAATCGTGGACGTCGCTTTCAACGTGGGACGCGACATGATGACCGGGGCCGTTTCGATCAGGGTGCGCGACGCCCGACCGGCGCAACGACAATCCTAAAGCAGGATTTCCGACATATCGGCGTGCGGCGCGGGAATGATCTCGCTGCGTACCAGCATCGCAGGCTCAAGCGCGTCAACGCCGGCAGCGATTGACGCCTCGACGTCGGCCAGTTCCCCGCTCATGGTGAAATAGGCCTTCCCACCCAGTCCGTTCGCAAGCCGAACCTCGATCAACTTGATTCCCGCAGCCTTGCAGGCGGCATCCGCGGCCAGAATCGTGCCGGCGACCGAGAACGTCTCGATAATCCCGACCGAATCGAGACCGTCAAGCGCCTGAACTGCCGAAATCGCCGGGACGACCTGCTCGTGTATGTTCGGAATGAGGATGTCGGCAACCAGATAGTTGCCGGCGTAGTGGCGGCCGATCGCCATCGACTCGCGGACCGGATCCTCGTCGCCGGTGATCATCACGATGTATTTGCCAGGACATATCGTCTGTGAAAGCGCGATGTTAACGGGAGCCGCCTTGGCCATCGCATCCGTGCTGATGATGCCGCGTGCGATACTGTTGAGTTCAAGTACCCCGATCGCCGGATCTCGTGCCATTTTCAGGACCTCTCTATGGTGACGACGTCGCTGGTGACGTCCCT
>JAGOFO010000125.1 GCA_017997155.1 Myxococcota bacterium
CCGGTTATTCCGCACATGCCAAAGGCTCCCGGGGTGAACTCAGAGGTTCACCTTCCTGGCAATGACGTAAGGGGGCTTGTCCTGACTTTCATAGTAGGTCCTCATGCTCAGTTCCGCCAGGAGCCCCGAGAACAGGAACTGGAAGCCCGCGATGAACAGGAAGATCGAGACGATGAAGAACGGGTCGGTATACAGGGGGTTTTCCCACCACAGAATCTTCTTGACGACGGTCCAGGTCATCGACATCGTGCCCAGAAGGATGGCGAGAAGCCCGTATTTCCCCATGAAGTACAGTGGTTTCGTGGAGTACCCGAGCAGGAAACGGATGGTCATCAGATCAAGGATCAGCCTGAATGTCTTGCTGAGGTTGTACTTTGATCTGCCGAACATGCGGGCGCGGTGGTTCACCTTTTCCTCGGTGACTCGCCCGCCGGCCCATTTCACATAGGCAGGAATCAGTCGGTGCATCTCGCCGTAAAGGTGAAACTGCTTCAAGAACGACGCGCGGTACGCCTTCATGGTGCATCCGTAGTCGTGGAGTCTGACCCCGGTCACACGCGAAACCACAAGCCTGTTCGCGATCATCGAAGGCAGGGTCTTCGTCAGGAAGCGGTCGCGTCGATTCGCGCGCCATCCGGAGACCAGGTCGGCGCCTTCCTCAAGCCTTGCGATCAGACGGGGGATGTCAGCAGGATCGTTCTGCAGATCCGCGTCCATGGGGACGATGATGTCGCCGGAAGCCGCACGAAAACCGGCATCGAGGGCGGCCGTCTGCCCAAAGTTCCGCATCAGCACGATCAGTTTCAGGCGTTCGTCCTGTCCAGCCTTTTTGAGCAGCAGTTCGCGACTGCCATCCGTGCTGCCGTCGTCGCAGGCAATGACCTCCCAGGTCCTGCCTGATTTCGACATCACATCCTGGATTTCCGCGAAGAGCGGTTCAATGCTCTCCACCTCGTTGAATACTGGCAGTACAATAGAGACATCGGGTCGAGCCATCGGCGTCCTCCGGTGTTTCCAGGCGGTTCGATGCCGACAGATGTTATCATGTCGATAGTTCAAGGGGGCTGTCGTTATGGAGAAATTGTCTCGCGGCAACATCGTGACGCTGGCCCTGGCCGGCGGGTTCGTGCTGGTTGTTGTGGTGGTGGCGGTCCTGATGTCAGGTTCGCCCAGCGTCTCGACATCGACCGTGACATCGGCGGTATCGAACGGGGAAGCGCCCGTTGCGGGCACCGTAAGTCCACCCCCTGCGTCGGGGACGGAGTCGGCGCCGGCCGGTGGAGCGATGGTTCAGGCGCCTGTTTCCGCCATCACCGATCAGGGGAATTCCTTCTGCAGGTCGTATGTGTTCAAGCGGTGCAACGAACTGGGGCTCGTGCCATCGGAGTGCGCCAGCATCGCCGAGACGGGAGCCGGCATTCCCAGGCAGCTCGGCGTTGCCGGGTGTCGGGATGGCGTTGACCCCTTGTTGAACAAAGCAGCCGGTCTTCCCGAGCCGGATCAGGAACAGGAAGAAGGCGCCGCGGCCGAAGGCGAGCCCCCGGCGGAAGAAGACGACAATGTGGAATCCCCGGTCGCTCCGACGGATCAGCCGGCCCCGGAACCCGCCGCGGCCGGTGGCGCAAAGGAAGGCGGCTCGGCGACGGTCGATCCCGATGTCGCGTCCAGGCGCATGGAGCGGATGCGTCAGCTCGAAACCGAGATCAATGTCGCTCGAAACACCTATGTGGGGACGAACATCGGAGTCCAGTCAAGGCTGGACGAGATGAGGGCGATAGCCGAGGAACTCGACACCCCCGAGGCGAAGGCGAACTACAACTCGATGCTCCAGCGTCTCGGGCGATCGGACGGGCAGGGTCCGGTTCCACCCTCCGGCGAGGTAGTTCCTTCGGCGGTTGTCGAAGCGGCGCCATCGTCATTCTGAAGCGCGGATCACAGAAGCCACCAGACATCGATGACCGGATAGACCGGAATGTCGAACACGTCGCTCGGCAGATCCCCGACACGCGTCATGAAGGAACCGATGGCGATGCCCACGGTCAGCCGGATCTGGTCCCACGCATGGCCGTACGTCACGGTTACCGTCGGAACGTCCGCGCCGCGGCCCAGAGGATGGTACTGACCCGCGACCGAGACGGACAGGAGGTCCGACGGGGTCACCAGCCACGACACGTCCGCGCCGTAAGTCAGCCCATGCGAAGTGGGCGACAGTTCCAGAACGTATCCGGCCCTGAATGTCACGCTGGCCACATCCTTGATCGGGACCGTCAGGATCATGTACGGACTGAGCGACCCCGGGATGTCGGTGACACTGGTGTCCAGGAAGCTTTGTATATAAGCGATGTCGAACGCGAGCGCGACCTTGTCGTTGTCGAAGAATTTCCACTTCAGGTTCACGTTCGGGATCAGGATCAGATCGAGTATCGGGTGTGTCGTCAGCGTCAGTTCCTCGACAAGGCCGAAGGAAGCCGGCCCGATCACGCCTACGACGAAGTCTCCCTGGGAAAGGGTATAGGCGGTTCCCTGAAAGACATGTTTGATGTCGATGTAGTCCGCCTTCGCGTCACGAGGGGCGCAGATCGCCGCCAGCAGCAGGGTTAGTGCGATCAAGCCCGAAGTGTGGCGCCTCGCGTGTTGCCTCGGCGTTCTGTCACTGGACATCGTCTTCATTTATCAGCTTCAGATCCTGCAGGTTCAGCCCCGCCGGATAGCCGTAAGAAACGTATTGATCGTAACCGTAGGAGATCACGCCGAACGGCTCGGCCGAGGATGCCGTGTGCACCCCGTCCGGGATGATCAGGCGCCACACCGCCCACTTCCCCTGACCGATCAGCCTGTAGTCGCCGAATTTCTGGCCCAGTTCGGACGGATGCGTCAACTTCTGTTCACGCATCTGTGCCTGAAGTGTCTTGATGTTCACGAATGTGTAGTCTTCCTGGCGGAGTTCGACCCCGTCAAGATAGACCGGGACGCCGGGCTTCGAGATGATGTTCACGCAGTCGAACATATATTTGTTCGGGGCCAGGAACACATATTCGGTGCGGAACTGTTCGACCGGCACCGCCAGGATGAAACTGGGGTCGCCCGTAGTCGCGTCCAGAGGGCCATCTCCCGGTTCGGGTGCCTGCTGCGCGGCAAGGAATTGTCCGACCAGCAGCGGTTTTTTTCCGTAGATTTCAAAATTCTCGCTGGATTCGAAATCGACGAACTCGCCTTTGTTCAGCAGCCAGGTATCGGTCATGCCGGGATAGGTTGTGAACTCCGTGTTGTCGGAAGCGGCCATGATGCGCCAGACGTCCCGTTCGCCGCCGCGCGGATAGCTTTGAGTCGCGATGTACTCCTTTCCCCATGTGATGGCCGGAAACATCTGCATCTGGAGATGGTCCGCGCAGCACGTGTTGTACACGATGCAGTCGTAGTTGTTCCGGCAGGTCACGTCACGCGGCGGATCGAGATACCTTGCCGGCCATTCGCAAAGGCAGTCGTCGCGGTTGGCGCATTCCAGCCACTGATGATGGTATTCGCAGATTCCCTGAGGGCAGCAGTGGTTGGTGTTCGGGGCGTTGGCGGCCTCGCTTCCGCCGAACACGACAACCGGGTGGTTGGCCAGCACGATCGACCCGGTCAGGTCGGCGCCGTAGGCGTTGGTTTCAATGTTCAACGTGTCGAACTGTTTCAGTTCGGCAAAGGTCTTGCTGCCGCCAGCCTGCATTGCTGGAATACCTGATCCTCCCAGCGTCGGCGCGGTGACCGTGACGTTTACCTGAGTCTCTCCCGGATGAATGGCGACCACGGTCAGGAACCCCTTCAAGTCATCGAAGGTCTGTTCCCGCGTCATCACCACGTAATACTTCCCGAGCGCGTTCGACGGAATCAGCAAAGACGCGTCGTTAGAGAAGACCTTTTCGTTTTCGAGCGGATTGAACTGGTAGGCGGTGATGGGGATCGACGACTTGACCCGGTAAGCGAGCGGCTTCAGGACCGTCCCATCCACGTCCATCGGGAATTCCTGGCCGAAGTATTCGCTGGTGGCATCCTCGACCACATAGTTTCTGGCTATGGTGAAGATTCTAAGGCTCATCGGCGGCAGCGGCGAGAGATCAAGCAGGTTGCCCCAGTGGTCCCGCGTAACCGGCCCGTATTTGCAGTCGATCTGGACAGTGGCCGGGTATTTCGGGCTGGTGTTCGAGACGACGATGGCCCAGGGTGCGCCCGCCGCGTCCGAGTAACCGCTTTCGCTGCTGCTGCGCACGAAGGCGTTGTCCAGGTCGGCCGCCCAGTATTCGCAGCCGATATAGGAACTGAGCTTGGAGTTCAGTTCGCACAGGCCGATGCAGACTCCGAGCCGGCACACCTCGCCGGTCGTGGCGCCCAGGCAGTCCTGGTAGTCCTCCCATTCAGTACCGGATTCGTTGCAGCGTTGAATGATGTCGTCATCCCTGCACCTGAGGGAACCGGGAATGCAGTTCGAACACCTTCCCTCGGCCGCGACGCAGGTACTTCCCGCGCCGCAGGAAACGACTTCCCATCCGGAACCGTCCCGCGCGCATGTGACCTCGCCAAGCCCATCCATCGAGCAGCCCTGGATGGTGCCTGGATTACAGACCTCAAACTCGGTGCCGATGCCGTCCGCAATGGAATCTTTTACCGTGTCCCGGGACACGGCGTCGGACGCGTCTCCGGAAACGTCCCGGCCGGGCCCGGAATCGGCGCATGAGACGACCAGAAGGAGTGACAGCATCAGTCCGGGGACCGGCGATTTAACAAGTCTGGCAGTCATCCGGTGCGCCTCGCGAAGCGATATCGAACAGGATTCTACATGTTCTAGAAGTAAACAACGAAACCGGCTGACGCCAACAGGTTTCCCATCCCGAGACTGAAGCCGTATCCCGACTTCGCAGTGTTCGATGCCATGGCAGGGTTCAACGGATTTTCGCCCAGCACAACGGCGTCCTCGGTGAGGATCGTGATCACGAAACCGGCCGACAGCGTGAATGCGAAGTGGTCGGAAAGAAATATCTCGGCCGTCAGTGGGATCTCGAGGTTGACCTGCCAGACATCGCCCGATTCAACCAGGCCGGGACAGTCCTGTCCATCGACACAGTTCAGCTTGTCGCGCCGCTCCGCATTGACCGCGTCGCCATTTTTCCATCCGGCGTTGACCTTCACGCCGATTCCCATGTTTACGGATTTGAAGCTGGCGAAGAAATACGACGCGCCGACCGAGAAGCGGACCGCCGACCTGGGATCCGAATCAACCGGCTTGAAGATGTCGAATCCGACCGTCGCCCCAACCTGGAAATTTTTTATGTTGTACTTGAGGTTGATGCCCGAGACACCGCCCAGGCTCTGTTCGTATCCAATGCCGAACTTCTGGTTCATGTCGCGGGCGGACGCCGGCACGCACGGAAGCAGCGCCAGCAGCGCAATGACGGGAATCAGTTTCTTCATGGCCGGCCCCGCTAGAATCTGTAGTCGAGTCCGATTGTAAGCGATCTGCTGTCACCGGCCCCAATGGATCCTTCCGGGGCCAGATTGGTCATCGTGAAACCGGCGAAGATATCGACGGAAGGAATCACCGTGTATCCGATCGTGAAAGACACCGGCAACCACCCGGAACCGTTGTAGCCGGTTGCCCCGATGTACTCCGGAGACACCAGAAGATCCGGCGATGGAAGCAGGGTCCTGCCGTAACCGATCGTGAGATCCAGGAACAGCGACTTCGTGATATTGGCGGTCAGACCGGCGTCCATGAAGAATGTGATCTGTGTGTATTCCCCGAACGAACGCTTGCGATTGCCGAAACCGAACTTGAATTCCGGCCGGAAATGCACAGCCAGCCGCCCCGGAAGGACGGTGAACTTGAAGGGCAGGCCGACCGCAGCGCCCATCTGATTGGCCTTGATCTCCTCGAGGGGGACCATCAGCGTGAGGTCGACGGCCACGAAGTCGGCGAGTCGGAATCTGGCCCAGATGTTCAAGGGCTGGAAATGACTCCGGTTTTCGAACGACTGGAACAGCGGCCATCCATTCATGGCCGTGTTGAAGGCGTGAACCTTGTCCAGACTGAAATCGGAGAAGAGCCAGGGAAGACTGATTCCTGCCTCGATGCCTTTGGCGAAACCGTAGGATGCGCCCAATCCGCCCCATGGTTCGTGGGCCAGCGAGCTGTATACGCCGCCGGATCGGCCGGGAGCGCCGGCATTCAATTCAACCGACATGTCGAAGCTGAGGGTGCCCTGGCCTTCCTGTATCACCAG
>JAGOFO010000126.1 GCA_017997155.1 Myxococcota bacterium
TACCCGACGAGGCCAGCGCGCGCGCGGCCGTCGAAATTCTATCCGCTGTCCGCGGGTGTCCGCGTGAAACGACAATGCTCTGTCTGTTGTCTGGCGGCGGCTCCTCGCTGATGTCGCTTCCGGTATCGGGCGTGACCCGGCTGGAAAAAGCCAACCTGATTCGTTCGATGCTCGAGGCCGGCGTTCCCATCGATGACATGAATTGCGTCAGACGTCACATAAGCGCTGTCAAGGGTGGGCGCCTTGCGGTGGCATCCACGGCACGTCTGGTCACGCTGGCCTTGTCCGACGTGGTCGGCGACGATCCCTCCACCATCGCTTCCGGGCCAACCTCCCCGGATGACACAACGCTTGCTGACGCGCTGGACGTTCTTGAACGGTTTCGAGTCAAGGCGGCTCCGTCGATCCTGGCTGCGTTGCGCGACCCGGCCAACGAGACCCCGTCGTCATCCGATCCCGCTTTTGAACGGTGCCGGTTCAGGATCGTCGCCTGCGGTGAGGATGCGCTCGCCGCCGCCGAGGCTGTGGCGCGTTCCGAGCGATGGGACGTGATCAACCTGGGTGCCGGAATCACCGGCGATTCCCGGGCGGCGGCCTCGATGATGGCGGGACGGGTTCGAGAGCTTCGTGCGGCTGGTCGACGCTGTGTTCTGCTTTCCGGGGGCGAGACCACAACGGTTGTCCGCGGGCCAGGATGCGGCGGTCGAAACACGGAGTTCCTGCTTGCCCTTGCTCTGGAACTGAAGGGGCAGAAGGGCATATGGGCTCTTGCCGCCGACACGGATGGAATCGACGGGGTTGGCGGCCATGCCGGCGCGTGGTTCGGACCGTCGGTCCTGGCCGGTCTGGAAGAATTGAGCCAGATGGCAATCACTCATCTGGACGACAGCAATTCCGCTGGATTTTTCGAGATGGCCGGCGGACTCATCGAGACCGGTCCCACCGGAACAAACGTGAACGATTTCCGCGCGATATTGATTGATTAACGTTTGCCGGCGGTCATCGCGGCCGCAAGCACGACGCTCATGCGCTTGGTCATGGCCGGGTCGGCACGACTGGGCAGCAGAATCGGCACCGCCGCTCCACCAACCACCGCGGCGGTCCATGCGTCCGGCACGAACCTGAGCGTTTTGTAGAATACGTTCGCGCTGTTGATTTCGGGGAAGACGAGGATGTCGGCTTCGCCACAGACCTTGCCGCTGACACCCTTTATCTCGGCCGCTTCATGCGACGTGGCGATGTAGATGTCGTAGGGGCCTTCGACCACGCACCCGGGAATGGCGCCGGCCCTGGCCATCTGAACCACTTCGTCCGCCTCGACCGTGCTCGGCATCTTCGGATTGATTTTTTCCACCGCGGCGATCATCGCGACCAGAGGTGTATCCACACCGACCCGGTGGACGACGTCGACCGTGTTCCTGACGATAGTTGCCTTGACCGTGGCGTCCGGGGTGATCGTGATTGCGGCGTCCGCGAAGAACAGAGGTTTGTGATAGGTCGGCAGCATGGCCATCGCGACATGAGACAGTGTGCCGCCTTCCGGGACCAGTCCGTACTTGCGGTTCAGCACCGGCTTCAGGTAGTTCTTTGTGCCAAGCTGTCCCTTCAACAGGAAGTCCGCCTCGTGGTTCACGACCAGGTTCACCGCAAGATCAGCGGCAGCGTCCCAGTCCGGTTCGTCGATGATTCTGAATCTGTCGACAGGCAGTCCGACATCCGCGGCAACCTTGCGGATGGCATCAGGATTGCCTATCAGGGCACCTCCGCTGATGACGCCATCGGCCATGGCCATCGCGATACCCTCGAGCGCCTCGGCGTTGTCGGCCGCCGGTACCGCGACCCGCCCCGGATTACCGCGTGCAATCTGCAGGAGCTTGTCGGTGAATGCCTGTTTCTGGTCGAACATCGTTCGCCTCCAGTGAGATGTTGATATTCACGGTGAGCCATTATCGACAAAACCGCGTTCGAGTCAAAGAGGGTGTCCTTTGACGGGGCAGGATCAGGGTCGGGGTCAGGATCAGGGTCAGGATCAGGGGCAGGGTCGGGTTCCGGCGTAGGGGCGAATGAAAATTCGCCCTTCCTGACGGCGAACCGCCTACGCGAGGGGCGAATGTAATTCGCCCCTACACGGACGGTGCGGGCGGTGTTGGTACGGATCCCCTCTGGCTGATTGCAGATGCGGCGGACGGGGTCAGGGTCAGGATCAGGGTCAGGATCAGGGGCGGGGTCGGGTTCCGGCGTAGGGGCGAATGATAATTCGCCCATCTGCGACAGGGTCAGGGTCGGGGTCAGGGACAGGGTCAGGATCAGGATCAGGGTCAGGATCAGGGTCAGGATCAGGCGTAGGGGCGAATCACATTCGCCCCTTGGTCATGGGCAGGGGCAGGGCCTTGCTGCGCTCGGACCTGGTTCACGGCATTCCCGGGGGTTCCCAGCCGTCGCCGTCGACATCGAGGTAGATCGGGTTGGTTACCGAGATCGGAGGACGGCCATAGCCGGGCATGTTGTCGGCCGGGCTGGCCGACCCCGCCACAATCACTATCCACGTGTCCTCGGTGAACTCCGCCGGGGTGACATCCAGATTCACGGTGTTCGGATTATACGTCTGGTCGAATCCAGTCACGTCGTAGTCGTACCCCTCCAGCAGGACACCGTTCATGTAAATCCGGACGAACTCCAGATGCATCCAGGACGGCCATGTGATGTTGGCCAGGAGCTTCACGGCGGCCGGGTCCGCGGACACGTCGACAACATCTCCGATCGTCTGACCGTTCACATCGACCGTGATATACGGTCCCGCATACATGATCGAACGACCCGCCGCCAGGTTTCCGAACACCTCGTCGACGTCGATGTCGCCCGGGACATCGGTTGACGACTGAACCATGTTCAGCGGGTACCCGTAATTCATGTCGAAGCCGTGTATGTCGCTGCCGCCGGCCGCGGTGATCGCGTAGCCACGGTTCAGGAAACTGAACCAGTGCGCCAGTTGTCCACCATCGAGCTGCGTCATATTGTCGTTGGAATTTATGAGCTCGATGCCATCGAGTTTGTTCAGGTCGAGCGACTGCACGAAATCCGCCGGGTCGTCCTCGAGATCGAGCCCCACGTACTTGAAAAGCGCGCTGCCTTCCCATGGATGCGCGGCGCCAACGTACTGGCACTGGTAGGTCTCGCGGGCAAAATCGATCAAGTCGTTCGCCGTGTACTGATTGAAAAGGTAACCGGTTTCATCGTAGTCGCCGAAGCGGATCGAGAAGTAGGTGGGGTAGGCCGGCGGGTTCTTGCAGTTCATTCCGACCGTGTGAAATCCGAGTGGCGAGATCTCGATGCCGACCGTCGATTTCAACAGGCCCTCCATCCCGGCCGCCTCGATTTCGGGCTGGATCGTCGTGAAGCGGTCGTGATCCGTAACCATCGCCAGTTCGATGCCGGCAGCCAGCGCGTTGTGGACACGCTCATCCCTGCTGACGAACGAGTCGATGGAGTCCTCGGCGTGGGCGTGACCGACCACGGTGACCATCCCGGTCGTGTCGATCACGCGGTTCAGTGTCAGCATGACGTGTGTGGTCTCGCCAGGCAGAACCGTGGCGTTGGCCGACATCACCGTGTACTCGAATCCCTTCATCGCCATGACCGTGTAATCGCCGGGCAGGACGGAATAGTTTCTTTCACCGCCATCGACCGTCATGAATTCGCCGTTAACCGCGGCCGGAACGTCCAGACCGCTTTTGAGCACTATTCCCGCGGGCAGCAGGTTGCCTTCGCCGTCGTTGACCGTGACGTGAAGCCTTCCCGCCTTGTTGGTCTCTGCCTGGAACTGGTTCAAGTCGTTCTGCGCGACAGAAATCTGCAGCACTTTGTCCTCTGTGCCCGGCGCCGAGACTGTCAGATCGTGCAAACCGTCCGGAAGATGCATGACAACGTTCCCATCGTTGTCCGGCCGGGCGGTAGTGACCCAGCCGAGGTTGCCGGTCGAGCCGGACTTCCTTGCCGTCACGCGGACGTCCGACATGGACGTCAACGATTCGCCGATGGTGATCGTTCCCGTTACTGTCCGCAGATCTTTCCGTCCACGAAGTTCCCAGGCGCGTGCCGCCACGCTGTCGACATCGCCGGATCCGACGATGAGATAGGCGGTGACCGATACCGATTCGCCACCTTTAAGGGAAGGGGCGGCCAGTTCGGTCAGCAGCAGATCCTCTTCGGCCAGCATCACCTTCGGGAATGCGTCCGCGGGGGCCGTGAAGCCGATCGAAACGTCGCTGGCGGCGCCGGCCATCCACTCGAGATCGTTCCGTCCGACGACACAGGATTTGAGCTCGCCGCAATGGCCGTAGAACTTCTCGAAGCGCTTTCCGAGTTGAACAACCGTGCCGACCGACACCTGCTGCTCGAATTTTGCGTTGTTGGTCACGGTCAGGTTGACCGTGAGTTCGCGCGCGTCAGGTTCGAGCACGTAGTCCATCACGGCGTGAAGGTTGAACGGCGTGGTGGGTATAAGCATGTCAATGATCGACAGCCCGTGGTCAAAGCCGGTGACCCGAACCACCGCCCTGCCCGAGTAGGTTCCGTCATCGACGATCTCGATTGATTCGGGCTTCAAGGCGCGTCCGAACCCGATCATCGGGAACAGTTCCATGAACTTCTCGTGGCCTTCGTCGCCAGCTTCCCTGACCAGATCCGCGTCAACCACGTTGCCGCCGAACGGAGCGTAAAGCCCGATCTCCTGGGTCCTGACGATGAAACGCACGTTCTTGTTGGAGATAAGAATGTCTCCGATCGTGCTTGCGGCAACAGGCCCGCGCATCAAATCCTCAGCCGACTCGATGACCCTGGCTGAAGCGCCGCCCTCGTACGGCACCAGGTCTTCGGTGGCATCTGTGGCGCCATCGTCGCCCTGAACATCGTTGTTCGCGTCGAGCAGGACATCCTGCATGGTGTCCGGCGTGGTTTCGTCCTCGGCCACGACATCCTGAACCGTGTCAGGCACGTTTACGTCGACGCCGGTGTCCTCGACCTGAGGCATGTCGCCGCATCCAATGCCCAGAAGCACCAGCGGGATCAACATTACGGACATGCGTTTCATTGTTTTCTCCATCTTGTTGCCGGCACGCGGGTGACCGGACGGCATCGAATATTAGCAGATGACGGAGGGTTCGGAGATATTTCGGAGAAACAAGGTTCGTAGATTTTCGGAGACACAAGTGATCAGAGTTGCTTCTTGCAGAAGTACCAGTCGACGCACTCGTAACCTTCATTGACACGCTTCTCCGCGCCATCGACCGTGGCAGGCGGAGGAACGATTACCTTGTCGCCCTCATGCCAGTTTTCCGGGGTCGCGACGCCGTATTTGTCGGTGGTCTGCAACGCTTTGACGATTCGCAGGAACTCGTCGATCTGGCGTCCGTTGCTGAGCGGGTAGTAGACCATCGCCCGCAGGATTCCCTTGTCATCGATGATGAAGACCGCGCGAACCGCGGAGGTGCTGGACGCGCCAGGCTGGACCATTCCGTACTTCGATGCAACATCCATCGACAGATCCGCGATGACGGGGAACTTGACCTCGACGCCGAAGTTCTGCTTGATGTTCCTGACCCAGGCGATATGTGAATGGACGCTGTCGATCGACAAACCGATCAGATCGGTGTTCATCGCCAGGAACTTGTCGTGTGCCTTGGCGAACGCGATGAATTCCGTGGTGCAGACCGGCGTGAAATCCGCCGGGTGCGAGAAGAGGACAACCCACCTGCCCTTGTAGTCGGACAGTGTTTTCATGCCATGGGTGGTCGGGGCGGTGAAGTCGGGGGCCGGTTCGTTCAATCTTGGGAATCCGTAAGTCTTTTCTTCCATTTTGTATCTTCCTTTGCGCCAAGCGTGGACGCCAACGGGTAAACCAAATCAGGCGAGCCTGTTCAGGCGTCGGCCATCACAGGGCTGCGAACAACCTGTGTACGGGCGGACGGCAATGCAAGCTCAACAGGACTAAAAATATCCTGTTTGGCGGCAATTGTTAGTTGCTGGTTATTAACGTGTTATTTTTCTTAAGAAATGTCGGTCGGTGAGCTGGCGGTTGGAAATGGTTTGATAACCGTTTATCTCTTTCCGGCCTTGCGAAGCGCTATCGAGAAGGCTGTTTCGCCAGCCGGTTCGCGGTCGCGGTGTCCCGGGGCGGCCGTATACTTCTTTACCAGTTCCTTTTCCATTGCCGCGTCCGGATCCA
>JAGOFO010000127.1 GCA_017997155.1 Myxococcota bacterium
CCGAATCCATGCGCTGAACGAAGTCGTCCCACCACAGCCCGATCTCCACCCCCCAGCGGGTGGCGGTTCCATCCCAGACCGCGGTCGCCATGACCCTGTCGAACTGGGCCGTAAAACTGGACTTTATCGCGGTATTGATGGACTTCCCCAGATCTTCCTGATTGCCAGAAACGTCAATCAGACCTTCCTCACCGCGGAAGGTGTCTGAAGAAACCTCCATCGCTGAATGAATCACGGTTCCGACTGCCAGGGCGTCCGGGGAGTCTTCAGCTTCTTCCTCTTCAGATAACGCCAGGACACGCTTCAGGAAGAAACCGTAAGGCATCTGGTTGTATTCCTGCAGCGAGGAAACCGAGTAATACGAGGGCCGGAAGGAAACCCCGAGGTCACCGGTCCACGGCCCGATCGTTTCAAGGGTTTCGTGGGTGCGGATGGCGTCAACCCGGGAACGAAGCCCGCCGCCCGGGGCCAGCACGTCCAACTCCAGACGGCAGGCCGCCGTCAGGGCGTCCGATTCCGCCGCGGCATCCCCTGCCGGCGCGGCGACCGCGTCGATGCCAATCTGCCTGAACCGGTCAGACCGGATCCCGGCGTCAACGGATTCGGGGAACGCGGTCATCGTCCAGGCAGAAACGATCGTGGCGCCACCACGGGCGTCGCGCGTGCGCCACGACAGGGAACGATTGCTGCCGGAAACCAGTCGGTCCAGCCTGGCGCAGTCAGATGAATACCGATCGTCGCCGGACTCGATCCCGCAGGCTTTCAGTGCCGCGTGCGTAAGAAAAGACGCTGTCTGGATCGGGGACGGCATCACATCCAGGCCACAGAGATAGACGTGCGCGGGCAGATCGATGCACGCCGCTTCGTAAGGAAGAATCATGACCCGGCCCGGCGCGGCTGACACAGGATCGGATGCCGACGGGACGCGGTCGATCCAGTAACCGGTTCGGCGGAGGTTGAGATGGTCGTAAATGTCCTTCAGTTGATCGCGGGCATCCACGCCCGAATCGCCGGCCGTCCGCAATCCCTCCAGCAATCCCTCTGCCGCCGAGACTTCCTGGGATACGTATACCGGCGCCACCCTGACCGACGACCTCAGTTTCCAATCAACAAGAAGATCGTGCATGAGCGCGGGGGATTGGGAAGCGGCGTTCAGACGGCTGATACACAGTTTCAGGACTTCGACGGCGTCGGACCGGATCTGGCGACGCAAAACGCGGACATCAGAAGGTGTGGCGTCACTGTCTTCCCTGGCCCAGTCGGACTTGCGCCGGTCGGCAAGCACATCCAGCTGTTCCACCCACCCATCAAGGGTG
Organism: Myxococcota bacterium; assembly: GCA_017997155.1. Lineage (GTDB taxonomy): Bacteria > Myxococcota_A > UBA9042 > DTJE01 > DTJE01 > JAGOFO01. The sequence goes on from JAGOFO010000127.1 coordinate 1,317, forward strand.
CGGTTGCGACGGCGGATTTCCTGCCATGCCTTGCGGATTTCCGGATAAATCGCGGGCTGGACAGGCCTGCCGGTAACGACCTGCTCGATCCCCCAGTTCACCGCGCGCAGCACGGGACTGAAAAGGACTTCGGTCATGTCGGACTTGTGAATCAGCCCGCCGGATGCCACCTGGACGAGGGCACGGAGCATGCGCAGGACAGCGGTTTCGGCCATCGGGCGCGGGACACGCGCGCGGACGGGAATATCGCGATGAAGCAGGCGGGCAGTCCAACGGCCCACCTCTTCGGCCGGAACAAAGACGGCGGCGTCGGTGCGGGCCGCGCGGATCATCCGCGCGATTTCAGCGATTTCCGCTTCGGGATTCTGGCAGGCACGCAACTGCGGGGCCGCGCACCTTTCGCCGACCGGACTGACGGACATTTCAACGACAGGGATGGGCGCACGGCCTTCGGGATTGCAGAGCGCGGTCAGGAAACCATTCAGCCAGGCTGGCTTTCGGGCCAGATCCCCGTCGCCATCGTCAGTCGAAAATCCGAACAGGAAAACGGCACGCAGGTCGCGCAACGCGGGCAGTGTGGCCGAAGCCATAAGCGCGGCGGCAGGGGCCGTGCCCGCCCACCAGCCATCGGGGTATGCCTGGGTCAGCTTGTCCCTGAAGGCCAGAAAACCATCAAACAGTTCGCGGTCGCGCGCGGTGAAACATGAATTATCTATGGTGTCGGGAAGTTCGCCGTCACCAAGCGCCCGGTGCAATTCGATAAACTGCTGCTGCAGACCGTTCAGCCAGCTGCGGGCAGCCGTGGAGTCGCGTTCGGCAGGATCGCCGCCGTTTACCGCGTCAATAAACAATTCCCGGAACATGGGGCGGTCGGCAAAGCATTCGCGCATCAGGGCCAAGATCGACGTTTCGGGTATCGGTTCACCAAACGCGGCGGCGGCCGACTCGTTCACGAAGCTGCCCGGATTGGTGACTTCCACGCCAATAAGCGGTGAAATGTCGACCAGACATCGCCGGACCCATTGTTCGGAAGCATCGTCAGGGGTCATCACGACAACATGGCCGGGTTCAAAATCGACCAGCCGCTGACGCAGGATCGCGACGGATCCAGTCACCAGTTCCGGGTATCGTCCATCCATTCAAACACCTCAAAGGCAACGGCAGCGGGCGAAAACCGCCCGTCGTCCACACGGCACAAATCGGCTTTGTCGCAAGACTTGACCGGAAGTCAGTCCGTGTCAAGGCAGATTGTTCACCACAGAGGCCGTTTTCGCCCTTTGGGGGAACCGCGCGAATTGTGACATTAGCTGATCCGGCGGCATGAAACGTGCCGCTGGCGCAGAATGCCGAACGTCGACACAGCGAAACCGTCAGTTCCAACAAATTTCAACAACTTGAAAGGGCGGCAAGAAGCATTCCGTGGGATGTGCATAATAGGATTTTGCGGGTGGGACTGGTTGATTCCCGCGGCAGGGGGTGGCGATGCCGGCTGTGATCTTCGTAGTGGTGGTGTTGGTGATCGTGCTGGGCGTGATCGGGATCGTTTTCAGCATCGTGGAATCCGCGTTCCTGAACATGTGGGAATTCACGACCAGCCTACCGATACCAGTGGTGATCGCGATTGGGGTGGTGATCGTGTTCGTGATCGCGGTCGTGGCGGTCCGGAACGAAAGTCTGTTTGAAGGCGTGCTGGCCGGAATCGGGCTCTGCATCCTGGTTTCGCTGCCGATCCTGATCGTGCCGCCGATTATCCACGGGCGGCAGTGGCACCACCGGTTCGACTGCATTTACGACGGAAAGGACGGCTGCGAGCGCGGGAACCGCTGTATCGGACGCGGCCGCGGCGTGAACGAATTCGGGTTCTGCGCGGCGCCATTTGGGTTCGATTACATCGGGATGGCTGAATTTACGCAGGGCCAGTACCGCATGTACCTGACGGAACTCATGAACAAGGAGTGCGATGCCATCAAGGTCCGGTCGGTCAATCACAAGAGCTGGGATCGCCAGTACGAGTGCAGGGATTCGATCAAGGAAAAGGTGGAAAAACGCTTCCGGGAAATCACCGCGCCGGACAGGTGTGATTACCTGGATCTGGCGGACACGGCGGAACGGGCGCTGCGGGTCGCGGACGAGGCCCCGATGCCTTGTATAAGCCGGGACGAGGCGGCGAGAGTGTGTGAATTCTTCGGGGGACGACTGCCGACCGGGGATGAATTCCGGTCGCTTTTCGACGACCGCGAATTTTCCTGCAGGAACACGGAGATGGCCGGGACCGAGCCGTTCAAGGGACTGCAGAAAATCCTGAAGGCGCGCGAAATCAAGCGGCTGCGCGTTGACGGCGCGGGGTGCGGGCGCGGCAGGTTCGGCAGGGCATGTGAAAAGCACCGCCGCGGCAACACCGACGAGGGTCTGTGCGACGTGTTCGGAAACCTGGCCGAATGGACATCGGACGGCGGGGCACTGGGCGGGGGCTTCAGGTCCACGGCGGCCGAAATGCGCGGCGAAATCAAGGGCGACGGGCCGCGAATCGACGTCGGCTTCAGGTGCGTTGTAAACGGTGAACCGCTGACCGACCCGATCGACTGACAGCGGCGGAGGTGTAAATCATGGGCGCCATCTTCATCTTCCTGACGCTCGTCCTGATTGGCGGTGTGCTCACCGTGGCCTGGTTCCTGGATGCGTTCGCCCAGCTTTGGGACAACGTCGTCACCACGTTCCAGAGCGTCGAACTGATCTGGATCATCGGTTTCATCGGCCTGGCCGGGCTGCTGGCGAAACTCTGGAACCGGCTCACGAATGGCGGACTGGGTGGGCCCGGGTACACGGCGACTGCGTTCATCAACATCTGCCTGTTCACGTTCGCGATCTGGTTCGGGATCATCCCGATGATCAATTCGACCCGCTGGAACGGCGATTTCAAATGTACCTACGACGGACACTGCGACATCAACGACCAATGCGTTTCGGTCTGGCTGCGGCCCCTTGAGGACTGCAGTTGGGCCGGCGGCAAGCACACGTGCACGATCCCGGACGAATTCGAGACCGGGTTCTGCGCCCGGCCGTTCAGGGACGTCGAAAAGGACACGGAAGAGCTGCTCATCGGCAAGGCTGAATTCACGCAGCGCGATTACAAGTCCTGGCTGGGGCGGCAGGCCATGGAGGAATGCGACCGCCTGAAGGGCGAACGGAAACAGGATGACTGCCGCGATCGCATCCCCGACGTGGTCGCGGAAAGGTTTGCCCGGGCGCTTTCACCGGGAAACTGCACATACCCGCTGGAGGCCTCGACCACGGAAGAGGCGGTCTTCGTCAATGACGACGCCCCGATGGTCTGCGTGTCAAGGGCCGAGGCCACCGCCATCTGCGCCGCCATGGGCGGGCGCCTGCCGACCGTTGACGATTACGACTGGATGCAGGACGACCGCAAGTTCTCCTGCAAGAACACAGTTATGTCAGGGCTGGACGAATTTGCCGGCGCGAACCGCGTCCTGAAGGCGCGCCAGATCGACGCGATGACCAGCGGCGCAGGCTGCGGAACCGGCAAGTTCCGCAAGGTCTGCGAAAAGGCCCGTGGCGGCAACACCGGCGATGGCCTGTGCGACGTCTGGGGCAACGTGTCCGAATGGTCCGCCGACGGCCCCGCCCTGGGCGGCAGCTTCATGTCCACGGCCGGCTCGATCCGCACACCCGACGAACGTACCGAAGCCGCCTCCTGGATCGGCTTCCGCTGCGTCCTGAGGGCAAGTTTGGTGAATCAGTAATTTGGAGGTACAAGAATGGGAAAAATAAGATTGCCGAGACTCGACACCAATCCGCCAGACCTGGAATCAATCGAGCTGCTGTGCCGGAACATGGACCTGATACTGAGGCACATGGACGTCGTAGTTGGCACCCCGGACTGGCATGACATTCACATTGAGGGGCTGGCCGCCGAGGGCTCCTTCGTCGGTCGCCTGGACCTGCGTCTGGGCGAACTGGTCCATCTCTGGAACTGCGGCGCCCCGTGGATTCATGTCCGAGAGGACGACACCGTGCTGGTTTACAGGGTGGCGGGCAGCATCCTGAGCGACTACAACTTCGCCTATGGCTGGAGCAGGAACCAACAGAAATTCGTGAGCTTTCGGCCGGGGGTCGCCTTCCGACATTTCTATTTTTCCGCCTGCGATTTGATCAAGGGAAAACCGGACGAGGGCGCGGAAAACGAGTTGATCGGCACCGGCAGCACAATCGCCCGGAGACCGCCACAGCGGGGCATTTCAGAAAGGACCGTGGCCGAGTTGCTGACAGCCCTGAATGAGATGGAAGGTCGGTTTGAAAACTGAAAGCGCGGCCGGCGTGATAACCTATGCTCCGCCGTCACTCACGAAGCGGGGCAGATAATGGCTGACATCACCGGCGTATGGCCCAGGGAAAGGCCCAGGCCGCACGAATCCGACGGGGAAGCAACTGTTTACGAAACGCTGAAGGAATCGCTTCCGAAGGGCTGAACAGCCTGGCACAGCCTGAAGGTGCGGACCAGGGACCGCCGCGAGGGCGAGGCGGACTTCGTGATCGCGATACCCGGGCGCGGCGTGATCGTCGTCGAGGTCAAGGACGGCCAGATATCGGTTGCAGATGGCCAGTGGTACCAGAACAAACGATTGATGAAGCGTCCGCCAAGAAGCCAGGCGCTGGGTTTCGCGAAGCTGCTTGCCGAAAGGCTGAGGGAACACGGTTGTACGGCCCCGTACGCGGTTGTCACGGTCTTTCCCGACACGCCGTCCGACAACATGCCGACCCAGGACGACGTCAGGAACATGTCGTTCGTGGCGCAGGGGCTGCCGCAGATGTGCGATGTGCTGCAACGCAGGCTGGACAGCCTGTTCAGGGCCGAT
>JAGOFO010000128.1 GCA_017997155.1 Myxococcota bacterium
GAGTCCGAGCAGCCCGCAATTGTGATGGCCATCAAAAACGACAGCGTGAAAAGCATTGGATTCCGGCTTGTCCCAGACATCTTGACCTCCGAAGGGCATTCAAAGACTCAAGTATTGTATGCCCAACGGCGGTCGTATTCAACGCGACCGGTGGGTCGCCATTCGACAGGGTCAGGGTCAGGGGCAGGATCGGGTTCCGGCGTAGGGGCGAATGATAATTCGCCCTTCTGTGGCAGGGTCAGGGACCGGTTGGGGCGAATGTAATTCGCCCCTACACGGGCGAGGCAGGCGGTGTTGGCACAGGTTCCTTCTGGCTGCTTGCAGAAGCGGCTGACAGGGGCAGGGGCAGGGTCAGGGACAGGGTCAGGGTCAGGGTCAGGGTCAGGGTCAGGGTCAGGAACAGGTTCCGGAGGCCGGCGCCACCGGCGCCGCCGAGGCCCTGGGTTGCCGGCCCGCGTGTGTTGCGTTTGACAGCGAGCCCGTCGATAATCCTTGACGTCTTTTCATCCCGGGGTGGTTCGTGACTCGTGATTTCCTTTTGACGACAGCGGCTGTCGCGCTGATTCTGACCGGCTGCGGCACCCCCGATGACGATTGCGGTTCCTGTCCCGAAGCGGGATGCGTGACCATGGACGATGCCCTTGAGTCATGGGCCTGGTTGATTCTGTGCTGTTCAAGGATGAACGACGACGGCTACAAGGCCCAGTGGGAAGCCAGGTGGCAACACATTCCTCCGGACTGGATCGTCGAGTGCACATCCCGTCAGACATGCACCGAATACGGTGCGGGATCGACAGATTGTTCCGACAGGAACGATCCTCTTACATGGGAAAATCAGCCGGCGATGGACGAGTGCCTTCTGGCTCGGCGCACGACCTCGAACACATGGTGCGACGGGGACAGGCTTGTGATGTGCGGGGGGCACGGAACGTCGTCATCGGTTGATTGCGCCGCCTTCTGCGGCGGCGAAGGGGCGGGGTGCACGCTCGAAGGCGCCGGCCTGGCCACGTGTTCGTGCGGGTTCCCTTTCGTTGAACCATTTTGAATGATAACGGGGGGCGCATGAGACAATTTCTATTGGTTGTTCCGCTTGTCGGCCTGCTCGCCGTCATGGTCGCAGGGTGTGGTTCCGAGCCGGCGGATTACACCGGCTTCGGCCCTTACACCGTCGGCTACGTTCGCGTCGAACTGACCGACGCGGCAAGGAACAGGACGATTCCGGTCGGGATCTGGTACCCGGCCACCGAGGCGGTCCGCGATCAGTTCGAACGTGGCGGCCCGCTGACCGAACTGTTCAGTGCTTCGGAGAAAGAACTGGCCGCTCCCCTGTTCGAGTCACCTTCCGAGTGCATGACCACCACGGCCCACTCGGTCCGGGACGCCAAGCCGGGCCCGGGCAAATGGCCGCTGGTCATCTACTCGCATTGTTCCGCTTGTCTGCGCACCTCCAACGTCTCGATCGTCGAGCGGCTCGTGAGCCACGGCTTCGCGGTGGTCGCCGCTGACCACATCGGCGATACGCTCTGGGATTCGCTCCGGGGGGAACCGGGCAGCGGTCTGTCCGGCGAGTTCCTGGAGATCCGCGGTCAGGATTGCACTTTCCTGCTGGACACGTTCCTGGACCCCGAAAACCCGGACGTTCCGGCGGCCGTGCGCGGTCGTTTTGACGAAAACCGCGTCGCGATGTTCGGCCACAGCTTTGGGGCCGTGACGTCGGGGCTGGTCACCACCACCGATCCCAGAGTCAGGGGGGCCGTTCTGCACGCGGCGCCTTTCGCCGGTTTCTACTACCTGGTTCAGCCCGAGCAGAACACGAAGCCGATCTTCACGATCCTGGCGGCCGAAGACGCGATGATCACGTACGCCGGGAACGAACTGATCCGGCAGGACTTCGCCAGGCTGGGAGGCCCCTGCTGGAAGGCCGAGGTCCAGGACGCGGGCCACCTGTCGTTTGGCGACGTATGCAGGATCAGCGAAAGTTACTTCGACTGCTGCGGCGAAGGCGCGCGTCAGAGCGACCAGTCCTGGGAGGTTTTCACGTACATGGATCAGGCCATGTCCATGGGACTCGCGGCAACCTGGACCACGGCATTCATGGCCTGGCTGCTTCTCGACGACCCCTCCGCGCGGGCCGTCTTCGAGGACCCGGGCGATGAACGAGTCTCAATCGAGGTTCGCAACGCTCCGGTCGATCTGTGAATCGATGAGGAAGCATTTCCCGGACATCGTCCTGATCCTTGTTCTTGCCGGGATCATCACGGTTCATTTCACGGTCGGATTCTCCCGGCTTTATTACGTCGCCATCGAACGGTTCGCCTCGTCGCCGGAAGCCGGGCAGGTGGACGAACACGCAGCCGGGTCGGGTGCTGGAGAAACAGCCTGCTCCGAAGGAATAGTCTACGAGCGCGAGCGGGTGGAGGAAGTTCTTCAATGCTGGACGCCGTTCGTTGATCCTGCCGATGGCCTTACCGCTTCCGACCGTCCCTGGGGACACAAGCTGTCGCTAGTTCTTTTCGCGGTGCTGGCGCCCCTGGTTCTGGGCGCGGCGGTCTTCCTGAACCGTCGCGGAATTGTGTCCTGGTATCGCGAAAGGCGCGTGTCCTGGTTCGATCGCGGACTTGAGCGGCGCGAGGTGATCGCGGTCGCGGGTGTGATGGCCGTCGCCTTGTTCACACGCGTGTTCAAGCTCGGAACCTGGGTCGTCGAGGAGTCGGAATGGGGGGCCGTCGAACGGCTTCCCCTGCTGGATCTGATGTTCCATGGCCGCGAGGTGATGCACGAACCGCCGCTGTTCACGACGCTTCAGCACTTCGTTTATGTGATCAACGATTCCAGCCTGGCCTGGACGAGAAGCCTGACCTGTCTCACCGGCATCCTGCTCGTCATGGCTGTCTGGCGATCGTCGCGGATGATCTTTGGACCGAGAACGGCGTTGCTTGCCTCGGCCCTGGTCGCGGTCCATCCGTTCATGGTCTCCAATTCGCATGTGATGCGGCCGTACTCGCTGGCCTCCTTTTTCATGGTGATGCTTCTGCCGCACGCCTGGCGCCTCGCATCCGGCGGCCGCAGGCGCGACGTGGCCGCGCTCGCCGTGTTCGGCGGTCTGGCAATCTGGACGCACTACACGGCTCTGGTCGGGCTCTTCGTTCTGTTTATCTACATGGCCGTAGTCGCTCTGCGTCTCCCTGAAGGTCGCGTCGGGCGCTTGAAGGCGATTGTTGTCGCGGCCGCGGTTCTGGCTGTCTTTTTCCTTCCGTTCATGCCCTATTTCTTTTCGGATTTTTCGGGAAAACAGGGTTCCGGCATCTATCCGGGATTCGTTGAAGACATGGTGGCCGCCATCAGTGGACTGCCGCTTGGCGCTGGATGGATTGCCATTGCCTTCCCGATCGTCACCGGGCTCCGGCGTGCCCGTTCCGGCCGTTTCCTGATGACTCTTTTCGGCGGCATGGCCTGCGTCATGGCGATGACCGTGTGGATGGTCTGGTGGGAACCGACCCACATGGCGTTGATGGCACCGCTTCTGATGATGATGATCGCCGCCGCGGCCGTCAGGCTCCGGCCATCCGCGTCATTCGCGATTGTGGCGCCTTTCGTCCTGTCGATGGCCGTGATGACGGGCGTTTTGTTCTCACTGCCCTCGACCAGTTCCCTGGTGTGGGACGCGGCGCGCCCCATGACGTGGCATGGGATGTCCTACGAGCTTCAGGCGCAGAAGGTGGTTGATGTCATGCGCGAGGACCGTTCGGCCGCCCAGTGCGTCGATTTCTACGCCACTCCGGTCGATCAGGTGTCCAGTTTCATGTACTACTGGGGCCCGGTGACGCCTCAGCAGATCGGCATGGAACCGATCGAACCAAACAATTTCAAGACGTTCGAAATGGATATCGATCTCGGACAGCAAACCGTCGCCATGAGGTTTCACCCGATCGAACGCCTCTGGTCCTGGGAGCAGGGCCAGTGGCTTGATCTTGAAAAGGCGCTTCGCGAGCGTGGATGTCTCTGGTACCACAAGTCCTATCAGAACTGCGGCACGGGCGCCGGAAGGTTCTTCAGCGGCAACGACTGCGCGTGGCTCGCCGACAACTGCAAGGCGGTCGTTTCGATGCCGGACGGAGAGATGTATCTGTGTCGGCGTGAAAGGCCTGTTGGACCTGTTTCCCGGGGCGCCCCGTCGTCGTTCTGACGGCGCGGTGTGTCAAAAATCAGTTTGCACTTGTTCCAAAGCGCCTATAATCCATCCGGGATTTTGTTGAGGAAACGTGATGAAAGTATCGATGCACGTGATGGCCTGCGCCGCTGCGATGGCCCTGATCACCGTCAGCGCCTGCGGCCTTGACGAATACTACACGAACATAGGGACCCATGCCGTTGCCGGGCAGCCTCTGTACCAGGGAAACGAGGAAGAGGAACCCGTCGTGTGCACCTGCAACTGCCAGGGCGGAGGTACCACGCTCGAGAGTTTCAAGGACAAGTCCTGGGTTATGGACACGCTGCTGCTCGGCGACCCGCTGGTCGGTTTCAAGCCGCTTGTGAACGATACGATCGAAACCGAGATTGGAAAGGGAACGATCAACGTGCTGATGTCCGCCGAGGACGACAACCGGGAGACCGGCATCCTGACGGCTCGGTTCGGCGTCGGCGAGAAGGGAGAGTCCTCCTACACCTTCAGTGAAGGTTCTTCCGTTGTCGAGGCTTCCCTGACACCAGCAACCGGCGCTTTCGTTTTTAACGACCCCGTGCCGAGATTCGTGGTGACAATTCCGATGGAAGGCTCCGACCCGGTATCCATTCCGATCCGCGAAGTCATCATCACCGGCGCCATCTCGGCGGACGGAGCGAAGATCTCGGGTGGCACGCTGGAAGGCATTGTGACGGTCGAGGATGCCCAGAACACCTACATCCTGATCGACACGCTCTACAACATCCTTACAACCGCGGAAGGCGTTCAGCCCAACAACGACATGAACGGCGACACGGTGATGGATTCGTGGGTATTCGTTGGCACGTTCACGGCCAAGGGGTGCACGACGGAACCGGTCGCGGCCGCCGCAAATTAGAAAAATCAATTCGTATAATGCCGAGCCTTTTGTGGAAGGAGAAAAAATGAGACGTTTTCTGACCGCCATCGTGCTGGTTGCGGCGCTGATCCCGATTAATGCGGCCGCAAAGGTGATCGTCAATTCGGAAGGCGAGGCGATGCGCCCCACGACCACCGCGGATTTCATGCATCACAAACACAAGGCCAAGTACTACACCGAGAGCTGGACCGCCATTCTCCAGTCAACCGAAGGTCACGAGATCTACATCAACTTCCTGTTGACGAATATCGGCGTGATCGAGGGAAGTTCCGGTCTGAGCATGTCGATTACGTACCCTGGCCAACAGGCCAGGCACTGGTCTGCCGAGCACAAGGTTGGTGAATTCAGCGATGACGCGTCAAAGGGAATGATCAAGATCGGTCCGAACGAGATGACTCTGAAGGGCCGCAACCTTTCGATCAAGGTCAATGACAACGGCCTGAAACTGGACCTGACGATGAAGGGCTGGTACCCGAACGGGTACAAGTTTTACGATGGAAAAACCTTCCTGACCGAGAAGAAGGACAAGTACTTCTACCACTTCTTCCACATGCCCCGCGGCGACTTCGAGGCCGAGATGACCTGGGAAGGCAAGACCGTCCGCATGAAGGGCGCCGGTTACGTTGATCACATGGTGAACAACCGCCTGACCTCCGAGTGGTCAAGGCGCTGGTGGACGGTCCGCTACTTCGCGCCGAACTACACGCTGGCGTTCATCACCATGCAGCTCGATCCGAAGTTTGGCGGCGAAAAGGTCACCCGCGCGTTCTTCGGCAGCCGTTCGAAGGCTCTGACCGTCACGGACAAGCTGGATCTGAATCCTTCCCTGCTTGCCAACGACAACAAGGCCGGGCACAAGTACCACACCAGGTTCGATGTCGGCATGTCGGGTGAAGGGTTCAGCCTGAAGTCGGTTTTCCAGTCCAGGCGCCTGCACGACCGCGAGGGCGTGATCGAGGAACTGCCGAAGGTTCAGCAGGGCATCGCCAAGATGTTCGCCGGAAACCCGATCACCTACCGCATGGAAGGCAGCACCGAAATGACCATCACCGAGGGAACGGAAGCGGCGAAAAAAACGACCGGCACCGCGATGATGGAAACGATCGT
>JAGOFO010000129.1 GCA_017997155.1 Myxococcota bacterium
GCAATCCTTGCTCCGCCCGCCATGGCTGCCGCCCACACCGCGATGAAGCCCAGCCCCTGCCAGAAGCTATGCGAAGTGGCGACGTGGATCGAGAGAGCGACAAGGCAGACAAGAAGACCGGACAAGACGTACTGCTGCACGGTTCCCACCATGAACGGCACTCCTGATGTCAGCAGTGAGACGCCGGTCGACAGCGCAATCCCGACGCAGAACAACAGCACCGAGTATCCGACTCCGCCGAAGAATCCCATCGGTGGTCCTGGAAGAAGCCTGGCCACCAGCATCATCAGCGCCGGCATCAAGACGCAAAGCACCAGGCCAAGCACCACGATCCCAACGATCTGCCTGACAAAATTCGAGCTTGCCAGAGCCTGCACCCGACCGTAATCGAGAACCTGCGCGACCCTGTAAAACAGATTCGCCGAGTACATCGTCTGGAACACCGCGGGACTGACACCGTTGATGGAAGACAGCTCGCGCATGGCAAAGCTGACAGGTATGGTCTGAGTACCGCGCGCCCTCGGTCCGATGTCGGTGTCATCTGTGTTGGCAGAGCCGGATTCATCCGCTGGCATCTGCCAGACGAACTCGACCGTATCGTTCTGGACCGAGACCACCGCGCCGTCGTATCTGCGACCCTCAACGTGCGAAATTGTGCCGGCGACCGCGGGAGCCGCCACCAGCATTGCTATCATCGCGGCCATGGCGCGAAAACGACGCGGCATGAGTGCCCCCGGGTAAGATTCAACAAGCCTTTCTTGCCAATTGGATTCTACATCGTTCGGCTTCAATTCGGAACAGTGGTCCGGGTGGCTGGTTTCACCTGCGGAAGGGGCGGAAACGAAAAAGGGCCGGCGGTTTCCCGCCGACCCCTTTTCACGATCGGTCAGCGACGAAGGACTAGTCCTGGGTGTCCGACGTGCAGGCGGTGTATGCACTGTTGCACGCGCCGTTCACTGCGCCGTCCAGACAGGTCTGGGTCCACTGAACGCCGGGGCACGCGGTGTTGAGGCACTCGACCATGTCGTTGTAAAGCTGCTGGGCGTTGGCGTCGCCTTCGTCGAAGCAGGTCTGAACACAAGCCTGGTCTTCGTCTTCACAAGCGCCCATGCACTGGTAAACGGTGTTGCAGCTTTTCGTGCCGGGCTCGGGCAGGCAGACGGCCCATTCGGTCGCGCAGTCGCCGGTCACGGAAGCATTGAAGCAATCATCGCAGGCCTCTTCGTCTGCCTGGGTCGTGCCTTTCGTGCAGATCGGGCAAGCGTCGAGCGAGCAGGCGCGAGCGCCTTCGTATGACTTGCGCGCGTCCTTGGTCGCATTAAACTGGCAACCGACGTAGCAGTTGAACTCGGCGCAGCCGCGCATGCAGGCGTACATATCCTGGCAATTCTCGTGCGTGGTACCAAACACGCACACCGACCACTCGGCCTCACAGGCGCCCGCGTTGGTGCCGTCGCCAAAAATCGTGCCGTTCCAGCACTCGTTGCACTGGGTTTCCTCGGCCTCGGTCTCGGCGGTTTCGCAGATCGGGCAGGCGGTTATGGCACATTCTTCGGCGTCGATGCGGTCCTTCAGTGCGGACAGGGTCACGCCTTCCTGGCAGGCGGCCGAGCAGGCGTCGTATTCTGCCTGAGTGGCGGCAGAGTACTGGCAGGCAGTGAAGCAAACCGAGAATTCACGGCAGTCCGTGTACTCGGTACCTTCGGTCGAGCAGGCCTTGAATTCGTCGAAGCATACGTCCCAAATGGCGTCGCTGTAGCACGCGTTGCACTGATCCAGTTCGGCCTGGGTGGTGTGGGTACCGCAAATCGGGCACTCCGCGATGTAGCAGTCGGAGAACGCGTCGCTCTGCAGCAGACCTTCGACAGTGGTGTTGCTCTGGCAGTCGCCGCCGCAAAGCTGAGCCTCGTTATCGGAGGTAGCGGGATCGTCGTCCGGGCAGCCGTCGTAGCAGTCGTACAGTTCCGCGCAGTTCTCGTACATGCAGCCGTGGAAGCAGCCGTAGTATTCGGGAATGCAGTAGGTCTCGAGGCATTCATAGAAGGCCTCGTCGGTCGTGACGTTGTTGCAGCCGTTCTGGGTCAGGCACTGGTTGAAAGCCTGCAGATCGGTCTGACCCTGAACGGACAGCGCGCTCTGACAATCGGCTTCACACTCGGTGTCGCCCTGGTTGCATTCGCCCTTACATTCGTAGTAGTTCTGGCAGGAGCCCGGATCGGGGACGCAGTCGTTGCCGCCCTCATCAGGCGTCACGGTAGTGTCGGTGCCGCCATTGTCCTGAACGCCCGTGTCGACATTGACGTTGTTGTCCGGGTTCGTGTTCGTATCGTTCCCGGTAAAGTCGTCGCGATCCTTCGCGTCCGGGTTCACGACCACATCCGGGTCATTGGTGTCGGGAACGATAATGATATCCTGGTCGGTACCATTATCATCCTGCGGGTCAGTGCCGCCACAACCGGCAACCGCGACACTCATCGCGATCGCAACTGCGAAGCCAAGAAACTTCTTCATTCTGAAAACTCCTTAAAAACCCCGAAAAAAACCTTCTCTTGAGGAACGCCCCGTCGGCGACACCCCACAGTCCCGGGCATTTTCGCGTTTTGTCCACAAAAAGTCAACTGGCTACTGTTATAATTCGGGGGCTTTTCGTTGGTCGTCACGCGATTGTGTCGGCCAAACGGATGTGCAGCACTACGATCCGCGGGGATTGGCGATGCCTGATTTGGTTCTTAAAAATGTTGTAATTCCCGATACTAATGATCATTCGCGCGTTACTGTGACAGTTTCCGACGGCGTTGTGTCCTCGATTGGCCCAGGGTGTGGAGGCTGCGGACCCGACGGTATCGACTGTGACGGAGCATGGCTTCTGCCTGGCGCGATCGATATGCACGTCCACTTCCGCGACCCCGGCGCGACGCACAAGGAAGACATCCGCTCCGGTTCGGGGGCCGCCTTGCGGGCCGGTGTCATGACGGTGGTGGACATGCCGAACAACACACCGCCAATCATCAGCGCAGGGACGTTTCTCGAGAAGGCGGACCGTGTTCAGGCTTCGGGCATGTGCGACGTATTCCTGTACATGGCGCTGACGTCCGACAATATCGACGAGATCCGAAAGGTTTCGAATCATCCCGCGTTCGCGGGCGTGAAGGTATTTCTGGGCGCCACCACCGGCTCGATGCTGTGCAGCATCGATACCGTCGCCCGTGCCGCTGCCGCGCTCGACTGCCTCTTCGTTTTTCACGCGGAGGCCGAGGACGTCATGCGCGAGGCCGCGCTTGCATTCGGTCCGGGCAGATCGGCCAGGGACCATCTCGCGCTCAGGCCGGTTCAGGCCGCGTTGGCCGCGGTCCGGCGGATAGCGTCGGTCTACCGCCCTGGCATGCGCTTCCATGTGTGTCACGTCTCAACGGTCGCGGAGCTCGAGATCATCGAGGCCTCCGGAGGGATAACCTGCGAGGCCGCACCCCATCACCTGACATTCTCGGACGCGATGACCGCGACAGCGGGCGACTTCGCGAAGATGAACCCGCCACTCAGGACCGAGGGCGACCGCGCAGCCCTGTTCCAGGCTCTGGTTGACGGCCGCATCGACTGTCTGGCGACAGACCATGCTCCACATCTTTCTGACGAGAAATCCCGTCCGTGGCCTCTGGCGCCGTCGGGCGTTCCCGGCGTGGACACGCTGGTGCCCTGGACCCTTAAGCTCGTTCAGGATGGAATACTGGGCGTTGACGACGCCGTTCGCCTTCTGTCGACCGGTCCGGCCCGGATCCTGGGACTGACGGATCGTGGGCGTGTCCAGGTTGGCCTGCGCGCCGATCTGATCGTGTGGCATCCCGAATCGTCGTGGCGCGTATCCAACGCGGATATTCGCTCAAAATGCGGATGGAGTCTGTTTGATGGAATGACCCTGGCCGGGTTGCCTGTTCATGTAATCCGCAAAGGGGAACTGGTCTACTGAAGTCCGATTCCCTGGGCCATGGCGCCCTGAAGGCTGGTGTAGGTCAGCTTGGCAGGCTCAAGAAGATCCGGGTCGTCCAGATTCGTAGTGACGATCAGACGGCGCAGGAAGAAACTGGCAGTCTTGAACTTCTGCTGGCGAATCAACCCGTTTGCCAGGTTGAACGCCGCGGTCGAATTCTCGGGATCGAGTTCGAGACTGGCAGTCAGTTCATCAACTGCCTTGTCGACCTCGTTAACCGTCAGATACGCCAGCCCCAGGTTATGGTGCAGGTCGGCATCGTCCGGGCTGAGGCGCGCGCCTTCTTTGAAGACCGCAATCGCCTGATCGTAGTTCTCGGTCTCGTAGTACATCAGCCCGAGCGAATTGAACGACCTGGCATAACGCGGATTCGCGGCAATCGCTGCGCGGAAGAGTTCATCCGCCTCGTCCAGCTTCGCCTTCTTCTGCATAACCACGCCCGAATAGTGCAGGCTGCCGGCATGCGCCGGGTCTATCCTGAGCGCCTCCTGGAAACGCGTCAGAGCCGCGTCCATGTTTTCTTCCTGCAGTTCAAGGCGCCCCATCATGTAGACCGCCTCGGCGTCACGCGGATTCAGTTCGATGGCGGTCGTATACTCGCGTCGCGCACCGGCGTAGTCTTTCTTATCCAGCATCAGCAGCGTTCCCAACTGGAAATGCGCGATCTGATTACGAGGGTAAAGCCGGATGGCCTTCTCGAACGCGTCCTGAGCCTCGTTGATCTCACCGGCCTGAAGCCTGTCGATACCGTGGTTACAGTCCGAGATCGAGTCCTTGCGTGCCTTCGAACAACCGGCAACAACCGGCAGGATCAGGGCGATAACCAGGACTAACGTAGTATTTCTGGCAGTCATATCAGCAACCTCTGCGAGGGCCATGCCTAGTTCGTGACCTTGAAGATGAACGGATAGGTGACCTGAACCGGGTTTCCGCCCTTCGGAGCAGGGAAACGCCAAGTTCCGACGCGCTGCTCAATGCAACGGCCGACTTCCTGGTTGCCCATCGTGTTTCCCGCGACCCTGACCGAGGCCGTGTTGCCATTCGGAAGAATAACCCACTGCATGTTGATCTGGCCCTTCAGGTCCGGGTTCTTCTGGAGTTCCTGCTGATAGCAGTATCGGATCTGATCCATCTTGGTCTGGATGTAGCGCCTGACAGTCTCGCGATCGAGCTCGCCCTTGATCGAGATGTCGCCAGCGAAAATCTTCGGGGCGCCAGCACCCTTCTTGAACTTGACGTTGGCTGACGCACCCTCGGCGTCCTTCTTGCCGAGACCGGAAATACCGCGCAGGTCGGCCGGCGCGAACTCACCGCCGCCGCCGCCCCACGCACCGGTCCCCTGGAAGCCGCCACCGCCGCCGCCACCCATACCGCCGAACGCGCCAAGAGAACTGGCCAGGTCCGCGTCCATTCCGGTATCACCGATTACGCGGATACCCATCGTGCCGCCACCCAGCCCGGAACCGGCCGAATCAAGCAGGCGGCCGATCATGGCCTCCTGCTGACCCAGAACCTGTGTCATCGCGTTGTTGGCTACCGCCCGGTCTACGTCGACGTTCGCCGGAACCAGCTTGGAGGTCTCTTTTTCCGTTGGCTGCGTACGATCGAGCCGCTCATTGGTCCCGTCGCTCGGCTGGTCCTTCATCTCGTCCAGTCGCTTGCGGGCTTCCTCTTCTTCCTTCTTCTTTTCTTCCTCGTCGACCTTGCGTTCCATCATGGCGACCTGAACCTTGCGCAACGCGCGGGTATCACGGTCGTAGGGGTCCTTATTCATCGTGATCTGCTGTTCCGGGACGAGCGCGACCAGCAACGCAAGGGCAAGGTGGAACAACAGCGAAATCATCAGATACATGTGTTCGCGCATGCTGAAGCGCTTCCACCACGAACCTGACGATACACGCGGCTGACTGGCCAGGCCGACAACGAACGTGAACTCGCCGTACCTGACACGGGCGGCGGTGCGATGATCAATCCTGACGAACGAATCGTTCACCACCAGCCCTCGGCGCTTCATCTCGGGGAGGCGGATGATCTTGTCATCGACAAGAAAGTCGGCGTCGACGTTCTCGCCGGACACGTTCATGCTGAAGAACTTCTCGTCCGGAACCAGGAATGCGAACGAGGGCGTGCCGGTGACCTCCTCGGGAAGGAATATCTGATCCTTCGGGC
>JAGOFO010000130.1 GCA_017997155.1 Myxococcota bacterium
GCCTCAGCACGGGGCATGAGCACCAGATATTCATGCGTTGCAAGGAGCCGATGAAGCCCTGCGAGATCATCATCGGCGACATCATGCGCAAGCGGCTGTCGTTCGTGGTTCCGGCCGAGATGATCATGTTCAAGATCAAGCCGGACGCGCTTGACCAGTTCCAGGGGGATACGCTCAGGATTGACATCCGTCCGCTTCAGAAGTGATTCGGCCGGGAATGGTGAAACAATATGAGTGACCAGAAGAATTTCACATGTATCGGATGCCCGATCGGGTGCCCGCTGCAGTTGACCCACGAAGGCCTCGATGTTCTTGAGATCGAGGGAAACCAATGCAATCGCGGCGCGAAATACGCGCAGCAGGAGTTCCGGGATCCCAGGCGGTTCATGTCGACGACGGTCGCGATAGAGGGCGCCAGACACAGGCGACTGCCGGTGAAGGTTACGGCTCCTGTTCCCAAGGATCGCGTGGTCGAGGCAGCCGTCGAGATCCACCGGATCAAGGTCACGGCGCCGGTCCACCTCGGCGACGTCCTGATCCGGGACCTGCTGGGCGAAAAGGGCGTGGATGTGGTAGCCACCAGGACGATGGAACGCGTCTGAACCGTCCCCGCTCGCCTTGACTAGCCTGATTTCCCCCAATATGCTTCATCCTTCCGTTTTCCCGGAGTGGATTCATGGCAGCCGGAAAGGACAAGCCGACCGTTCTGATCGCGTTGGGTGGCCACGCCTTCATCGAGAAGGGCGAAAAGGGCACGGTTCATGATCATGAGCGGAACGCTGCGAACATCTGCGCGTTTCTTCAGACGCTGGTGGAGCGCGAGTACAACATCGTCATCACGCACGGTAACGGACCGCAGGTAGGCAACCTGCTGCTGCTGAACGAGACCTGTGGCGACGACAAGATTCCCAAGATGCCGATGGACGTGCTGGTGGCCGAGACAGAAGGCTCGCTCGGGTACTTCCTGCAGCAGGCAATGCTGAACGAGCTGCGCCGGCGCGGGATCCAGCGTTACGTGGTCACGGTGGTGACCCAGGTTCTGGTCGACCCCCAGGACGAGGCCTTCCGCAATCCGACCAAGCCGGTCGGGCCGTTCCTTTCAAAGGAAGAGGCAGAACGTCGCCGCGATGCGATGGGCTGGCAGATCGTCGAGGACTCCGGTCGTGGCTGGCGTCGCGTCGTTCCGTCGCCCAGGCCGGTCAAGGTCATCCAGCGTCACATGATTCGTGAGTCGGCAGCCGCCGGTCACATCGTCATCGCCTGCGGCGGTGGCGGCATCCCGATCATCAAGAAACCGGACCGTTCCTACGAGGGCGTCGAGGCAGTGATCGACAAGGATCTGTCGTCATCGATGCTTGCGACCCAGATCGGCGCGGACATCTTCGTCATCCTGACCGAGGTTCCCAAGGTCTTCATCGGATTCAATACCCCGAACCAGCGCGCGATCGACGCGATCACGTCCGAGGGATTGAAGGAACTGCTGGACGCCGGCGAGTTCCCTGCAGGATCCATGGGCCCGAAGGTCGAGGCGGTCTGCGGCTTCCTGGAACGCGGTGGCCAGCGCGCCATCATCACGGACCCGCACAGTCTGTCCGCGGCACTCCGCGGCCTGGGTGGCACGCATATCATCGGTGGGTGTTGAATTTGTGGAGCTAAGGGGATTCGAACCCCTGACCTCTGCGATGCGAACGCAGCGCTCTCCCAACTGAGCTACAGCCCCAATAATCAAACGCCGGTCAAAACCAGCGCACCGATTATGGTGTAACCCCGAGAATTAGTCAAGAGTCCCAGGCCGCCTCCGCGTAGGGGCGAATGACAATTCGCCCTTCTGGATAGGGATAGAATTGACTCAAGATGATGCTTGGCGTTGGGCATATACCTCGGTTGCCTGAAATGTGGTACAAGGTTTGCGTAACATTCCGGTATGGTTTTTCGGGACGCGTCCGGGGGTTTTGATGGGACATTCTGGTCTGCTTGTTCGTTGTTTCATGTTGGTTTCGGGGCTGACAATCCTGGTTTTGCTCGTGCTGGCGCCTTCCGTGGCATCGGCACAGGTGCCTGATCAGGCGCCACCGCCCGTTCTGGCGGTGATGGACATCACGTTCGACCGGGTCGAGATGCGGCCCGACGCTCAGAGCCGCATGAACGACTACCTGGTTTCGTGCATGAGCGGTAACGGCGCGTTCATGGTCGTCGCGCGTGACGACGTTGCCCGTGCCCTGTCCGAACAACGCGTCAAATTCTCTTCGGAGTGTTACGGCTCATGCCGGGCGAAGATCGGCGGATACCTGGCCGCGAACAGTGTCCTTCAGGCCAAGATGTGGAAAGTCGGAAGTACCTGCGTCCTTACGGCAGATTTGTATGATCTTGCTTCTGACACGAACGTTGCGTCTCATTCTGTCAAGGATTTGAACTGTGACGAAGTGGGCCTGATGAAGGGCATCGAGACCATTTCGGCCCGGTTCGGGGCCGGGATTTCGCCGTCCGCTCCGGTGATCACAGGCGGCAAGACGGTCAGCCCCGGTTCGAACGGCGGCTTCCAGGTGACGGACCTGCCCGCGGTGCCGGAAGTCAGGGCTGTCCGCGACATCAACGCGGAAGGTGGCATGGGCGGCATCGACAACGTGGACCTTGACGCACTGGAAGCGTACGACAAGGTGGTCGCGATCGACGGGGACCGATCGACGCCCACGGCCGACAAGATCCGCGCCTGGGAAGACCTGGGGCGCCGGTTCCCGTCGTACGCGGACAAGGCCGCGTCCCGCGTTGCCGAATGGCGTCAGTACGAAGTCCAGCGGGCCGAGGCCGAACGCGTCGAACGCCTGCGCCGCGAGGCGATGGAATCCGACTGGGGCAAGCTGTCCCGCCTTCTGAAATTGAAGGTCGTGTCCGACGCGCAGAAGAAGGAATGGGCGACCGCGTTTATCAACGCGTACGGCAGCGATTCCGCGAAAAACCCGCATTTTGGCGATCTGATGCAGTACACTGTTTCGATCCCTGCCGGTTGGGTCGTAATTCCGGCGGGCAGTTTCCTGATGGGTTCCCCGCCAACGGAATCGGGCCGCAGCGGCGATGAAGGTCCGCAGACGCGGGTGACGATCGGCGCGCCATTCATGCTGAAGAAAACCGAAGTGACGCAGGGCGAATGGAAGGCCGTGATGGGTTCGAATCCATCGGGTTTTGGATCCTGCGGCGACACGTGTCCGGTCGAAACTGTTTCCTGGAATGATGCGGTTGAATACTGCAATCGTCTGTCGAAGAAGGAGAACCTGGAACAGTGTTACGACAAGTCGGGCGATTCATACACGTTCCGGGGTGTGGCGTGCAGGGGCTATCGCCTTCCGACGGAAGCCGAATGGGAATACGCGGCGCGTGCGGGAAGCACGGCCGCCCGATATGGCGAAATCGACCAGGTTGCCTGGTCCAACAACAACAGCGGTTCGAAGACGCATCCGGTCGGCCAGAAACAGGCGAATGCATGGGGCCTGTGGGATATGCTTGGCAACGTGTGGGAATGGTGTTCGGACTGGTATGCCGGGAACCTCGTCGGTGGTTCGGTGACGGATCCGATGGGACCTTCGTCGGGCTCCGACCGGGTTGTTCGTGGCGGTTCGTGTAACGACGATGCCAGTTACGTTCGCGCTGCCAATCGCTACGACGTCTCCCCTGGCGACCGCATCAACCCCCTTGGTTTCCGCCCTGCCAGGTCGGTCCGGTGATCCCTTGTCACTTGAACCCTTTCACCCTTGGCGTCCGGATACCGAAGGTTTTTTTCCATGCGCGACTTTCCGGACGAAGCGAAGCAAGTGAGGCGCGCAGCCAGCCTCACGGCGCGCGAAGTCAGAAAGCCGCGCCGACGATTTTCTGAATAACATCTGTCGGAGATTTGCCACCCATGAAAGCAAGGGTTTTCACTTTGCGGTTCAACCGCGAGTCGGGAACTGTTGATGACCATGCACTGACGGACTTCCTGACCGGGCGAAGGCTGGTCTCGTTTTCCGATCACTGCGTGGTGTACGACAACGAACCCGTTGTTATCGTTGCGGTTACATACCACGACGAAAATGAATCAGGCGCGCGCGCCGAGCCCACGGTCGTCAGACCCAATCCCAGGGACGAACTGGGCGACTGCGACCGGGCCGTGTACGACGCGCTTCGGTCGTGGCGAAACGCGAAGGCCGAAGCCGTCGGCAAGCCGGGTTACATCGTGCTTACAAACCGCCAGCTTGCCGAAGTGGCGCGAAGCCGTCCGCGCTCGCTGACCGCGCTCGGCGCCATCGACGGCGTCGGCGCCGCGCGGGTTTCTTCACACGGCCAGGAAATTCTGGCCGTTCTGGCCGGGTTTGATCCATCAATCCGTCAGTCGGTGGACGAACCATCGGGGAGTGACCATGAGTGAAGAACTTCCGGCCCTGGAACTGTGGCAGAAAATAATCGGTGAACTGATGGATCGTACCGCCGGTTTTCCGAAAACGGCCCGCTACAGCTTCGCGTCGCGGATCGACAATCTTGCGCTGGAAATTATGGACAACCTTGTTCTGGCCAGGTACTCGCGGCGCCCGGAAAAGGATGGGTACCTGCGTGATGCGGACATCGGCGCAATGCGGATGCAGGTGCTTGTCAGGCTTTGCCACTCCCGCGGTCTGATCGGGCGCGGCGGGTACGAACACATGTCACGAAGGCTTGCCGATTTCGGCGCAATGATCGGCGGCTGGCGAAATTCGCTGGGACGCGGCCCGAACACGGGGAACGATGAATAGGGTCGGACGGATATTCCAGGAAGTCACGGACTTCAATCATCTATGCGAATCCGCGAAAAGGGCCGCAATCGGCACGCGGAACTACGACAGCCTGCGATTCATGTTCGACCTGGAAAGGGAAGTGTTGAAGCTTCAGGATGAACTGACGTCGGGTGCGTACGTTCCAGGGGATTACCGCACGTTCCAGGTGCGGGAACCGAAGCTGCGCACCATCAGTGCTTCACCTTTCCGGGATCGGGTCGTGCATCACGCGTTGTGCGCGGTGCTTGAACCGACTTTCGAACGGTTCCTGATTCCAGACTGCTTTGCCTGCCGCGTCGGAAAGGGCACTGTGGCGGCGATTCGTCGGGCTCAGTATTTCACTCGACGCCATGAACGTTACGCAAAACTGGACGTCAGGCATTTCTTCGAGACCGCGGATCACGGGGTGTTGAAGATGATTGTCCGGCGTCTGGTCAAGGACCGGGCGGCGCTGAGGCTGATAGATCAGTTTATCAACAAGGGCGCGCCGGGTTCTTTGCCGGGTAAGGGCGTCCCGATTGGTAACCTGACCAGCCAGAACTTCGCGAATATCTATCTTGGCCCTTTCGACCACCATATGAAGGAAGTGGTCGGGATACCGGGTTACGTCAGGTACATGGACGATATCCTGCTGTTCGGCGACGACAGGACCTTCATCCGGGACGCTGTGTCGGCGGCGGATCGTTTCCTGGCGGGCTTGAAGCTGGAACTGAAGACCGAAGTCTGCCGTCGCGGTCGTGTCGCGGACGGGGTTTCGTTCCTGGGCTTCAATGTGTTTCCGTCCGTGATCAGGTTTGACGCCCCCAGGCGAAGACGGTTCGCGCAAAAGGTCGCCGATGTCAGGCGGCGGCTTGAAGCGGGCGCAATTTCCGAAGGTCAGGCGGTCGCGATCCTTGACAGCGTGTATGGGTGGGCCGGCGTCGGGGACACGGCGGCGTACACCCGCGACATCAGCAGGGCCAACTTTTTCGATGTCTGACTTCGAATTATCATTCGACGCGACATGGATGGTCCCCCTGCGGTTTGTACGGGCGGATGAAAATCCGCCTTTTCTTTCCAAACCGGTTGAATCCTTAACCGTCTGGGCGTACAACACATCCAGCGGTCAATGGCGAAACGGGCTCCAACCGGGTTAATCGTGGCGGTTCGTGGAACAACGATGCCAGTAACGTTCGCGCTGCCAATCGCAACAACAACTCCCCTGGCAACCGCAACAACAACCTTGGTTTCCGCCCTGCCAGCTCGGGACGGCTTCCGCCATCGGCGGTGCGGCCAGAAAATCGGCGTCTGCCGGTGAAAACCCGGCGATTCCG
>JAGOFO010000131.1 GCA_017997155.1 Myxococcota bacterium
AGAAGCGCGTCCTCGGCCGGGCACGACGCACCGGGTTTGGAACCGATCACTATGGCCGAAGGAGCACCGTGAAACAGCATGTCCCGCCTGCCCGCCTTGAATTCTTCAATCCCATGCGCGACCTGTGAAGCGTACCCGCGATGGTATTCGCGAAGCTGCCGCGAGAAGAGACGCGCGATAGGGTTCGCGGCCAGCCGGTTCAGCTTTTCGAAGAAGCCCATCGTCAGCATGCCGACTTTCATCAGGTGGGCGCGGGTTGGCAGGATCGACCAGGTCCAGAGCTGGCTGTTGGTGCCGGACGGTGCCAGGCACCCGATCTTCACCAGGTCCTGCAGAACGTCGAGCGACACCGGCTCGTCAGTGTAGTTTCTGGTGGAGCGCCGCGACGCCATCAGGCCGGCCAGGGACGCCACGTCGCCTGAACCGAAAGGCTGCCAGCGGTCGTCGAGCTGGAAACCGGCAAAGCGGCCCATCGAGGGGTCAATGGCTCCGACCCTGGCAGCCCCGGTCGGACAGACCGCCTGACAATGACCGCAGTTCAGGGAAGTCATCCCGGTCACTCTGGCCTTGCCGTCGATGATGGTGATCGTGTCCTGTGGACAGACCCTGACGCAACTCCCGCAGCCGATGCAGAGATCGGCATTTATCACGGTGGTGACATGGTTATTCATCGAGCAGTCTCCGTTACGACTGGAGCAGTCCGCGGCACAGGCCTATTCGACCGGCATCGTATCGGGATCGAGGGTCGCGTCCAGGATTTCGTCGGGACGGACCTTCGCTTTCGGTTTGTGCGTGTAGCTGACGCCGATCGTGAACACGTCGATCGAACCTTCGTAGTGGCCGTTGTTCACGACGTATCCGGGGCGCATCACGGTCCCCGCCTTGCCGTCGACAGTCGTGATGTCCATGATCTGCTGGGTGATTCCGCCATCGGTCACGTCGCGCGGCATCTGGAATATGTGGTTGTAGGAAAAGCCGATCTCGAATCCGTACACGTTCGTCGAGGCGCCGACCGCGACACCGAAACGTTCCCACGAAGGAAGGTCCAGGTTGGTCCATGCGCTAGGCTGGGCCGCGGATTCCCACCAGGTGCCGAGGCGGATCGTCAGCCACGGATCGATCGCGTTGTACTGACCGCCCAGACGGACGCTGTGGGTGTCAACGTTGTTGCGGGGAATGGTGACGTCCATCGCGGAAAGATTCACGCCTGGACCCTCAACCTCCTCGAGCATCTTCATGTAGAAGGCGTCCATCGCCGCCCAGTTCTCCCAGACGTAGTCCACCTCGATATCGAACAATTCGCGTCCCTGCCAGTCGTAGGCGTACCGGATACCGGTCTGGATGTGGCATGGGTAGGTGAAGCTGAGTTTGCTGGGAATCATGAATTTGTAGTTCGCGTAGACCGACTGTTCGTTGCCGCTGATGGTGATGTCACCGGTGGCGTTAACGTTGTAGGGCACCACCCGCGCGTTGAAACCGATCTCGAATTTCTTCAGGCCCTTGAACATCTGCAGCGGCCTGACCCAGAATCCGGCAATCATCGAGAAGGCGCCCCAGTCCGAGACGTTCACGTCGGTGATGATGTCGTTGGAGTTGTTAACGGGCGTGTTCTGATTGCTGTAGGACGCCGGGCCCATGATCGCCATCTGGTACTTCAGGTACGGAACCATGACGTACTGGAAGGTCACGCCCAGACCGAACCATTCCTTGTACTTCCAGGCCGCCGAGAAGTCCACGTACATCACGATCGTGTCCATCGAACTGAACATGTACTTGTTCGCGGAATCGAAGGTGTTCGGAAAGGTCACCTTTCCGGTCGCCGTCGGTGCGTGGAAACCGATTCCGAACCCCCAGTCCTTCAGACCGAAGTCGCTGACAAGGAAGACCGAAGCGCCCAGTGGAAACAACTTGTCGCTGTTCGTGACCGTTTCAAAACTGTGCGGGAATCCTTCCGGCTGCGGATTGTAGAAATCACCGTAGATGACCTGGCCGGTGTCGGGATCCCTGGTCACGCGCTGCAGGCTGACGTCGGCGCGGGTGAACGACGTGTCCATCAGGGACATGTTCAGACTGACGTAAGCCTGAGTTCCGTTAAAAAGGGCAAGCCTGGCTGGATTCCAGTAAATCGCCGAGGCATCGTCCGCCGCCACCGTGAAGGCGCCGCCGCGGCCGACCGCGTGCAGGCCTTGAGGTCCGTACTCGAAACCGGCGGCCAGTGCGCCGCCGGGCAGGGCGGTCAGTAATGAGGCTACCAGAATCGCGGCTGGTCCAAGTCTTCGTTTCGTCATCGGTTCACCGTAGGTTTATCTATTATCAATGGCTGTGACGAGTTTCACCAGTCGGAACGCAAATTACCAGCCCGCCCGGGTTCGGTCAAGATTCTTGATGACCTCCGGTTGAAATCTTTTTGGCCAGGATTCCGACATGTAAGGTTGCCGCTTCATTTCATAAATGTATAATTCCGTCATCTCATCCCGAGGTGACTTCGTGAGAGGATTTCGGATTCTGATGGTCGCTGGATGCGTGGCGGTTCTCGCCGTCGCGTGCAATGAAAACGAGCCCGCCGACGATACGGGCAACACTCCCGACGTGGTGGATCCCGTTGACGTCGGGTCGGATCAGTCGACTGGCGAGGACATCCCGCAGTCCTCGGCTTGCCTGTCGTGTCTTGCCGCGGGTCAGACCTATCTGTTCCGTCAGCTTGACGTGACCGAGCCCTCAACGCCGATGGAGCTGCCCAATCTGCTCAACGGCATCTGGGCCCCGGACATCGTGGACTACCGCCTGAACATCATGCTTCGCATCGAAGAGGTCATCCCCCAGGACGACGGCATGCTGCTCAAGACAACCGCCGGTTCCGCCTGGCACAACCTGCCGTTCGACCAGGTGGTCGGAATCGAGCACGGCCTGGTGCCCGATTCGTTCTTCTTCAATGTGATGGAGTACACGTCGACGGTCTACCTGAAGGTCGACGCGCAGTGCAACTTCGAGACGGTCAACAGCCCCGTCGACCAGTCGGCACCTTACCTGAACTTCAGGCCCGGTCCGGTGGATCGCTGGTTGATCTGCTCGGGCGGCAACGAGGCCCTGGATCTTCCGAAGAATACGGTTCCGATCAGGAAGCTGGGAGCGGCCGGTCGTTTCAACGACACCTGTACCGGCATGACCAATGGCGAGTTGAACGGTTGCATCAGCAAGGACGCCGCCTGCGAGATCTGCGACTTCCTGACCGCCCCGGATTACAGCCTGTGGGAAACGGTTACCCCGAATCCGTCGGTCACGCCGGTTCCCTGCACCGCGTCATACTGTGAGCATCATTGTGGCGCAATGCCCTGGACCAACTTCGGTGGCGTCGTCGTCGGGTTCGAGGTTCCGCTGAACTGCGATATCGACGGCGACTCGGTGAACGAAGGATTCGCCCTGAAGGGTGCGTTCACCACCGAGACCGTTCCGTACGCCGATCCCGAATAGCCCCCGCAATCAGGCAATCTGCCGCTTCTTGAACGAGATGTAGTAAATCACCGGGATAATGTAGAGGGTCAGTATGGTCGACAGGGCCAGTCCGGCGACCATCGCCCAGGCAAGCCCTTCCCACAGCGGCCCGCCGAACAGTCCAAGCGGAATCAGACCGCCGATGGTCGTGCCGGCCGTGAGGACGATTGGTCTGAAGCGGGCGATTCCGGCCTTGATAATCGATTCCTTAAGGGGCTCGCCGGCCTTCTGCGCCTGTTCGACGAACTCGACCCAGACGACCGCGTTCTTGATAACCATCCCGGCCAGCGAGACCACACCCAGAAATTCCATGAAGCCTAGACTGTAGCCGCTGATATAGAGGCCCAGGACCGCGCCGATGATGGCCAGTGGGACGCTGGACATGATGACCAGCGATTGCTTGATCGATTTGAACTGGATCGTCAGCATGAACATCAGCCCGAGAACGATGATGATGAATATGACGATCAACTGGTTGAACGCGGCAGTACGCTCCTTTTCCTCGCCCTCGGAGAGCAGTTTGTAGCCGTCCGGTATCTTCAGGGACTTGATCCTGGGCCACACGTCCTTCATCACCTCGGATGCCAGCCTGCCGCTGACGTCCGACAGCACGGTCACGACCCTGTGGTTCTGGCGTCGATGGATCACGCCGGGCGCCCAGGAAGGTTCGATTTCGGCAATCGCGGAAAGCGGAACCTTGGCCCCGGTCGCGACCGAAGTAACCCTGAGTTCGTCCAGGGTTCGTTTCTCGTCTCGCGCGGCCTCGTCGGAGCGTAGAACCACGGGAACCTTCCGTTCCTCGGTGCGTATCTCGGTGACCGGAAGGCCTTCCTGCGCCGTCAGCATCGCCAGTGCGACCTCGGTATTCGAGATCCCCGCCATCAGCGCCGCCTCGGAGTCCACCTTCACCTTCAGGCTCTGGATTTCCTGTCCGAGGTCGTCACGAACCATGTCGGTTCCCGGCGTGGTCTTCAGGATTTCCTGAATCTGCTGACTGATTCCCCTCATCACGTCGATGTCGGGACCCTCGATTTTGATCGCGATCGGCGCCTCGACCGGGATCGCCAGCAGAAGGTTCTGCGGGATTACCCTGGCGCCGGGGATAGACGCCCTGAACTCGTTGCGCAACCTGTCGACCAGAGCCCTGGTCACAGCTTTGTCCCTGGTGGTGACCATGAACCTGGCGTAGTTGGGGGCGTTGAACTCGGGCATGACGGCGATCTGGAACCGGGGTCCGCCCTCGCCGATATAGGCGGCGTAGTTGACGATGTCCGGCTCCGCCGCAAGCCGCTCTTCCACGACCTTGACCATTTCCTCGGTCTTCTCGACGCCGGCCCCTTCGGGCAGCCGCACGTCGATGGTCATCTGATCCCGGTTCCAGGTCGGGAAGAACGAGATGCCGACTATCGGGATCATCGCCGCGGACCCGACGAGCGCCAGAACCGTGGCCGCGACGACCAGCCATCTGAAGCGCATGCCGCCTTGCATCAGCCTGCTGTAGATGCGTACAGCACGTCGATTCTGACGAGCCGCCAAGTCGACCTTTTTGACCTTGACGAAGCGTGCGGCCAGGATCGGAATGACCGTGACCGCGATCAGGTACGAAAACAGCATCGAGACCGTGATGATCCACGGCAGCGACCTGGTGTACGAGCCGATCTCGGCCTTAAGAAGCAGCAGCGGAATGAACGCGATGCATGTCGCCAGGGTGCCGGTCAGGGCCGGGATCATCAGTTCACGGGTACCGTTCACGGCGGCTTCGTCAGGCGGCTCGCCACGTTCCATCCTGACGTGGATGTTGTCGATCATGATGATCGAGTTATCGACAAGCATGCCGAGCGCCACGATGAAGGACGCGATGCTGACCATTTCAAGATCGATCTTCAGGGCTGGCATCAGCGCGATCGTGGCCATGATGGCCAGCGGAAGGCTGACCGCCACGATCATGGTCGACCTGATGCCCATCAGCAGCAGCATCACCAGAACGACGATCACCAGCCCCTCGAACAGGTTCTCCATGAAAAGGCCGACGAATTCGTCGACCTCGCGCGGCTGGTCGTGAACGAGAGTCAGCTTGATATGATCCGGAAGGCCCTTCTCGAATTCGGAAACGACCTTTTTTACGTCGCGCCCCATCGCCACGACGTTGAACCCGTCCCTCATCTTCACGTCGATGCCGAGGCTGGGGACCCCCATCGTCCGCATCTTAGAGATCGGCGGTTCGCGGTAGGCACGCCGGACCGAGAAGACATCACGGACCTTCAGCGGCGCCCCGGTCTCACGCGACACGTCGATGACGGCGTTTTCAATCTGCTCGACCGCCTCGAAGGCCCCGGAGGTGTCCAGGCGGAGATCCTGATCGTGGGTTCGCACATAACCAGCGGGCAGATTGACGTTCGAGGCGTCCAGGATCCTTGATGCCACCAGCGGCGAGAAGTTGTAAAGGGAGAAGCTCTCCATCGGTCCTTCGATGTAGATGACCTCTTCCTGTTCGCCCAGGAAAGTCACCTTGCTGACCGATTCGACGGCGCG
>JAGOFO010000132.1 GCA_017997155.1 Myxococcota bacterium
GACGGTGTCGTTTACAACGGCATCCTGCAGCGGCTCAAGGAGCAGGGGTACGAGGTCGAAAGGCTGGTTCTGACCCCGCAGCCGGTGCCGGAGGGCGAAAAGGTAGACGGTGGATTCTGATGAGGCTCTGGTCGCTTCATCCGCGGCATCTGGATGCGAAGGGGCTGGTGGCCTGTTGGCGCGAGGGTCTGCTTGCACAGGCGGTGCTTTCCGGCCGGGCAAAAGGATATACGCGACATCCCCAGCTTGACCGGTTCAGGGCCGCGACGGATCCGCTGATTGCCATCGACTGCTTTCTGTCGCGGATCCTGGACGAGGCCATGGCACGAGGCTACCGTTTTGATCGGACGAAAATTCGATACTGCCCGTGTGCGTGCGTTGGAATGACGGTAACGGACGGGCAGATCGCGTTTGAGTGGGCACATCTGCGCGACAAGCTGAGGGAACGGGACCCCGCCCGTTTCACTGCCTGGCGCAGGACGACTCCCGACGCGTCACCGTGTTTTCACGTGGTGGCCGGCGGCGTCGAGCCGTGGGAGCGTGGGGCAGCACGAGATCGCCGATCGGATTAGACTCCGGGCCACCACCGGCATTTCTTTCAGTTGACAAAAACCGCATAACCGGATAAACGAATATATCTCTCGCGAACGGAGGTCCGTGGTGAGAAGAGTGGCGGATTTTTACAAGGCACTCTCCGACGAGGCCCGCCTGGGAATACTGTTGATGCTGCATCTGCACGGCGAACTGTGCGTCTGCGACATCATGGGCGCTCTGGGTATCACGCAGTCAAAGGCATCGCGTCACCTGGCGACTCTGCGGCATGCGGGGCTCGTGAGCGATCGTCGCGAAGGACAGTGGTCCCATTACAGGATCCGGCAGGATCTGGCGGATATTGAGCGTGCCGGCCTGACGAATGCGATGGACGCGGTGGCGGCTCTGGATGCTTCGCGGGAATTGACCGAGGCGTTGAACCGCCAACTGCGCGCCAAGCGGCAGCCGTCGGATTGCGGGGACGATGTCCGCTGTTGTGGCGGATGAAAAATAAGGGGGAGCGCATGGGCAGGTCTGACGATGTAAGGAAGCAGGTCTCCGAATCCTATGCCAGGGCGGTTCGCAAAGCGCTGGAACGTCGTGGCGCCCGTGCGTCCGTACGTGAGGGAAAAGACACCTCGACGAGCCGGGCGCAGGGCAGGGGATGCTGTTGCGGAAAGAGTGCCGTTTCCGATGCGTTGCTGGCCCGCATGGCAGGCTATTCCAGCGAACAGATGGCGGCGCTGCCGCCCGACGCGGTTGTCAGTTCGTTCGGGTGCGGCAACCCACTTGCGCTGGCGGCGATTCGGCCGGGTGACACGGTGCTTGACCTCGGGTCCGGCGCCGGTATGGACCTTCTTCTGTTCGCGAGCTGGTTCGCGTATTGCGACCGAACGGCAGAATCTCGATCTCGGATATCGTTTCGGAGCCTTTACCCGGGTGGATTCAGGCCCAGGCCGAGCTTTACACGGCATGCATATCGGGTGCGATTCCCGAGGCCGAGTACCTGGACGGACTGCGGCAGGCCGGCCTTAGCGACGTGGCGGTCTCGGATCGGCTTGTCTATTCGTCCGAGCAGCTTCAGGGCCTTCTGGGCGCGGTCGATACAGGCGGATGTTGCGGAACCGGCGGACTGACGGGCGAGAAGTCCGTCAGATTTTCCACGGAACTGGCGGGCAAGGTATCCAGTGTCAGGGTGGTCGGTCGAAAGTCCGACGTGCAGGGATAGACTGAATCATGAAGGAGACTACAAAGCTGGCGTTGATTCTGGTCGCCTTCCTGGCGATCTGGTTCATGCCGATCGACAGCGCGCGTTTTACCGGAGCGGTTCTTGAAAGCCTTTCGCTGGTTCGATGGTACGCGCGGGAACACGTGCTGCTGTGCCTTATTCCGGCGTTCTTCATCGCTGGCGCGATAAGCGTGTTCGTAAGCCAGGGTTCCGTGATGAAGTATCTGGGACCCCAGGCGAAAAAGATCGTCGCCTATCCGGTGGCGGCCGTGTCGGGCACCATCCTGGCCGTTTGCTCCTGTACGGTGCTGCCATTGTTCGCCAGCATTCACAAGCGTGGCGCCGGTCTGGGGCCGGCAACGGCTTTCCTTTACTCGGGGCCGGCCATCAACGTGCTGGCGATCATCATGACGGCCAGAATCCTGGGGCCGAAGCTGGGCATTGCCCGGGCTGTCGGGGCGGTGTTTTTCGCTGTCGTCATCGGATTGCTGATGCAGTTGATCTTCAGGAAGGAAGAGAAGGCCAGGGAGGCCGCCGGGGTGGTGATCCCGGACGAAGGCGTCCGTGGGCGCGCCCTGTGGCAGGACGCGTTGTACTTCGCCGCGATGATGGGAATCCTTGTGTTCGCCAACTGGGGCAAGCCCCAGGAGGGCGGCACCGGGTGGTGGGCTGCCATCCATTCGGCGAAATGGATCATCACCGGCGTAATGCTTCTTGGGCTTGTCGCGGCGATAATCGCGTGGTTCCGGAAGGACGAACTGAAGGACTGGGTCGATTCGAGCTGGACATTCGCAAAGCAGATTCTCCCGCTGCTTCTGGGCGGAGTACTGGTCGCGGGGCTTCTGCTGGGGGGACCCGGAGGCAGTGAGCGCGGTTTGATACCGAACGATTGGATTAGTGGACTGGTTGGTGGAAATTCGCTCCTGGCGAACTTTTTCGCGTCGATCGTCGGCGCGTTCATGTACTTCGCCACGCTGACCGAGGTGCCGATCGTCGAGGGGTTGCTGAATTCCGGGATGGGCCAGGGGCCTGCGTTGGCGCTTCTACTGGCCGGACCGGCGCTGTCGCTGCCTTCGATGCTCGTGATAGCAAGCGTGCTTGGTACGAAGAAGACGGTTGTGTTCGTTTCACTGGTGGTTGTTCTGTCCACGCTGGCCGGCTGGCTTTTCGGGTTCCTGGTCGCGTGATCGGGGCCGTCGGGGAGGTTGAAAATGCAGGTGAAGGTTCTGGGTACGGGATGTCCCAAGTGCAAGAAGCTCTATGCCGAGACCGAGAAGGCGATCGCCGCCTCCGGTGTAGTAGCGGAACTGTCCAAGGTTGAGAAGCTGAATGAGATCATGGATTACGGCGTGATGATGACCCCGGCGCTCGTGGTCGACGGCAAGGTCGTGTCCTGTGGTCGGCTGCCTTCATCGGCCGAGATCGTCGGGTGGATCAAATCCGCCGAAGGCAAGGGTGATGTGAATGCTTGACCAGCTCGTCGGGAACGCGGGCGCCTACATACAGACCAATCCGTGGATGGCGTTGCTCGCGGTGTTCGCGGGGGGCGTGTTGACCGCCTCGAACCCATGCGTGCTGGCAATGATTCCGCTGATGATGGGGTACGTTGCCGGGCAGCGGCAGGTCGGGGTCATTCGTTCCCTGCTGTTTTCCCTGACCTTTGTCGCCGGACTGGCCCTGACCTTCACGGCGATGGGGATGCTGGCCGCCCTGGCCGGGCGCATGTATGGCGATATCTCCGGAGTCTGGAACCTGGTGGTCGCCGTTGTCTGCGTGCTGATGGGGCTGCATCTGACCGGGCTGGTGACGATTCCGATTCCGTCGCTCGGTGATCGCCTTCGACCCCGCAGTCGCGGTTTCCTGGGCGCGTTCCTGCTGGGTCTGCTGTTCGGAGTGGTTTCCGCGCCTTGTGCCGCCCCGATTCTGGTGGTACTTCTGACATACCTGGCCGGTTCGGGCGCGTCCGTGGCCTGGGGCGGGACTTTGTTGCTGGTGTACGCGCTCGGTCACAGCGTCCTGATCCTGATAGCCGGAACGTCGATGGGCGCGGCGGCCGCGTTGATCGAGAACACCAGAGCCACGCACGTGTTGAGGATTCTCAGGATTGTGGCCGGGGTGGCTATCATCCTGGTCGGTTTGTACTTCGGGTACAAGGGGTTGAAATGAAAGCTGTTGTTTCACGCGACGCTTGCGTCATCGGTTCATTTTCGCTCGTTCTGACCGCTTTTGTGCTGCTGTCGGTCATGGTCGGTTGTGGCGCGCGCGGCGGCGCCGCGGGACCTTCATCGGTCGCTGCGGCACCGGCAAGTGCCTCACCGCTGGCCCGTATCGTGCTGGTCGACGAGGAGGAATGCTGCAACTGCACCCGTGACCGAATCAACGCCACGGCCAGCGCGCTGACCGAGGCGCTGGGACAGCCGCCCGCGTTCCCGGTGGAACGCCTTCACAAGGACACGCAGCCGGAGATGGTCGCCACGTATTCCACGTTCAGGCCGATCATGGTTATTCCCGCGGTGTATTTCCTGGACGCAAACGATGCGATTCTGGACATGCTCCAGGGCGAGTTGAAGCCCGAACAGATCACGGCGGTTATCAATCGCCTGAAGTAATTCGTTATTTCCGATTGCTGCCGGCGGGGCGTGTCCTGTTCCGGGCGCCGATCGCAAGCAGCGTCATCATCGCGACCAGCAGCAGTGCCAGCGTGATGCTCCGGCCATGGGGAACTGTCACGGTCGCGCATCCGCCGCCTTCGCCGCCGATGTCCGTTTCGATGGCGTCGATTTCGACCGTGTCCAGGATCACTTCGGCTTCAGGCCGCGCCGGACTCTCGTCGTTCGCGTCCTGGCCGATGTCGGGCTCGGTCGGTGTGTCGTCAAAGCCGACGTAATCACAGATTGATTCGACATCTCCGGTGTCTTCCTCGATCACGTCCGGATAGACCGGGGTGTCGCACGCATCGCCGATGTCATCGGTGTCCGTGTCATCCTGCGTGGGATTGAAGTCGACCGGGCAGTTGTCCTCGTCGTCCGCGATCTCGTCGTTGTCGTCGTCCTCGTCGCACGCATCGCCCAGCGTGTCGTCGTCAAGGTCGGACTGGTCCTGGTTCGCGACCCTGGGGCAGTTGTCGTCGGCGTTTGGCAGACCGTCCTCGTCGGCGTCCGGGTCGCACGCGTCGCCAAGGCCGTCGTCGTCCGTGTCAAGCTGATCCATGTTCTTGTCACGCAGGCAGTTGTCCTGATCGTTCAGGATCAGGTCGCCGTCGACGTCCGGGTCGCACGCGTCTCCCCACTTGTCCAGATCCAGGTCCTCCTGCAGCGGGTTGGGGTCGGTCGGGCAGTTGTCATTCGTGTTGATCAACTCGTCCCCGTCGATGTCGGGATCGCACTGGTCGCCAAGTCCGTCAACGTCCATGTCCGCCTGGTCCGAATTCGGTATCGTCGGACAGTTGTCCATGTCGTTGTCCAGTTCGTCTCCATCGATGTTGTTATCGACGCAGTCCGCAAGACCGTCGTGATCCCTGTCGTCAAACCCCTCGTCCACGTTCGTGTCGCAGTCGTCGTCCACGCCGTTGCAGATCTCGGATTGCAGGGGATAGATTTCCGGGTTCATCGGTTGACAGTCGAGGTGGTTCGAGGACCCGTCTCCGTCCATGTCCGGGTCGCAGGCGTCGCCGATGTCGTCCGTGTCGAAGTCGGCCTGGTCCGGGTTTGCCAGCGTCGGGCAGTTGTCCTGACCGTTGCCGATGCCGTCACCGTCGGAGTCCGGGTCGCACGGGTCGCCGATGCCGTCCAGGTCGGCGTCGGCCTGATCGTCGTTGCGCAGCCCGGGACAGTTGTCCACCTCATCGTCCGTTCCATCGCCGTCGGCGTCAGGGTCGCATGCGTCTCCGATGCCGTCCGAATCGGCGTCCGCCTGGTCGTCGTTGCGCAGGTACTGGCAGTTGTCGACCGTGTCGTTCGTTCCGTCGCCATCGTCGTCCGGGTCCACGCAGTCCGCGATGCCATCGGTGTCCAGATCGGGGAATCCCTCGTCGGTCGAGGCGTCGCAGTCGTCGTCGATGGCGTTGCAGACCTCGGTGGCGCCCGGGTACACGGAATCGTCCCGGGGCGCGCAATCATCCACGTTCAGGGAACCGTCTCCGTCGACATCCTTGTCGCATTCGTCTCCAAGCATGTCGCCGTCCAGGTTGGCCTGGTCGGGATTCGGGACTAACGGGCAGTTGTCCTGGTCGTCGATGACTCCGTCGCCATCGGTGTCGA
>JAGOFO010000013.1 GCA_017997155.1 Myxococcota bacterium
TTCCCATCGAAACGCAACGCTGAAGCGTCCGGGCCAGGTTGGTAACCTCTCCCACCGGGACCCTCGCCGCGCCACCCGCCGAGGCGCGGATCGCCGAGGGCGTCAACCTGACGCTGCGATCCTTCGGGATGATCACCCCGGCCACGCCGAAAAACGCGGCCGTACGAAGGATTGAACCAAGATTCTGCGGATCCTGAACCAGGTCCAGCGCGACCAGGATGCCGTCTCCGGCCCTGTCCACCTGATCGACAAGCTCATCTCCATCAACAGGGTCCATCCGTTTGAGCAGGGCCGCTATGCCCTGAGCGTTCGCCGGTCCGACCAGTTCCTCGAAACCGGCCGGGTCCGCCTCGCGCACACGGATGCCGAGCGCTGCTGCGTCCCGGGCGATCTCAATCGCGCCCGGTGGCGTGCGGCGGTCGAGAACAATCTCCTTGATGGCATTCGGTTGAACCGACAGAAACTCGCGCACCGGATGAATCCCGCACACCACAATCGCGTCATCGCCATCAAAGGATCGCGGCGCTGACGGCCTTCCCGGCGCCTGGGCCGATCCACGACCAGTCTGGGACCTGGATGAGTCCCCAGTCCGGCCACGATTTCCATGGTTTGATGGACCACCCGACTCATAACCACGACCGGACCGGACAGCCTGACCGCGTCCACGTCCCGAATCACGACTCTCGCCGCCGGATGACGCCCGGCCGCGCGCGCCGTCCCTGACTCCACCGCCAGATCTGCGTCCGCCAGGTCCGTCCTGTGGACGTTCCGGTCTGTTCCTGTTTCTTGAATCCATCTTGCCCCCCGAAAAGGATAGGTGCGTGTCAGGCGCCCCGGATTCGCCGGGCCGCCACGACAGGGTCGTCGGCGTGAGTGATTGGCCTTCCCACGACCAGAATGTTAGCGCCGGCGCGGTACACCGACTGGGGATCACCGGTACGGGCCTGATCGTCCTGGCCCTTCACTCCGGAATCGACCGGACGTATGCCGGGAACCACGAAAAGGAACCCGGGAGGCACCAGACCGCGCATGGCCGCGACCTCACGTGGCGACATGACCACTCCGTCAAGACCGGCGTCGACCGCCAGCGATGTCAGTCTGGTGACCGCCTGCTGCGGTTCCTGACCTGGCCAGATCGCTCCGAGTTCCTCGCCGGAGATCGACGTAAGGACGGTTACCGCCACAACCTTGATGCCATTCTTCCGTGCCGCGGCTGCCGACGCAAGCATCGAAGGCCCTCCCGAGGCGTGCACTGTCAGAAGGCTGGCGCCCAGATCCGCGGCAGCGGCAACGGCGCCGGCCACCTGGATCGGAATATCGTGCAGTTTCAGGTCCAGAAACACCCTGCCGCCGCAGGAGGCAATCCGATCAACCGCCGCTGGCCCGTGAGCGCCGTACAACGTCAATCCGACCTTGAACCAGCCTGCCTCCCCGGCCAGGGCCGATGCCAGTTCGCAAGCCCTGCCAAGGTCAGGCGTGTCGAGGGCCACGCATATGCTGTCAACCGGTATCATGAGATTCCTTCCTGCATTCAGTGGGTGCTATTTCCAGATGCCGCGGAGCCGCCTTGTGGCGACGAGGATCATGTCGTTCAGGTCGCGGTGGTATTCCTGAGCCTCCACCATGTGAACCTCGAGCGAGGGAAACATCTCGTCGCTGCCGAAGATGCGCGAGAATTCCTCAAGGAACAACTCCATGCCCGACCTTGGATGAACCATGCCTGCCGCGGACCCGGGCAGACAAGTCAGGAAGGTGGAGGTTCTGAGCTTTAAAAGTTTTTCGGCCATGAACCAGGCAACTTCCCTTGCGCGAGCCTGGGAAAAATCATCGCTGTTGCCCATGCCGAAGACCAGTATGCGGTTGGCCGCGAAACGCCCATAAGCCGGAAGCAGCGTCACATCGCGAAACCTGGTCGAGACCCGGCCGCCAGCCAGCATGCGCGACATCATCCCGCACAGCCGCCAGTCGACCAGTCCGGTCAGTCCGCGTGGAGGTTTGTGGTCGTCAAACACCGGCAGCACGAACGTGTCGACCGACACTCGATCGATCTGGTGCAAATCCGGCTTGACCAGGGAGACCTTCATCCCGGCTGCTCCGTCCGCGCGTCCCCTTCTTCGAGGGGTGCCGCGCCTGCGATGGCGGCATCTTCGACCTCGTGACCTTTCGTGGTTCCTGGACGCAACATCGATCCGATTCTGTCCAGGACGCCGTTGACGAACGCACTGGAGTCCTCGGAGCCGAAACGCTTGGACAGCTCAATCGCCTCGTTCAGAACCACCTTGAGCGGTGTTTCGGCGATGTTCTCGAGTTCCCATGTCGCCAGACGCAATATATTCCTGTCCACGTTGGCCATCCGATCCAGCCGCCAGTTCGTGGACGCGTCCTTGATCAATGTGTCGATGTGTTCAAGATTACCTGTCACGCCCTCGACAAGCCTCTCGGCGAACTGCCGGGTGGCCCTTTCCTCCTGGGGCAGTTCCATCCAGAACGCATCGGTGTCGAACCGACCTGCGCGGTTATATTCCCACATGTACATGAGCTGAAGGGCGCATTCACGCCCGCGACGTCTGGTTCCCATCAGTCCCCCGGAATCTCCCGATCACATCTGTTTCAGCAGGTTGGCCATCTCGATGGCGGACAAGGCGGCATTCCAACCCTTGTTCCCGCCCTTGGTGCCCGCACGCTCGATAGCCTGTTCCAGCGTGTCGGTCGTGAGAACCCCGAAGATCACCGGAACCCCGGAATCGAGCCCGGCCATCGCGATTCCCTTCGCCGCCTCGCTGGCAACGTAGTCGAAATGCGGTGTTGAGCCGCGAACGACGGCGCCCAGGCAGATGACGGCATCGTATCTGCCCGACTTGGCTGCCCTGGCCGCGACAAGCGGGAGTTCGAACGCTCCCGGGACGCGGATCACGTCGACATCGTCGGTCGAAGCGTCATGACGGGTAAGCGCATCCATCGCGCCTTCCTCGAGCCGATCGGTGATGAAGTGGTTGAAACGACTGACGATCAGGGCGACCTTCAGTCCCTTCGCGGTCAACTTTCCCTCGATGATCCGACCCATCTGAGAACCTCCCGGTCATCCGTGCATGCAAGCCCACAGGAATTTACTCCAAGCCGATTATTTACACAACCCGGGCCTGGCCGGGGGACGCGACCGGAATGTTGAATCGGGTATTCATGTGTGGATTGAGGACGCTCGCCGCGAACGACCGGTTCAGTCCTGGGACCACGGCGTAAGCAGATCTGGATTCTCGACCCGGAGCATGTCGAGACGGCGGATGAATTCCTTCATGTAGTCCACCGGCCCGATGGTGATGCGCACGTATCCTTCGAAGTCCTTGATACCGCTGCGATCGCGCACGAAAACTCCGACAGACTCCAGTTTTCGGCAGAATCCGGCCGGATCGGTGAGACGGACGAGGATGAAGTTACCGGAGGTGCTGCGGACATCCACGCCGCGTTCGGCCAGCGCCTGAACCACCCAGGTCCGGCCAACCCTGCACTCGCTGACGTAATTCGAGATGAACTCGTAGTCCAGAAGTGCCGCGGCAGCGCCGACCTGGCCGAGGACGTTTACGCTCTTCGGATTGTAAAGACGGCGCAGGTTGGTCATCACCTCGCCCGAAGCCATCAGGTAACCCACGCGGAGACCCGCCATGCTCAGGCACTTCGAGAACGTCCGGGTGACGACCAGATTCGGAATCTTGCCTACCAGACGGGCTGACGTGACGCCGCAGAATTCGAAATAAGCCTCGTCCACGATGAAGAGCGTGGACCGGAACTCGCCGCACAGTTCCTGGATGTGATCCGGAGGGGTTACCACACCGGTCGGATTGTTCGGGCTGGCGATGTAGCACAGCTTGGTGTCCTGACGGAGGGTCCTGGTCAATGTCCTGGTTGGGGTGTCAAACGGATCTTCGGGCATCGCGAGACGCGGTTCCACGCCACGACCGCGACAATAAACCAGGAAATGACCGTAGGTCGGCCAAACCAGCACGACGTCGTCACCGGGGTCGACGTAGGAACACACGACCAGGCTGAGCGCGTCGTCGGAGCCGTTCGTTACTATGATGTCTTCCGCGGGAACGCCCGTGTACGCGACAAGGGTCTTGCGCAGCTTGGCCGCCCCGAGATCCGGATACCAGTTGATGTGATGCGAGTTCTTCAAAAATCTGGTTATTTCGTCGATTACGCGCGGAGAGGGGGGAATGACGCTTTCGTTCCAATCCAGCTTCAGGGGGCTGAGCCCGGCCGGAAGCTGCGAGATCGTGTCCAGAGATGAGACCGCATCATAAGGCTTCAAACCAGAAATCAGCCTCGAAGGCGCCGGCAGGGGTCTGGTGCCGAATGAAATGACTTCAGGTTCCTGTTTGGCTTTAAGCAATTCAACCACCGTACGATTCGTGTCCGCGCCCCGGGAAAAAGCGGGGCGTGAATTCTACATGCAATATCCGAGCCACGCACCAGAAAACAAACAAACCTTTAAAGTATAAGTGCTTAGCCCCAACCGTTCATCACGGAAAACTGCGGATTGGATGAAGATTACTCCACTTGTGGGGTGTCTCCCGCCACCCCGCCGTCCCCCCGCCCCTGATCCTGATCCTGCCCCTGACCCCGTCAGCCGCATCTGCAATCAGCCAGAGGGGATCCATGCCAACACCGTCCGCCACGTCCGTGTAGGGGCGAATTACATTCGCCCATAGCGTCGGCGGTTCGCCGTTTCAGGCCCCTCGTCCATCGAGGGGTCTTTCATCCGGAGCCCACGGCGCCAGCCGTGGGACGGGGCGACCAAATCCATGAATCTCACCTCAGTGCGGCGCCCCTGTATGAATCCGAATGCGTGCCAACGCGGATAACAGGAACCCGTAGGGGCGAATGACCCTTCGACATGCTCAGGGCAGGCAATTCGCCCCTTCTGAACAGGGACAGGAACAGTGGCAGGATCGGGGACAGTGGCAGGGCCAGGAGGATTCACCGGCCGAACCGTAGGCCATGATTCCAGGGCTCTGTATGGACGGCCAGCCCTGCGGGCCGGCCTACGGAAGGGCGAATGTGATTCGCCCCTACGACTTCCCACGGGTTTCCCGAAAAGTTTATGCCGTTTCTTTGCTGGTTTTTGCGAAGTCGACTTACGATTCCAAAGGAACTATTTGCCTTCCCGGATGGAGGTCGCGATGCAACGCGCGAAATTGATGGGGCTGTTGTCAGCCTCGGTATTCCTGTTGATTTCAGGAACTTCCCTGGCCAACCCGGATGATCTGAACACGATCTCGGGGATTACGGTCACCGAGGAAGCGGATGAAACAGTGATATTGATCTCGGCCGAACACACACCGACGTTCAGCGTCTTCAAACTGGACAAGCCGATGCGTTTGTTCGTCGACGTGTCGCAGGCGGACGCCAGCAAGGTTTCCGACCCCGTCATGGTCGACAACGGCGTTCTCGACCAGATTGTCGGCATGCAGATCAAAAGCAACGGCACCCCTGTCGGCAGGATAATCATCGGTCTGCGCCAGAGCGCTGCCTATGACATCAAGGCCACCGATCGCGGGATTGTCGTGCGCGTGGATGGGGCAGGCCGTCGTGCAGCCGCTCCCGACACGGACGAACTGAACGCCGAGGTCGCAAGGATCAAGGCGGAACTCGCCCGCGAGAAGGAGTTGCTGGAACAGATCAGAACGAATCGCGAACGCGAGGCCGGTCTGAGACTGTCCGAGGAGCAGAGCCGTCTCGAGGCCGAGAGGCTGAGGGCAAAGGCCGAGGAATTGAAGGCCGAGGCCGAACGCGAGGCGCGCGAGGCAGCGAGGCTGACATCCGAGGAGAAGGCGCGTCTGGCCGAGACCAGGAAAGCAAGGATCGCCGAAGAAAAGAGCGTTGCTGAACTGAACCGTCTGAAGGAACAGGAAAACTCCAAGCTGGCCCAGGTGCGCGAGGCCAGGGAACGTGAGGAAGCACTGACGGCCCGCCTGGCTGACGCCCGGAAAAACAACCAGGACCAGAAGGCCGCGGCCCTCCAGGCTGAGATAGATCGGACCCGCGCGGACAAGGCGCGTCAGGAAAAGGAGATGGCCGACCTTGAAAAGAAGGTCGAAACCGCGAGAGTCGAAGCAGCCAGGGCGGCAGAGCTGACCAGGCAGGCAGAACGCCTGACGGCACGGGTCACCGAGGAGAAGGCTGAGCTCGCGCGCCTGCAGAAGGAACGTGACGAGGCTTCGAAGGCCTGGAGTCAGACGGTCGGAAAGCTGGAAACCGAAGAGAAGCGCCTTGAGGCTATTGCCAGGAGCCGCGCCCAGGCGGAACGCGAGGTCGCGGCCCTGAAGGCCGAGGTCGACAACCTGAAGAATAACCGCAAGGCGGTTGAGACCGATGAAGCTCGACAGCTTCGCGAGCAGATCGAATCGCGCGAGACCGAACTGAAGGCATTGCGCGCGAAGGCCGATGCGGCTGACGAGGCAGCGCAGTCCGCGACGATCAAACTGACCGCGAAGGAAAAGGAGATCGCGGATCTGAAGACCGGACTCGAGAACGAGCGGATGTCCCACGAGACCAGGCTCCTGGCCGAACAGAACGCTGCAAAGAAGGAAATTGAGGCTCGTGAAGACGAAATCGCCCAGCTCAAGGCAGAGGCGGAAAAGGCAAGAAAGGCTGCCGCCAGGGCCGATGGCCAGATGACGGCTTCCCAGAAGGATTCGCTTGCGCGCCTGGAAGCAAAGGAAAAGGAACTCGCGGCCGCACGGGCTGAAGCTGGAAGGATCGCGGCCGAATCCGAGGCCAGGATCGCGGCTGAGAAGGCGGCGGCCGAGGCCAGGCTGGCTGCGAGCGAAAAGGAACTCGCCTCTCTGCGCGCGCAGGTGGAGGCGGCAAGGGTCGCGGCCCAGGAAGAAGGACGCAATAGCGCGCTGGCCCAGAGCGAGCAGGAAGTGGCTTCGCTCCGTTCCCAGTACGAAGAAGCGCTGGCTGACGTGACCGAGAGGAGCCGCGTACAGGAAGCCCGCATCCAGGATCTGTCGGCGCAGGTCGAGACGGCCCAGGTCGAGATGGCCGAACGTGACCAGGAACTGGCCTCCAACGAAAGGAAGATTCAGGAACTGGAATACCAGGTCGACACGCTGAAGAAGAACCGTTCGGCCGATGAGACGAAGGAAGTCGCCCGACTTCAGAAGATGGTCGACCAGAAGGAAGCCGAAATCCAGAAACTGGCGAAGAGCAGGAATGCCGGCGAGAACGGAAAGCTTGAAGTTGCGCAGAAGGAACTGGCCGGCTACCGGGCCGAGATGGCCGCGGCCAGCAAACGCGAGCAGGAGGCCCTGGCCAGGGAACGAGCGGCGGCGGCAAGAATCGACGAGCTCAGTCTGGAAGCCAGCAGCTCAAATACGAAACTGACCGAAAAACAGAAGGAAGTCGAGAGACTTAAGGCCGAACTGGCCGCGGCCAGGGATGCCGCGGGTGCCGCCGGACGTCAGGAACGTGAGAAGGCCGACGGCGAAATCGCCAGACTGACCAGGGAACTCGAATCTGCCCGCACGGCGGAAAAGAAAGCCGCCAAGGAAGCCAATGCCGCGGCCCAGGCCGAGATTGATCGGCTCAGGAATGAACTCGAACTGGCGAGGAAGGATGCCGCGAAGCTTGCTTCGACGCAGGATCGCGTGACCCGGATCAACGCCATCGATTTCAAGAATTCCAGCAGCGGACCGAGCATAGTCCTG
The DNA here is from genome assembly GCA_017997155.1 of Myxococcota bacterium. Lineage (GTDB taxonomy): Bacteria > Myxococcota_A > UBA9042 > DTJE01 > DTJE01 > JAGOFO01. The sequence goes on from JAGOFO010000013.1 coordinate 7,710, forward strand.
TCGATTGAAGGCGAACCGGACTACTCGATCACGACGCGTGACGGCGCCTACATCCTGACCATCGAGGGCGCCAGCCTTCCGAAGGAGCTTGCCAGAAGGCTGGATGTAACGGCGTTCAACACTCCGGTGGCCATGGTCAGTTCATTCCAGCTCGAAAGCGGACGGATTCAGGTCGTCGCTTCGCTGGACAAGCCTGTCGGCCAGAATCTGTCCAGACAGGGTGGCAAGCTGGTGTGGAACTTCTCCGGACCGGCATCTTCCGAACTGATGGCCGGCGTTACACCGACTCCGCGCGTCGGACCGATGGCGGCACAGGCCACGACCGCACCAGCGGCCAGGCCAGCTTCCCCCGAGATGGCCGAGGATCCGAAGACCGCTGATGGCGAGGGATACCTGAAGCCGTCGCTTGTTCCCAAAAAGAAGAAATACCAGGGCCGCAGGATCAATCTGACGGTCAAGGACGCCGACATACAGAACGTGCTGACGTTCCTCGCCCGCGAAGGACGTGTCAACATCGTCACTTCCGAAGAGGTGAAGGGAAAGGTGACCTTCCACCTGGAAGACGTGCCGTGGGACCTTGCACTGGACACGGTATTGAAGGCCAAGGGACTCGACTACGTTGTCGAGCAGGGCATCTACCGCGTCGCGAGCGCTGAGTCCATCCAGAAGGAATACGAGACCAAGGTCGAGAAGGCCAAGAAACAGCGCGAACTGAAGCCGGTCGTCGTCAGGCTCGTGCCGGTCAACTACGGCAAGGGCGGAGAAATGGCCACTCGAGTCAAGGACGTCCTCTCGGACAAGGGCTCGGTCTCGGTCGACGAACGCACGAACACCCTGGTAATCAAGGACACCGAGGACTACCTGGCCGCGGCCGAGGAACTGGTGACAAGGCTGGACCAGCAGACCCCGCAGATCCTTATCGAGGCACGTATCGTCGAGGCACGCACCACGTTCTCCGAGGACATCGGTATCCAGTGGGGCGGAAACTTCTCGATGTCGTCGGCGTTCGGCAATGAAACTGGCACGGCGTTCCCGTCCAGCATCGGGCTGGCGGGCGGCAGCGGCGCGGCCGACCCCAGCGGCGGCATCTCGCTTGACAATCCAAACTGGGCGGTCAACCTTCCCGCCGCGGTCGGAACCGGATCCGGCGGCGCCATCGGTATACAGCTCGGGTCGATCGGCGGCATCGGGAATCTGACGCTGCGTCTGTCGGCCGCTGAAGAAAACGGTGATGTGAAGATCATTTCTTCACCGCGAATCAGCACGCTCGACAACCGCAAGGCATCCATCTCCCAGGGTGTCCAGATCCCGATCAGCGTCGTGTCCGCGGCTGGCGTCAATACCCAGTTCTTCTCGGCGGACCTGCGCCTCGACGTGGAACCGCACGTCACGCGCGACGGCCACATCAACCTGAAACTCGACATCACGAAGAACGAACCGGACTTCGGTAACCTGGCCGCAAACGGCAACCCGACCATCCAGAAGAAGGAGGCCCATACCGAGCTGCTCATCCGCGACGGCGACACCACGGTCATCGGCGGTATCTACACGCGCAGCACCGGCAAGTCCTTCAAGAAGATCCCGTTCCTCGGTGACATCCCGGTTCTCGGGTGGCTGTTCAAGTCCCGCAACAGATCCGACGACCGTTCCGAACTGCTGATTTTCATCACGCCGAAGGTCGTTAACAGAGAGGTGTCGCTATGAAAAACAAGGCTTTCATCGCCAGGCTGGCGGCCATGGCCGTCCTGATCGGCGCGCTGCCGACGCTGGTGACCTGCGAGCAGGAGAATCCGCGCGCCCTGTTCGTGTACGACGTCATGGCGGTGTCGTCCAGAACGGACTGCGTCATTCAGCCCGGTCAGCGGGCGCAGGCGGTCATGTCGAGCGGCATCATGGACGTGATGCTGACCAATACCTACTACATGTACCCCCGTTTCAAGAACATGATGGTCAGCAGCATGACGTTGATCAACGAAAGTCCTACCTCGCTGCAGACCGAGGTCAACTACATTTCAGTCAAGGGCGCCATATCCTGGGTTGACCTGGGCGATCTGAACGGCACACTGAGTACCACGCAGCAGCAGACGTATCTCGTCGATGGGATCCAGCACACGGTCTCGGCCGGACTGGAGCCGGAAGAAGAAGGAGCCGTCGGTATCGAAGTCATCAAGGCCGAGGTCGGCAACTTCCTCGGCGAACAGCTCAGGGCCAAGAAGGGTACCCAGGAAGCAGTGGATATCAACGTCTACGTGATGCTTCAGGCTGAAAACCTTGCCGGCGAAGTGATCTACTCGAATGAGCTGGCTTTCCCGATCAAGGTCTGTTACGGATGTCTGATTGCTCCGTCTTCCTCGACGCAAATCAGTGAAATGCCGTGCTTCCCCGGTCAGGACTACGGAGTGCCGTGGGTCATGTGCAGAGGTCTTGCCAGATACAAGGACGATTGCCCCACGTACTGACACCTGCCCTGCCGAATACGGCTCCACGACCGATGTTCCCGGTGATATCCTTCCAGACAGTCTTGCAGGTCGAATGCGAATGTTGCGGCTCAAACCACCCAGATGGCATGCCCTGATTGCCGCGACGATCCTCATCGCGTCCGCAATCTTCAGACTGGCCTTCATTCCCGACGCGAGACTGGCCGGGGACGAGGCGACCCAATACGCAACCGCCAGGCATGTGGCGGAACTGAAGTATTTCCCTGTCAAAGGCGTCAGCATGACTGGCGACAAGGCGATGACGCCGGGTGGTCTCTACCACTTAGTAATGTCCGTGCCGTTCTTCTTCACGTCGAATCCCATGGGCGCCGGCGTCTACCTGGTGATTCTAAACCTGCTGGGGCTGGCGCTGGGATACGCTGTTTTTCGCAGGGAATTCGGGACCTTCGCGGCACTGATGGTACTCCTGTTGTCCGCATTCAACCCCTTTTCGGTCTTCTTCTCGGATCGACAGTGGAACCCGAACCTGCTTGTTCCACTTGGTTTTCTGTGGATCTGGCTGTTGCTTGGCGCCCTGCGCGGCGAGGGTCGCTTCCGATGGGGCTGGCTGGCGGCGTTGCTCGTGGTTTCCCCGCAGATCCACATGTCCTGTCCACACCTTACGCTGATGACGCTGGTAATGATGGCCTGCTGGAGGCCGCGCGTCAGGTGGGGACACGTGGCGGCCGGCATCGGCATCGGAGTTTCAACGTACCTGCCTTACTTCGTGGTCGACTGGATGGACGGGTGGGCGAACACTTCACGCATCATCAACCAGATCGCGTCCGCAGCCTCGCCCTGGTATGAAGCCTTCAGGGCGGGATACTACCAGGTGTTGTACGCGGCTGGCGACTTCACCTACTTCCTCGGAAAGGGATTCTGGTTCCCCATGACCGAGTGGGGATTCCTGGCGCAGGGTGGCTCCGAAAAATACGCCACTCTGCTTGGTCTGCCTTCAGCTGGGGGACTGGTCTCCCTGGCTCTCGTGGCAGCAGCGCTTATCGGCGCACTGGCCGCACACGGCTGGATGGTGGTCGCCACCATCGGAGACTGGCGAAGGGGCTTTGTGCGGAGCGTCCGCGACAATCCTTTGTGGACCTTGACGCTGCTCAACCTTCCAGTGCTCGTCGGGCTGCTTCTGAAAACGGGAAAGGCATTCTATCCGCACTATTCAATGGTGCTCTTCGGACTGGCGATGGTCCCGGTCGCCATGATTGTGCGCCGCTTGAACCCTCCTGCCAGGGTGCCCGGCGTCGCCGCGCTTGTCACGGTGATTCTTTCAGTCTGCATCGCGTCGAACCAGGCGGTTCTGACAGCGCGCTACTACCGTACCCAGGAGTCGGCTGCCTCGGTGTTCCTGATGAAAGAGGCCTCCCGGCTGATACTGCAGGACGCCGGCGTTTCGTCGTTCTCGGTCGTTGTGGACATGCCCCGCACGCGCATCGGGACGTATCCGATGTCGGTGATCGCGCGCGAGTACCATCACGCCCCGTGGAGGGAAACCAGAGACACGCGGCTGCTCTATGTTCTCGCGCCAGCTGGGTCGAGACACGAGAAGGATGCGGTAAGAATCTGGGATATCGATGGGAAGCGCTTGATTAGAAAGATGAAGAATCCTTAAACCCGGTTGGGATTCATCACTTTTTCGGAAGCTTATTGCAGTTCTGGACGTCGGTCATCGACTGTGCCTTCCACGCGCACACAGCGAAGTCCATATCGCCGCTTTCGCACCTTGCGATACAGCTGTTCCGGATGTATCCCTGCATGCTTGCGGGGCTGACCGCCTGAATGAACTTGTCGCACACCTTGTCGCACTTCGGACGGGGCGTCCCCTGGGTTGCAGCCGGAGCCGGCGCTGGTGCGGGGGCCGGCTGGGCCACCACGGGGGCAGGTGCCGGTGCCGGTGCAGGCGCTGGGGCAGGAGCCGGGGCGGGCGCCGGGGCAGGAGCCGGTGCGGGCGCGGGGGCAGGTGCCGGAGCCGCGGCCTGGGCTCTCTCATCCCTGGGTGATGGCGGAGTCGTCGGCCTGACGTCACGCATCTTGGGCGCGCAATGATCTTCGCCAAGCACAAACGCGCCATCGACCTCGACCATGATCATGATCGGGCCCTTGCATCCCCTGCCCTCAACGTTGACCTCGCGAGCGCCGGCCTTGACGTTGTTCACTGTGACCGGTGTGGTGCCCACGAATTTTCCATCGATGCTGACCCTGGCGCCAAAAGGCCGGGCAAGCACCGTGACCGAGCCCCCCATCACCTCAAGTTCGACACGAACCTTGCGGACGGTCTTCTCGGCGACTTCGACATATCCTTCGAAAGGACGGAATCCTGGCGCGCTGACCTTCACCTGAACCCACCGCTGCGAAGCCGACTCATGAAAGGCTGATCCGCTGCCGATGGTTGACTGGTCGGCGATCGAGATGGACGCGTCCGCCGGGACGGTCTGAACGTACAGCCAGGCCGGCGACGTCAGGTCAGCTCTGGCCTTCCTGGGAAGCGCCCTGAAAGCCTCGCCATCGATCATCGAACCAGCTGGTTCGAATCCGTCGTCGGACACGGCCTCACTGGCCAGGACGGTACCGGATGCCAGCGACACCGCAGCGGCAAACAGCACGGCAGTAATGGAAGACACCGCGAAAGACCTCATAAAATCCCTCCTGTTTCGCAGGCCGGGACCACAAAAGCCCCGCGTGAACCTGACGAATCACTAACAGTGCGGAATTGTTGCAGACGCATCGGGGCGTGTCAACGAGCGCGGATTCAAAAAACGGATACAATATCGAGGTTTCCGATCTGACTTCCCCTGGAGGGCCATGAAAAGCTCAGTTCTGGCGCTCGTGACGGCAACGACGATGCTGGCCGCGTGCGGTCTGCCCCAGGAAAGGCCGGACACGTTCATCGGAGGTGACAACGCCGCCAGTGACGGCGAGATGCTCGATAACGGCCTCCCCGATGTGACGGACGGGTTCGAAGCTTCCGACGCGGGGGACGTTTCCAGCGATCACCTGATCGATGCCCACGACAACGACCTCGAGTTGGACCTCCCGGACGAGGGATCGGACACCTCGGACTCCGGTGATGACAGCACGGTTGGTAAGGATTCGACCGACATCGACGCGCAGTTGGACTCCCTCGATCCATGTGCCCACTGCCCACGCGGCATCTGCGACCCGGAGACGCTGGAATGCGTCGAGTGCACCGAAGACCGGCACTGCGAAACCGGGTCATTCTGCGACGGCGACCGTTGCCGCAACCAGCTCTGCAGTCCGGGCGCCAATTTCTGTGTCGACAGTGTGCTTTACTCCTGCTCGCATAACGGTGGCGGTTTCACCATCCTTTCCGACTGCAACGACAACAACCCGTGTACGGTCGGTGATCGGTGCGAAATAAACAGATGCGTCGCGGGAACCGCTATCGATTGCTCCGATGGCAATCCGTGTACCAACGATTACTGCGATGTATCGGGAGACTGCGCCCACTACGCCGCCGAAGGCACGGTCTGCAACGACTTCAACCCCTGCACCAGGGATGACTACTGTCACGCCGGGGCATGCGTGCCTGGCGGGGCAAGGGACTGCAACGACTCGAACCCGTGCACTTTCGACTACTGCGTCTCGACGACCGGTTGCATACACGAGCCTGGAACCGGTTCCTGCTCGGACTCGAACGGCTGCACGGAACAGGATCGCTGCATTGAGGGAAGCTGTTCCGGCGATGCGCTTGACTGCGACGACAATGACCAGTGTACCGCCGACTTCTGTTACTCGGGAACCTGTTACCACCAGACCATTGCCGGCTGCTCGAACTGCGTTCTGGACCAGGACTGCGACGACGGAGACGAATGTACGACAGACACCTGCGACCAATCCAATGGCGCCTGCCTGAACACGCCTCTTCGCACAGGCGGCTGTTGCCTGACCATCGGCGACTGTCCCCCTGTCGCGCAGTGCCTGATACCGATCTGCAACTCGGCCCATCGTTGCATCACGGGAGCCCTCCTGCAGGAGTCGTGCTGCCTTCCAGTCGTCCTGGACGAGGATTTCCGCGATGGCTGGCCTCAGGACTGGTTCATCGACAACATCGACTGGGATATCGGCTGGCGACTTGTCCAGGAAATCACCGGTATCGACGGCCTGACCGGACCGACGCTCTACTTCGGGGACGAAACCCAGAACGGCTACGACAGCGGTGACCGGGTGGCCGGAACAACGCGTTCGGCTCCGGTTACCCTTCCCGCTTCAAGTGCCGTGCAGATGACATTCTCAACCTGGCAGGACGTGGATCCGCTCGGCGGCTACGACGAGTTCACCGTCTCGATTCTGGCTGAAACGGTCGATGGACCGCGTCGCTTCATCGTCTGGAACAGGCCGTCCGACTTCCCGATGAAGCAGACGACACCTGTGGCGATCGACCTTTCCGGATTCGCCGGACACACGATCAGCATCGAATTCTCTTTCGACTCGCATGACGGGTACTCGAACGCGGGCCGAGGGATATTTGTCGATGACATAAACCTCGAAGCAACCTGCCGGCCACTTGCGTGCCTGCAGGACTACCACTGCAAATCGGCCGGGATCAACGGATTCTGCAGGCAGAACAGGTGCGAGTTCCAGACAGGCTGGATGCATTCCGGCAGTTTCGGCGGGCCAGGGTCAGGAAGTGGCAGCTTTCTTGCGCCAACCGATCTGATCTCGATGGCTGGTCCCGAGGGAATTGGCAGCCAGCTTCTGGTAAGCGACAGCAAGACCCACTACGTTCAGGTCTTTGATTCGAACGGAAAATTCGTGCGCATATTCGGGGGATACGGAGTGAACGACGGTCGCTTCCTGTCCCCCAGGGGGATGGCGGAGTCGGAGGGGCGCGTTTTCATCGTCGACAACTCGGGCGGACGCGTTCAGGCAATGACGCCGGCCGGAGTGTTCCTTTACAAATTCGGTTCGGCAGGGATCGATCCTGGCCAGTTCGACACGCCACGAGACGTCGGCGTGTCTCCTGATGGAAACACGGTGTACGTGGCGGACACGGGAAACCACCGGGTATCGGTTTTCAGCCGGCTCGGCGTCTACATGTACTCTTTCGGCAGATATGGAAAGACCGCCGGACGCTTCAGGACGCCGTCGGCCCTTTCGGTGGCCCCCGACGGCCGGGTATGGGTCTGCGACACTCAAAACAATCGCATCCAGGTGTTTGAGCCCGATGGAGTGCTGAGCCGCGTCATTGCACCGACAGACGGGTTCAAACTCAACTATCCCGGCGGAATCGCCTGTCTTTCCGATGGCCGCGTCGTCGTTGCCGACACCTACAATCACAGGCTTGTCCTGTTTAACGCGGATGGCGAAGTCGCAGACACCCTCGGTTCGTTCGGATACGGCGAGGGTCAGTTCAACTACCCGTCTGACGTAACGGTGATCAAGGGAGTGTCGGGCGAACGCCTGGCAGTGGCTGATGCCGGTAACTTCAGGATTGTATTCTGGACGGTCACGCGCTGGTGATGTTGCAGATCCGATATTCACCGGACGTTTTAGCCGCAGTCGTACGTGCACTCGTATCTGACGTCACCCCAGTCGTACTCGCAACACGTTCTGACACCCTGGATGAAGCAGTTCGCGTTATCGCGGTAGCACCTGCAGTTGTCCTTGAGCGTATGAACACAACCGGCCGCGGGATCGCATGCATCGCGTGTGCAGTCGATTCCGTCGTTGCAGTTCACGGCTGCACCGCCCCCGCAAGCGCCGGCGGCGCACTTCTCGCCAGTTGTGCACGCGCTGAAGTCGTCGCACGGAGTGTTATCCGGCATCATCGCGAACGTGCAGCCAAGGCCCTCAACGCACATTCCGGAAAGGCATGAGTTCGCGGAGGAACAAACCACCGGCTGTCCCTTGCACTGGCCGTTGATGTCGCAGACGTCGTTTTCGGTGCACTGGAGACCGTCATCGCAAGACGACGTGTGCGCCTCGTTAACGCAACCGAACCCTTCGAGACAGTAGTCGTTCGTGCACTGGTCGTTGTCGTTGGGGCACTGAACCGCCGAACCACCACATGTACCATTTGAACAGACGTCGTTCTCGGTACAGACAAGCCCGTCGTCGCACGTGGCCGTATTGTTTTCGTTGACACAACCCGCGACCGGATCGCAGTAATCGGTCGTACACGGATTTCCGTCATCGCAACTGGCGGTCGGGTCGCCGACGCACAGGCCGGCCTGACACCTGTCCCCCGAGGTGCAGAAGCTTGCATCGTTGCAGGGAAGACCATCCTGAACCGCCTCGTACGTGCAGCCAGTTTCGCTGTCGCACCAGCTTGAGTTACAGGCCTTGTCCGGACAGTCGAGAACCCCGACCGGCTTGCACTCGCCGTTGACACACCGGTCACCGGTCGTGCACATGTCGCCGTCGCTGCACGCGCCGTTTACAGGGGTGTGCGCGCATTTGCCGTCGCCTCCGCAGACATCCGTGGTGCATGCGTTGCCGTCATCGCAATTGATCATTCCAAAGACGCACTCGCCGGTAGACGGTTCGCATTTCACTTCGTCGCAGGGATTCACAGGCTCGCAGACCTTGTCCTGATGGACACAGACGCCAATGCCGGCCGGATCGCACGAATCGATGGTACAGAGATTCGAGTCGTTGCAGTCAAGCGGCTTCTCGCCGCACAAGCCAGTCGTGGAATCGCACGTCGCGACCATGCAGGGGCCGGCCGGACAGGTTTTTTCGTTGAACACGCAGCCGGTGGATGTGTCGCAAGAATCGACCGTGCAGAGGTTTTTGTCGTCGCATTCGACAGGCACACGGGAAATCACGCCCGTGGTCTGGTCGCACGAGTCGACGGTGCAGGCGTCGCCATCATCGACGACGACAGGCGTGTTGACGCAACCAGTATCGGGATCGCACGAATCGATCGTGCACGCGTTACGGTCATTGCAGTCGACCTGGAGGTACTGACAACCAACGCCATCCTTGCACTTGTCGATGGTGCAGAGATTGTTGTCATTGCATCCGCCAGTCCCGGAAACGCACTCCCCGAACACGCACTGATCGTTCAATGTGCATGGGTCTCCGTCCTCGCAGGGCAGATCCTCGTTGACGCTGTAGCATCCGCTGACCGGATCGCAGTAATCGGCGGTGCACTGGTTACCGTCGCTGCATTCCGCCGTGCCGGTGCCACCGACGCACTCACCGTCCACGCAGATATCGGAAATTGTGCAGATGTCGTCGTCGTCGCAGGTCGCTGTGTTGTTGGACGATACGCACCCTCCGTCGTCCCGGCAGATATCGTCGGTACAGTCATTGCCGTCGTCGCACACAAGCCTGGAATAACGACAGACGCCCTCGACACACGAGTCCATCGTGCAATCGGAACCATCGTCGCACCCCTCGGGGCCGTCGCAGGTCTGGCAGTCGGCGATGTTCTGGTTCACGCAGGCGCCGTCGACGCCGCAATAGTCAACAGTGCACTGGTTGTCATCATCGCAGGAACGGATGGAGCCAGGCACGCAGGTCCCGGCCACGCATTGATCCCCGATGGTGCATGGGTTGTTGTCGCTGCAGGCGCCGCTGCTGGCCACGTGAAGACAGAAGAACACGTCCGTGTTACATCCGTCGAGCGTGCACGGATCCCCGTCATCGCATTCCTCGTCGGTCGAACAGCGCTTGCACTCGGGAATCTCCTCGAACACGCAACAGCCGGACTGGCAGCGATCCACGGTACATTCATCGCCATCGTCGCAGTCGGGGGCTTCCTCACACAGATCACCGGCAGGCACGTTCAGGCATCCACGGGTCGGATCGCACGAATCGACAGTGCATTGAACGCCGTCGTCACATGATATCAGCGTGTACACGCACTCGCCGAGGCCAAGATCACACGTCTCGGTCGTACAGGCGTTGGAATCGCCGCACTGTCCGTCGTTAGCGCATGCGCATGTGTTCAGATGGACACAGCCGAATCCGGGAACGCACGAGTCGGATGTGCAGACGTCGCCGTCGGCGCAATCGACCGCCTGGAAGACGCAATCGCCGGTGGAAACATCACAGTAGTCGACAGTGCAATCAGACAGGTCCGAACACTCCGTGTCGGACTGGCAGCGACCGCAGCCGGAAATCTTTTCATGGCGACACGCACCGCTCTGCATGCTGCACGAATCGTTCGTGCACGGATCACCATCATCGCAATCCTTGTCAGACACCTCGCACGCTGAGGAAATGCAGGTTCCCGAACCCGAATCGATCCGGCAGGCGGCCTGCTTGCAGATGCCTGCCTGACAGTCTTCGTCCTGATGACACACTGCCGTGCACACGCAGTCATGCAGACAGACGCCTTCGTCGGAACACCAGTCCGTGGTGCATATGTTCGAGTCGTCACACTCGCCGTCGGCCCAGCATCTGTCAACAGCATCCACGCCGTCATCGGTAACAGGCACATCCTGAATGATCACGTCCGGATCGGAAACGTCGATGCCGGAATCCTGCTGGACCATATCCGGCAACTGGGTGTCCTGCCTGACCTCGACCGCGGCCGCGTCCGCGTCAGGCGCGATAACGCCGTCGAGCGGGAATGAATCTTCGGAAACGATGATGTCCATGACGGGCACGACATCGTCACCGCACGAGACCAGCAGAACGACAAGAAACATCGGAAGGTGCCAGCGGCGGGACATGATTCACCTCATCATCGGGGATGGCGGTCCGGGAAAATACACAGATCCGACATCCGGTCAGTTTCATTCTATCCAGGTTATGCTAGGAACAAGACACCAAAAGATCAACGCAAAACTCAGGAAATCACGGCAGGTTAAACAGCGTCGCCGCGTTCCTGGAAGTGTAGCCGGCAAGCCGCTCCACGGTCTCATTCCTGATTCGGGCCACGGCGATGGCTGTATGGGTGATAAACGACGGTTCGTTGGTCTTCCCGCGCAAAGGCACCGGGGCAAGGTATGGAGAATCGGTCTCGAGCAGCAGTCTGTCGTCCGGGATAAACCTGACCGCATCGACCAGTGAACCGCAATTCTTGAAGGTCACCACGCCAGGTATCGAAAGCATGAAGCCCAGATCGAGCCAGACGCGAGCCTCGTCGACGCCACCCGTGAAACAGTGAATCTGACCCGGCATCGCGGGCCTGTTCCAGGCCGTGAGCACGTCGCGGGTTTCCTTGAATGCGTCCCGGCTGTGAATGACTACAGGCAACCCGAGGTGCGCCGCCAGATCAAGCTGCCGGGAAAAGGCGGAAAGCTGCCCTTCGCGGGATGACAGGTCGTAATGAAAATCAAGCCCGGTCTCTCCGATGGCCCTGACCCGGTCGCTGGCTGCCAGCGAGGCGACTGTCTCAAGCAGCGCGGGCGTCATCGCGTCAGCTTCGTGGGGATGGACTCCCAACGCTGCGACAACATCGGGGTTGGCCTGGGAGACCGCCAACGCATCCTCAAGGATCCGGATATCCGAACTGCTGCCGACTGTGACAACAAAATCGACGCCCGCCTTACGGAAACGTTCCAGGACGTCGGGAAGACTTTCGCCGAAGAAATGTCGGTCGATGTGAGCGTGTGAGTCTATGAACATCTCGGGCCGGAATACCTTCAGTTGCTGCCGTTATCATCTTGCGGGCGGCGCTCATGCCTGACATGTCTGCCGTGCTCGCCGCCCCTTTCATGCGGATGGTCCTGTCCTGAAGGACGGGATGCCTGACCCTGTTCCCGCCCCTGACCAGAAGGGCGAATGTTATTCGCCCCTACGGGTCCCTGACCCTGACCCCGTTCCTGTCCCTGGCCAGAAGGGCGAATGTTATTCGCCCCTACGGGTCCTTGACCCTGTCCCTGTCCCTGTCCCTGTCCCTGACCCTGACCCTGACCAGAAGGGCGAATGTTATTCGCCCCTACGGGTCCCTGACCCTGACCCCGTTCCCGTCCCTGTCTCCGTTCCTGTCCCTGAGCAGAAGGGCGAATGTTATTCGCCCCTACGGGTCCCTGACCCCGCCCCTGCCTCGGCCGCGGCTCTCTGGCGACGCCATCTTCCGCCGCTCCATCTTCCCCGGAAGCGGTCTCGTCCTGTTCATCGTCGACGACGTCGCTCCCGGCGTCCCCTGCGTTCACGCCAAGCTGGTCAAGCCTGAACTCCTCGATGACTCCTGGTCCGAGCGCCACCTTCACGGCGTTGCGCATCACCAGGACCTCCTTGACCCTGCCCTCTCCCTTGGGTGTAAGAACCTGGGATCCGGTCTTCGGAAAATTCTTCATCAAGTCCGCGTAGACGCCATGTTCGTATGCAAGACAACACATCAAACGCCCGCACAGGCCCGAGACCTTCTGCGGATTGGGCACCAGCCCCTGCACCTTGGCCATGCGAATCGTGACCGTGGTGAACTCGCGAAGGAATGTCGCGCAGCACAGGGGAAGGCCACAGGAACCAAGACCGCCCGTACACCTGGCCTCGTCCCGGACGCCGATCTGCCGCAGTTCGATGCGTGACTTCAGGGCGCCCGCCAACTCCCTGACAAGGCTTCTGAAATCCACCCTGCCGGGTGACGTGAAATTAAACACGATCCTGGAATCGCCGTGCGTCACCTCGACCTCGGACAGGTGCATCTCCAGTTCGTGCTTGCGCACCAGCTCCACGAAGACCCGGCGGGCCTCGTGTTCGCGCGTGGTGTCCTTCTTCAAAGCCTCGGCGCCGTCCGCGGGGGACAGAACACGGACAACCTCGAAAAACTCGGACGGGATGAAGACCCTGCGAGACGAAGAAGTCATCGCGCGAACGTGGATATCGCCGCGCTCGGTCCGGACCAGAAGAACGTCACCGGAGTTGAACGGATGATCCATCGCGCCCGCCAACGCCTGTTTGCCGGTCCGCGGAAACCTGATCCATCCGATCTCCGCGACCACTCCACCCGATCCGCCAAGAGTCGCTATCTCGGGTGTCTGACCATCGCTCACGGGCAACGCCGTATTTTCCCTGTTTTCCATATAGATTCCCGGGAAGGGCTTCGACCCTTCCTGTGTCATTCCCCGACTGCACCGGTCAACGGGACGGCGGAATCGCCGGACTCCGGTGTCACGGTCTTCGGAAGAAACAGATTGAAACGCCTGGCGGACGAGCGATCCACACCCTCAACGGCGTAGATCGCCAGGGCATTCCTGCCCTCTCGCAACTCGACTGTCGCGTCGACCTGAACCACCGGATTGCCCAGGGGGCCCTTCCTGGTCCAGAAATACACCTTGTCGTCTTCCCTGAAGATAAGGACCTTGCGCCGAACGTCCTCATTCTCACCGAAGAACTCGACCGACCCACGGACATGTACCACATCGCCGGACGGTTCGAAAGAGACCGCGATATCCGGCGCGATGTTGGTCAACATCGAAGCGGGAGTGACGGCGTCCTTTCCATCGTTATCGATGATCACGTCCGTGCTTGCCACGAAGCCCCAGAGGCCACCCTCCATCTCAACGCGATAGAATCCCGGCAGGAAACCATCGGTTCTGAGCGTGACACCTTCCTCAACCTCGGCTGCGACCAGGGCGCCCTCGCTTGCAGCAACGCGGATCGGCACCTTTCGTTGCGAGGCCTGCACGAAGCCGGACGCCGGCTTGAACGGTTGTCCCGCCTGAGCCGAGGACGGCAGTTCGATCTCCTCCGACAGGTATTCGCGGATCGCCAGATCAAGCACCGAGATCTCCACTTTGATCGGAGACTCGTCGGAGTCCTGCCTGCGCTCCAGCGCGAACTTCACCTGCGTGGAGGAGTCGCGGACGATTCCGTTCTCGATCGTTTCCCGTCCAGACCTGAGGTACAGACGCTCACCACTCTTATTGGAAAGCGAGACCATCGTCTTGGGAGAATCGCCTCTGCCCCGGTTTCCGACCACGAACACCAGCCTGGCTTTCTCGCCAGGGTTCAGTATCCCGTCGCCGTTTCCTTCGCTGTCGATCACATGCCCGATGAACCCGAACCTCGGACGCTCAATCGTGGAGAAACTGACCCAGCCCTCGCCGGTTCCGGAAATCGGCTCGACCGCGTTCTGATATACCGACAGTTCCACTCGATCCCGTCTGTCCCACATCTCCCGCGGAACCTTGAACCTGATCTCCCTGGTTACTGTCGCACCGGGCGCCACGGCGCCGAAAAGAAATTCCCTGCCATCAACAAGAGAATTGTCCGACTTCAACGCGCAACGAACGCGAAATAGAGGCTCTGCCCCGTTGTTGGTGACGGACATCTTCAAAACCGCCTGAGTGCCCGCGACAAGTTTCACTTCGGTCGTCGCGGGGGCCGGATCCGCGGTATCCCCGGGCGGGGTGGACGAAGACTCACCGGACAGGACCGTGAAGGTTGTGGCAATCTGAGCGTCACGGCTCAACGGACCGCTCGTCCAGTCCACACCCATTGCCTGCAACGCCTTCGATATATCGGCGTCGTGCGTGAGCCTGAACGCCGACACGACCGGTCGCGCTGCCTCGATCTGCTCCTGTCGCGTGCGTCCCGACGGAATGGCCAGCGCGATCTCCGCCGCCAGTTCAATCGCCTCATCCTTCTCGAACACGTCGTCCTTGACCGGCGGCTCCTTCATTTCATCGCTTTCGTCGTCAAGTTCATCGCCCGTCTTCGCTAGATACTGGATTATTTCGGATGGGACGTCGCTGGCGACCTTGCCAAAGGCATCAAGTCCCCGGTCCGGGTCCTTGAACCTCTTGTAGTCCGGCAGGCCGGTCACGATACTGTTTTTGCCAATGAGCGTTGGAACCAGTTCCATGTCCGGAACGACACCGACGCCCTGAATGGAAAGGTCCCCGGAGATCAGATACTGGGCCACGGTCAGCTTCAACGCACCCGCCCCGACCTCGTGCATCACCTGCACGGTGCCCTTGCCGTATGTCGTCGTGCCGAGCAGAATCGCGCGGTTATTGTACTTCAGCGCACCAGCCACGATCTCGGCCGCGCTTGCGCTTCCACCGTCGATCAAAACGACAAGGGGCGTCTTCTCGAAACCCTCGCCACTGCCGGCCTCGTACTCCTCGCGCATCCGGTTTCCCTCGCCCTGGGTCACCACGAGCGTGCCGGACTTAAGGAAAAGGTCTCCGACCTCGATCGCCTGATCAAGCAATCCACCCGGGTTCTCTCGCAGGTCAAGAACGATTCCCTTCAACGAACCCTTCTTCCTGAGAGCCTCGAGCTGGTTGGCCAGGTCTGTCGCCGTGTCCTCCTGGAAATGCAGCAGTCTGGCGTAAGCGACGCCATTGCCCAGCGCCTCGGTCTTGACGCTCCTGACCTCGATCTCGGCCCGGGTCAATGTGAGGGACTTCGGCTCGCTCCATCCTTTGCGGTTCAGAGTGATCCTGACAGTGGTCCCCGGCTCGCCACGAAGCATTGATACCGCGTCGTTGAGCGGCATGTTCATCGTGGACTCCGAGTCGATCTCGATGATCTGATCTCCGCTTTTCAGACCGGCCGCTTTTGCCGGCGTGTCGTCCATCACCGACATGACCGTGACGTAACCGGCGCGGCTCGAAATAACCAGCCCCAGACCGCCGAAGCGCCCCTGCGTGTCGAGTTGCATCTGCTGATACGCCTCGGGCGGAAGAAATACCGAATGCTCGTCCAGCGGTTCGAGTATGCCGTTGATGGCCGCGTATTCGACATCCTCAGGTTTCACATCCGGAGGCAGGTTTTTGGCGACAAAAGTGAATATGTCCTGCAGACGCCAGCTCATGGCGTGCAGGTCGGCCGTCTTTTCGATCACGAACACCCTTGTAAGATCGCCGACCCTGACCTCGACCGATGTCGCGTCCGCGGGCTTGGGGGCGTTGAACGTCACCATCAGGTCGGGAACTACCGCCTCGGCCGCCTTCAGCGCACCGGCAAACATCTCCATCGGCTTGACCCTCTCGGGCACCACATAGCCGCTTCTGATAAACCCCACGCATCGAAGCAGAAGTTTCAGTCTGCCCAGTTCGGACGCGTCATAACTGCCCGAGCGGGCCTCGGCCGAGTTGTACACGCTGAAGTACGACTCGGTCGGCCTGATGTCCGAAAAGAGCAGCACCCAGGCAACCAGGATCAGACCGGAGATCACGGCCATCGTCCTGACAACCTGCCAGTTGGAAGATTTGGATGTGTTTCCCACTTCGAGAAAATACCTCTGCTAGCGCTGGCGGTCGTCTTCACCGTCGGCAACCAGACGATTCTTGTCCCAGATCAACCTCAGGCCTTCCAGGGTCAGGTTCACGTCGACCTCGTCGATCTGTTCGATCTCACCGCAAATCAAAGATGAAAGGCCACCGGTGGCGACAACCCTGACCGGGCCGTCGAACTCGGCCTTCATCCTGGAAACCAGTCCCTGAACCATCGCAACCGTACCCCAGAACACGCCGGACTGGATACTGGCGACTGTGTTGTGTCCGATAACGTGCTGAGGACGCCCGAAGGCCGCCCTCGGAAGCCTGGCGGTTCTTGCCGCAAGGGCATCCAGGCCCATCGAGACCCCCGGCACTATAACGCCGCCCAGGTAGTTGCCATCGGCGGTGACGGCATCGAATGTCGTTGCCGTGCCGAAATCGATGACAATCACGTGTTCACGATACCTTGCGTGCGCCGCGACCGCATTCACGACACGATCCGGGCCCACATCGCCCGGGCTCTCGTAGTGTATCGATATTCCAGTCCTGACGCCCGGGCCCACGACCAGCGGTTCAACTCCGAACAATCTCGACGACATCTCGACGAAAAGTTCCCCGACGGACGGCACGACGCTGGCGATGCACACAGCGTCGACATCCTTCGGATCAACACCGTTCAGCCTCATCAGTCCATCGATGGCCAGGATCAACTCATCCAGCGTCATGTCGCGCCGCGACGAAACACGGAACGAAAATATAAGCGCGGTCGAACGGTAGACACCTACGACAGTATTGGTGTTTCCCACGTCAATGACGGCAAGCATCGCGCACCTCCCCGAACTCGACGCATGCGATTGTGCCCTCATGCCCCCGCAACAGCAATCGCCCGCTGGCATCCAGGCCCTCAACCATTCCGATGAGCGAACCCGCCGATACCGGACCGGTGGACCACAGCATGGAGTTCACCCGGTCCACATCAAGGTTTTCACCAGACATGGCCGCGTCAACCGCCCCGGATACGGCCATCATGACCCCCGCGCACAGTTCGACGACATCGAAGTCGCCAAGATCGGCAAGACACGACGCATCGTATCCGCCGGGAAGCTCGCGCGTTAGATCGAGATGAGGAACCTGTTCCACGTTAAGTCCCACGCCGACAAGCAGACAGCGATCACGCGGGAAAAACTCGGCAAGAACGCCACAAAGCTTGCGCCCGCCAACCAGGCAGTCGTTGGGCCACTTCAAGACAGCTTCCGCCACTCCCCCACGCCGAAGGGCATCCACCACCGCAGCCCCGACGCGCACGGTCAATCCTGCCGGCGGCTCATCGACGGGACACGCAATCAGGCTGGCATAGAAACCACCTTGCGGCGAAAGCCAGACACGCCCCTGCCGTCCCCTGCCCGAGACCTGCGACACCGCGGTCACGACCATCCTGGGAGAACAGCCGCCCCTTGCAATGCGCAGGCCCTCGTCCTGAGTGCTGCCTACCTCTCCCAGGAATACCGCCGGCATTCCGAGATGATTCAGCGAATCACACACGCTTTCCGCAATCGGTCGGCTCATCTTCGCCCATCTCAAGGTACATCGAAAAGTCCATCCACCCGGCACCGTAGGTGATGCTGCCGGCTGACACGTAATCAATCCCGGCCCCGGCAAACTCAAGAGCCTTCGCGGGTGTCATGTTGCCGGATACTTCCAGCTGGACTGAGTCGCCGGCAGCAGCCCTGACCGCCGCCGCCATCTCCGGAGTCATATGATCCAGAAGCAGCATGTCCGCCCTGGCGGCAATGGCCTGGAGCGCCTCCCCGCGCGTCCTGACCTCGATCTCGATCTTCAGCGTGGCGGGCGCGGCGGCCCTGGCCGCCTTGATTGCAGCCTCGACACCACCGCAGACAGCGATGTGGTTGTTCTTAATCAACACGCCGCCGGCAAGGTTCATCCTGTGATTGTGACCACCACCGACGGTCACTGCATATTTCTCGAGCACCCTGTGCCCCGGACTGGTCTTTCTGGTGTCCAGCAGACGTATCCCGGTCCCATCCAGCCTCGAAACAAAATCGGCGGTGGCAGTAGCGATCCCGGACATACGCATAAGAAAATTCAAAGCAGCGCGCTCGCCGGTAAGCAGGGCGGCGGCCGGACCGGAAAGGTGCGCGACATCAACACCGTCCGACACCCTGGCGCCCTCGGGAACGAGGGGCTCAAACGTAATGCCGGTGTCGAGCCGCGAAAATACCATTCCGGCCACGGGCAGACCGGCCACGACACCATCCTGCCGCGCCACGATCCGACCCCGTGCCCGCATGCCGTCCGGAACCACGACCGACGTCGTGACGTCGCCGGTTCCTACATCCTCGGCAAGAGCCATGTCAATCAGTTCGGACACCTGACCGTTTCCAGCAAACAACGCATCCTTTCCCAACGCTATTCTCCCGGTTCGACAGCGCTGATTATACAGCAGCTTTCGCCCACGCCCGAATACACGGGACCACAGGCGGGAAGTCCCCTCGATTATTGACCGCGGGGGCATCATCATGTACTGTCTTGCGGGCTTGTTGGGACTGGAGGTCCAGTGCTTTTTAAACATCGAAATATCTGCGGGGCCGTGGCCTTTCTGGTGTTTTCGCTGTGTTGCGCGGGTTGCGACAAACTGGATATGCAGCGCACCCGGGATCCGGTGCCTCTACTGACGGCTGAGCCGGAGGACTGCGAGGCAGGGACCTTCGGTGACTATGCCTTCCAGCTCTGGTCCGAACTGAACTCCGCGCACACAGTGCTTCGGGCTCGCGAAATGGACCTGATCGACGCGGATCCACGCTGGTCCAGGACACTCCGCGAAACTTTCGAATCCGTCCAGTGGGAACCGGTGTTCACGCACGACACGGACAGTCCCAGGCTCGAAGCGGTTCTGGCGGCAATGGATGGCCTGGGCGCGCACGGGCTCAAGCCGGAACACTACCCGGTGGATGGACTGAAAGAAGCGATAGCGGCGTTCCAATCGAGCGCCACCCGCGAGGCCGAGACCCTTGCCGAGCTTGAACAGAAGACTGGATGGACCGAACTCAGGCCGTTCGTTGATCGGATGGACAAACCGACGATGGGCGAGATGAACAGCCTGCCCGAGCCTGTGCTGCGCCTTGACGCCAAAGACCTCGAGAAAATGCTGGCCGGGGTCAGGCGCCTGTCGATTGCCAGAAAGGACGTCGCTTCCTCGAAGGCCCGTGTCGAGGTCCTGGCCACCGTCGCCTGCCTGAAATACATCATGGACCAGCGGTTCAGGGTCGCGGCGGATCCTTTCCACGCCCAGCCCGACAGGGATAGCGCCCACGAGAAGTTCTCGCAGCAACTGGTTGAGACATTCGGCCGCTTCCTTGCCGATCCGGCCGGCACGCTCGCCTCGCTTCCGCCGACGCATCCGTATTACGCCAGAGTGATGAAAGCGCTGGAGACGTACCGTGCCATGGAGGCGGACGGTCCGTTTCCTGAGGTCAGGATTCCGGTCAAGTACCGGGTGGGCATGAAGACCGCGAACGTCCTGGCGATAAAGCAACGCCTGGCGCGAGAAGGTTACTTCACCGGAACCATCGACGAGTCCTATGACGCGGATCTGGTCGCGGCGGTAAAAAAGTATCAGGAATATCATGGGTTTGAAACGACCGGACTGCTTGAACCGCGCCACGAGAAGTCTCTGAACGTGCCTCTGTCGGACCGCATCCAGCAGATCGAGCTTTCGCTTCAGCGCTGGCGTGAAAGCGCAATCCGGGACGGCGGTGAGCTCTATGTCCGCGTCAACATCCCGGAATTCATGATGGAAGTCTGGAAGGGCACCGAGCGCGTGTTCCACAACCGGGTGGTCGTGGGCAACAACAAGTGGGGAGTGGATCCGACCAGCGAGATAGAAGGCAAGATCAACAGAACCAAGATTTTCCAGGCGAACATCGTCGAGATCGTCATCAATCCACGCTGGAACGTGCCTGCCCGCGTCAAGAAGGTGGAACTCGAATATGACCTGATGTCGCAGCCGGACTACCTTCTGAAGAACAACTACGTGGTCGAGACCCTCCCGGACGGGCGCGAGATCGTCTACCAGAAGTCGGGCGAGGGCAACGCGCTGGGCAAGATCAAGTTCAACTTTCCGAACGAGTACGGAATCTTCATGCACGACACGAACATGAAGTCATTCTTCAAACGCGAGATCCGCGCTTACTCGCACGGCTGCGTCAGGCTGGACGATCCGGTGCCGGTGGCAAAGTTCCTGCTTGCCGAGGCGTCGTCGGTCGTGCCGGACTCGATCGACACCTACATGGAAGAGGTTGAACCCAAGCCGCGTTATCTGAAGCTTACGACCCCGGTGCCGATCTACATGGAATACAACTCGGTCGGGATAGGGGACGACGGGCTTCCGATGTTCTTCTCAGACGTCTATTCCTACGACCGCGATTACCTGGACGGAAAGATTCCGTACTCGCCCGAGATGCTCGAGCTTCTGCAGCGAAAGATCACACAGCCGGAGTAGCCCGGCGAGGGTGGGCAGAATGGACATCAGACCGCTCTATCTGGAAGCGAACACACTTTTCATGCTGGATCAGCGCCTGCTTCCGGGGACCGAGAAGTGGCTCGAATACCACGATGCCGCCGGCGTGGCCCAGGGCATCCGCGATATGGTGGTCAGGGGCGC
>JAGOFO010000133.1 GCA_017997155.1 Myxococcota bacterium
TCCATGATCGCCTGGATCTGTTCCATGTTGTTGACGTTGAAGGCGCCAACGCCGTAGTTGTTTTCAGCAGCGTGATCAAGAAGCTGACGAAGTGAAACCATTGGCATAATTGAATTCCTCGCAGTTGGAAAAGAGATCGAAACCGGACCCGCCTCTTGAAGGAGTCCGCAAGCATTATGGACAAAAACGCGTCGATTACAAGGTAAAGAGGGCGCGGGCCGGGCAGGGGACGCGGTCCGGATCATCAAAAACGCTGGTGAATCCAGCCACTCAGTGCGTGAGTATCCACACCAGACCGCCCAGCACCACGAGCGCGGCCGCGGCCGCGATGACGTATAACCACCGCCGGGTCGTCGATCCCGCCGGCGCCAGCGAATCGATCTGCGTGTCCAGGTCGGCCTGCAGTTCGTCCGCCATCGTTGGGGTCAAAGTCTGGAAGTCCTGGCATTC
The DNA here is from genome assembly GCA_017997155.1 of Myxococcota bacterium. GTDB lineage: Bacteria > Myxococcota_A > UBA9042 > DTJE01 > DTJE01 > JAGOFO01. The sequence continues at coordinate 451 of JAGOFO010000133.1, forward strand.
GTAGTCCGCGTCGACGCCGTCCGGGCACTCGCCGCCGGCGATCTGCTCAAGCTGGCGCGCGACGTCCAGAGCCGAAGCCGGCCGCCTTCGAGGGTCCTTGGCAAGCAGGCGCATGACCAGCCCGGCCAGCGCGGGCGGCACTCCGTCCGGGGTCCCCAGTCTGGGCAGGGGAGGGGGAATGTCCTGCACCTGCTGTCGCATCAATTCGACCGGCGTGGCGGCCGTGAACGGAAGGACCCCCACAAGCGCCTGGTACATGATGATGCCCAGGGAGTACAGGTCGGTCGCGGGCCCGACTTTGGCGCCGCGAGCCTGTTCCGGCGCCATGTAGGCCGGAGTTCCCACGACCAGCCCGGTCGCCGTTATGGTCGTCATGTCGTCCGTGGCGGTCATGCGTGCGATCCCGAAGTCCAGCACCTTCAACAGTTCCTTGTCGGCGGCGGTGCGCGTCAGCATGATGTTGTCCGGCTTCAGGTCGCGGTGAACGATCCCGAATCGATGCGCCTCGTCCAGACTCCAGCAGACCTGCAGAGCGATTCCGATGACCCGGCACGCAGGCAGGGGGCCGTCCCGCATCAGGTCGGCCAGCGTGTGACCGGGCAGGTAATCCATCGCCAGCCAGGCCTGTCGGTCGCGGGTGACGCCGAAGTCATACACCTGAACCGTGTTCGGATGATGAAGCCTGCTGGCGGCCAGGGCCTCGCGTCGAAACCGCTGCATGGCCAGCTTTGCCGCCGCTTTGCCGCCCGCCTGCTCCGGATTGATGACCTTCAGAGCGACCTGCCGCCCGACAGAGATCTGTTCGGCCAGAAAAACCGTCCCCATCCCCCCGCGCCCGATCACCCGCACAATCCTGAACTGCCCGGCCATGGTCTGACCGACCATCTGGTCCGCCATCCACACTTCGGGCTTCGGCGCACCCCCGCCCGGCGCCTCGTCAAACCGGAACCCGCAGTGTCCGCACGCATTCCGAACGACTTTGTTCCCGCACCGGGGGCAGTACCGCCTGTTCATCTACTCGCCATCAAAACTGCGCGCATTCTATCAACGCATCCGGCGGATGACCATCCCCCGCCCGGATGAGCCATCGCTTGCAGGGGCGAATGACCCTTCGGCATGCTCAGGGCAGGCAATTCACCCTTCTCCGCATACGCTTCGGATTGGCAGTCCCGCCTGTAACGCATTGCCTTTGGTGGATATGGAAGATGGACAAGCAGATGGTGGATACATTTGAACGAGCATTTTTAAACCAATATGCTGATCCAGGTGGCGAAGCGAACAGGGATGTAACTATGAGAGTCATGGATGTCGGCCTGATTGTTGTCGGGGGACTGTTTTCGCTTTGTGTTGGCTGTGGCCCCGATTCATCCCTTGCAGACCTGACATCCGCGGACGCTGGTGTTGATGTGTTCGATGCCGTCGACGGGGATGATGGTGGTGTTGATGCACGCGATTCCGTCGAAGTGGTTGACGAGGAAGTCCTGGTTCCAAAGAAGCTGTGTGAGAGATGCGACAATGACTCGGAATGTGTGGATGGAACCGTTTGCGTGAGTATCGAGATTCCCAGTTTGAAGGAGTGTCACCGCACCTGTGAAACGAACGAGGACTGCCAGGGGTCGGAATGTGTTGGCGACGACGGGCGGCGGTACTGCAATCCGGATGAACCGTGCTATCCCAGATGCCAGTCGCCTGAACCCTTTTTTGACATCGATACGGCAACCTGCGTCGACCCCGAGGCCCGCTGCGATAACACCTGCGCGGGCGAGGGCCGGATTTGTCACGTAGTCGGGGGTGCCGCTCGGTGTGTTGATTGCCTGACCGATTCCGACTGCCCCGAGGGTTGCACATGCACCATGGATCCCTTGTGGGCCTGTACGGACAATGACGGGGCGATTTGTTTCTGACGAGCTCAAAGCATCCGGTATTACTTCTGACCGAAGCGGCGGCGACGCGCGAACACAAGACAGGCCATGCAGGCAAGAAGAACCGTCGCGGCCAGGCCGGACGAGTTTGAACCGGCCATGCAGCCACCGGAACCTCCAACGTCGACCGGGTCGGTGCCGCTTGCGGGCGCAATGTGCGATTCTGACGGCGTCGCACCTGACGTGGCGTTGCCCGACGGATCAACCGAAGACACCCCCGAAACGCCACTTTCGTCCACCACCACTGGGCTGAAACCCGCCGGATTGGACTTGTTGCCGCAGCACATCCCGCTTCCCATGTCACATTCCATGCACGTCAGGGAGTTGAGGCAGTAGGACCCGCCGCCGCAGCATGTCGCACCCGCCGGCACGCACGAATGGTCTGTGCACATCTTCGGCGTGTCGCCGGAACACTGCGGACATCCGTCCGCAGAAGGCGCGCACCAACCGCCGGTGCAGCATACGGTTCCGCCGGGGCAGCACCAACCGTCGCATCCGGTCGCGCATTCACAGAGACCGTGTCCAGGTCCGCCAAGTCCGCAGCAGAAACCGGATTCCGGATCAAAATTTGCGAAACCTTCGGGGCAGCATTTTCCACCGGCGCAGGCGGTGCCGGGCGGACAAACCGTGCCGTCGCCGCATTCAACCGCGTCGTCGTCGACGCATGTTTCATCGACGCACTTCTGCCCCGCGTCGCATGAACCGGCGCCGCAGCAGACCTTGCCCGTCTCGATGCAGGAACCGTTGCAGCAGGTGGAACTGGCGCAGAATGTGCCGTCCGCGCAGTCCTGCGTGCCTTCCGGATAACATTTTCCGTCCATGCAGATATCGCCCTGGTCGCATGCACCATCACCGCAGCAGGTCTGGCCGCTGCCGAGACATTCCCCGTTGCAGCACTGATCGGCCGAGTCGCAGCAGTCGGATCCGCAAGGGAAGTTGCATGTGTCACCGCCGCCGCCGCCCCCGAGACAGTCGGCGACCGCCGCTTTGGACGCCGCGGTGCAGTCGCAGCCCGAAGCGCAGTTGTATGTGTTGCCGTTGACCACGTACCAGCATGAAACAGAACCGCTTCCCACCGACGCGCACGACGCGATGCCGCCGCCGTTCACGCAGCTGCTGTAATACTCGGAACATTCGGCAAGGGCTGCCGCCGGCCATGACACGATACCGACGCACAGGATCGCGGAAAGGCCGACCACGCAATGAATTTTCGATGTGTTTTTCACTTCAGCACGACTCCACGGATTCCTGCTGCGGAACCCTGAATATAGTCACTCGCCGCTGGTCACCCGGTACAGCCCGTCGAGTTCGATGAAATACAACGTTTCGTCCACGAACCCCATGCCGGTAATCGTGCCGAATGCGTCCGATTTCACCAGCGTTACCGGTTCGACGCCCCGGCTGGCAACGCGGACGCCGTCCTGCGTCCCGGACACCGACGAAATCCAGTAGGTTCCATCTTCGTGAAGCAGCAACATGCCCTGGCAGGGCCCGAAACTGACGCTTTCATCTGTCGTCAGGTAATACGGCGTGCGGTCGTTGTCGGCATCCGGGATGCAGGCCACCTCGCCGCCCATGATTTCAACCCAGCACAGCTTTCCGGCACGCAGCGCGAGTGATACCGGGGCTCCCAGGCCGCCCACGACCGTTTCGGTCGCGCCCCCTTCCACCGGGACGCGGGCGATGTATCCATTCGGATTGTCGTAAGGCGCGGTGAAGTACACCCACTGTTCGTCCGCGGCCAGGTTAACGTAGTCGGCCTGTAGCGTCGTGAGGGTTACGACGTCACCGCCCGCGCGCGGAATACGATTTATTGCCGTATGGTCGGCATCCACCTTGTCGGTGAAAAACACGTACTGCGAGTTAAGGACAAGCGTATAGGGCGAATCCAGCCCGACCGCCATGTCGATCGCCGTCCCGTGGCCGCCCTCGGCAACCGCCTTTCGAAGCGCACCGGCCCCGTCCGGGTTGTCTTCCACCCAGTACACATATTCGCCGTCGGTGATCAGACACGTTGGATTATCCAGGCCGTCCACGACCGTCTGGAATCCGGCCGCGTCGAGATCCATAAGGAGAATCGCACCGTCAGGCGAGGCCAGCCCGTCGCTGATGAATATTCTGTTGCCGGCCACGGCCATGGCGGAACCCCACTCGAACGGATCCGGCGTGGGAGTCTCTTCGCCGTCGGAAAACAGGTCGCATGACGAAAGGAAAAGCACGGGAACTACCAGAACCGGAACCAACGCCACGACACGGATATGGTTAATGTCGGTCATGATACCTACCTTAGCAGCCAATTCGGATTCTGAACCCGACCGCTGCTGGAATCAAGGCCCTGTTGCTTCCGACCGACGCTTACAGCTACATAATGAAGAACCTCTCATATTCCTGGATACTCCCGACCAAGTGTCGCTTAGATCGTCCCGTCGCCGGATCCCCTGTAGAACCCCCGGCGGCGAATACGATGACTTCTCGGCGATATTCAGGAATCGCAGCGGGTTCCACTGCTTAGGGACGGCGCGTGGGATCCGGAGGTCAAAGGGCCTGCCCTGAACATGCCGGAGGGCGAATGTGATTCGCCCCTACGAGCCGCAGGGAATTGAACGGCACCGCCCGCAAGCGTACAGCCCCTACGAGCCGCAGGGATTTGAACGGCACCAGTCGTAATGAGATAGCCCCTACGAGCCGCGGGGAACGTCCTCCACCGGCCGTAAAGGGCGGGCCCCGCGCCGATGGCCCCCGGGGGGCCGGTGCCTTGACCGGGAGGGCGGTTTCGGGGACAATGCCGCGCGCTAGGCGTGAGCCCGGCCACCGGTTACCGGCGGCGGCCCGCTATTCGGAAGATTGAATATGAAAATCAGACAGTTCCTGGTCAAGCAGGTTGTTCCCGAAGCGCTTCTTCCCCTTAAACAGATTGCCTCCAATCTGTGGTATTCCTGGAACTGGGACGCGATCATGCTGTTTTCGCGTCTGGACCCGGAACTGTGGGTGAAGTCCGGATTCAATCCACTGCGAATGATCGGCATGATGTCCAGCGAACAGCTTTCCCGGCTGGCGGCGGACGACAGCTTCGTGGCGCGCGTCGGACGCATCCATGACGAGATGGAAAAGTACATGACGTTGCGGGGCTGGGCCGACGACCACCTGGGCAACGGACATACGGTCGACGACGAATTCCTGGTCGCGTACTTCTCGACCGAGTACGGCATCGACAAGAGCCTTCCGATCTACTCCGGCGGCCTGGGCGTGCTGTCCGGCGACCACCTGAAATCCGCTTCCGACCTGAATTTGCCGCTGGTCGGTGTCGGTCTGTTGTACCAGAAGGGCTATTTCAAGCAGGTCCTGAACCTGGATGGCTGGCAGCAGGAAGAATACCCCGAGAACGACTGGTACAACATGCCGGTCCAGCGCCAGAACGACGCGAACGGGAATCCGTTGACAGTGACGGTGGACCTGGCCGGGGAACAGGTGACGTGCGCCGTCTGGCTGGCGATGGTCGGGCGCACCAGACTGTATCTGCTGGACACGAACCTGC
>JAGOFO010000134.1 GCA_017997155.1 Myxococcota bacterium
CCGGGGTTTGAAGAGTAATTGTGTCAGTTGGAACCGGCCGCCTCGGGGGAGGGCGTCGGCTGCGGCGCAACCACCGTGCCGGGTATCGGGCGCAGCTTGACGTTCTGGGCCGGGTTGAACTGAAGCCTGGCGCCCGGGTCGTTGAACTTCAACTCACCCACGTTGACGTTCTTGCCCGTCTCAACGTGAAGGTCGGTGATCACCGTGGTGCGACCGGGCTGGGCCGAGATGTTGATCTTAGGTTCAACCTGCTTTTCACCTGCGGGCTGTCCCGCTGGAGCCTGCGCGGCCTGTGCCTGATCAGCGGGCTGCTGGTCGGCGGGGGCCGGGGCCGGTGCCGGTGCCTGGGTTTCTACCGCGGCAGGGGCAGGCGTCTGAGCCTTGTCCGAGTTACCACAAGCTGAAAGGGCGACCGCTGCCGCCAGTGCGAACAGAATCGATATCGTTTTCATGAATCCTCTCCAGGAAGAATAGGTCGTGCCTATTATGCTTCGATAACGGATTGGAGTAAACGCCCAAGGATCGGTCCATGCCCGTTGTGGCGAGTCCCGTCGGCGTGTCAGAAGTGGGACTTCAGGATAAGCAGCAGACCCGCCGTCATCCCCACCAGGACGGCGACCAATTGCTTGACCTGCATCCGCTCCTTCAGGATCAGTGCCGAAAACGGAAACAGCATGATGTTCGTCAACTGGGTCAGCACGCTGGCCGTGGACGCCAGCGTATACTTCATGCCTAGCGTCCAGAGCACGGTGCAGAGCCAGGCGCCCAGGATTGACGGCAGCAGCGCGGTCTTATGGTGTCCGCCCGGTCCGAGGGCCTTGAGGGTCTCGCCGATTCGACCGGGCATGAGGTTCTGTGGAATCAGGAACAGAAGGCCGCCGCACAGCCTGGCGAAGGCGCCCCACACGCCGTCCGTTCTATCCAGGATTGGCTTCGCGGCCACAATGGACACGGCGATCATCGAGACTCCAAGAAGTCCAAGCAGATAGAACCGTCCGAGTCGTTCACGTCCAGCGTCGGGGCCTGTCGCGCCGCCCCGACCAAAAAGCCTTCTGAAGCTTTCGGCGGTCAGCACCGACATCAGTATCGACGTGATCATGAGTATCGCGGACACGGCAAGCAGCCAGGAAAATGCCTCGTCCAGCCACAGGACGGACACCACTATCACCACCGGGCCGTAGGCGCAGTTGATGATGGCGTATCTGGTGGGGCCTACGCGGTTCAGACAGATGAAAAGGATGGTGTCGGCAACGCCCATGCCGAGTGCGCCGCTGATCAGCATCATCAGCCAGTCGCGCGCGCTAACGTCATCGGGCGTCATGTCCACGCCCAGGATCAGCATCGTAGGTACTAGAAATACGATTGCGACCAGGCCTTTGTAAAGGTTCAGGGTGGCTGGCCCCATGCTGGTTCCGGCGCGTCGAAACAGAACCAGTGAAAGCGCCCACAGGATCGCCGATGCGGCAGAGAAGAGTTCCCCGGCGGCCGGGATGGATTCGATAGTCATCTGCTTATGCCCCGGGATCCCCGCGATGCGGCGCGTCGGAAATTTTCCGTGCGCGGCGCGCGAAAGGTATCACGGCTTCGGGGCGGCTGATAGTATCATTCGGTGGCGCCCATCCTTTTTCGCGAGATATCGCTGACGCAGGAGTGACCGATGAAAGCCACCCCGGTTCTGATTGCCCTGACGTGCCTGACCATCGCCGCCTTGGCGGGCTGCGGAGACGACGTGGATCCCGGCCTTGATGTCGGGGGCGACGTGCCCGCGGACATCTCAACGGACCTGCCGGATGCCGCCGATCCCGACATCATCGGTGGTGATGTCGCCGATGGCGGCGATCTGCTTGTTACTGACGCGCCAATTCAGGAGTGCATGGACCCGCCTTCGAGCTTCGTGGTCCATTCCGGCGACTGGGATCTGTCGTTCGAAGAGATTGACGGAACAATCACGATTCGACGCGTCGATGCCGTGACACCCCTGATGACGCTCCAGATGAGGGACCTTCAGATCGGCACGGTCGCGGCGGTCGATCCCCTCCTGACCTACGACCCGTATCCGATGCTGACGAACGACTTTTCGTACACGCCGCCCGCAGGGCTGAAATGGCTGGGACTGGTCCCGGAAACGTGCGCCGGCAGAAGGATCCTGACTCCGCACGAGGACGGCGTGGCCAAGCTCGGCGCGACGTTCATATCCGATGACTGCTTCAGTCCGGATAACGGCGCGACGTGTTTGAAGGTGTCCGGGACCCTTCGTATCGAGAACTCGGGCGACGGCGGCTTCCAGTTCCTTGTCGAGGTGAACCAGGACGACCTGAAGACGGTCTATTTCCGGGTGCGTCCCACGGTCAAGGCGTCCGAGAATTTCTATGGGCTGGGCGCCTATCTTGATCAGGTCGCGCATCGCGGAAAGATCCGCGCCATGCAGCTCGAGGTCGATTTCGACATCGAGAGCAGCTACAACGAAGCGCACGTCCCCGTTCCATTGCTGGTCAGCACGAATGGCTGGGGAATCTTCGTAAAGAGCTGGTATCCCGGCGCCTTTGACTGCGGCGTGGGCGACCCGGAAAGGGTTGACGTCGTATTCGGCACCGGCGATGGTTCGGGCGAGGGCTTCCAGTTCTACCTGTACGCCGCTGATCGTCCGCTGGACATAACCAGACACTACTATCGCGACACCGCTCAGGCGCTGCTGCCGGCAAGGTGGGGGCTGGGCCCGATCGTCTGGAAGGACGAGGTCGGGGGCCAGGCCGAGGTCGAGGCGGACCTGCGCGCGATTCGCGATCTGGATCTGGCCACCACCGCATACTGGATCGATCGGCCTTACGCCAGCGGCGTTAATGCCTTCGACTTCCATCCGGACAAGTTCTCGAATCCGCAGGCGATGATCGATCTGGCTCACGACATGGGCTTCCGGATGGCCCTGTGGCATTCCCCTTACATCTCAAAGGGAAAGAACGGCGATGACGAAAGTTCGCCGACCACCGAGGCCTTGTTCACCTTTGCGAAGGAAAACAACTACCTGGTGAAGAACACGGCGCAGTTGAACAAGTGGGGGCCGCCGATCGACTTCACGAATCCTGCCGCCTATCAGTGGTTTCAAGATCTGATCCGGCAGTACACGGACATGGGAATCGAGGGATTCAAGCTCGATTACGGCGAGGATATCGTCGTCGGGCTGCTCGGCCTGGACGGTCAGAACACGCAATTCTTCGATGGCAGCACGGAACGCACGATGCATGCGAAGTACCAGACCTTCTACCATCGTATCTATGCGGAAACACTACCCGCGGACGGCGGCTTCCTGCTGTGCAGGCGCGGCGTCTGGGGTGATCAGGCGAACGTCAGCGTGATCTGGCCCGGTGACCTGGACGCCAACTTCGCGACGCACCGCGAGACTGTTCAGACCGAGGACGGCAGCTACGTGGCAGTCGGTGGACTGCCCGCGTCCGTGATCTACGGTCTGAGCCTGGGCGTGTCGGGGTTCCCGTTCTTCGGCTCCGACACCAGCGGCTACCGTCATTCTCCGCCCAACCGCGAGGTGTTCATCCGCTGGATGCAGCAGACCGCGCTGTCGAGCGTGATGCAGGTCGGCAACAGCAGCAACACGGTCCCGTGGGATCTCGCGTCCGGAACGGATCTGGACGTCGATTTCCAGAACATGTACCGGGAATTCGCACGGCTGCATCTGCGCCTGTGGCCTTACGAGTGGACCTACGCGAAGTCGATCGCGACCACCGGTCATCCCATCCAGCGTCCGATCGGTCTCGTGTGGCCCGACGCTGGTGTGCATCCCGACGACCAGTACATGTTCGGCGAGTATCTTCTTGTGGCTCCGGTGGTGACCGAGGGCGCGGTGGGGCGCGACGTGTACTTCCCCGAAGGCGAGTGGATGGACTGGTTCACCGGGCAGGTCTTTGAAGGTCCGGGCACGATCCATGTCGACGCGGCGCTGTCGAAACTGCCGTTGTATCTGGCCAGGTCGGGCATCGTCCCGATGCTGCGGCCTACGATTGACGCGATCGCGCCTGTTGCCCAGGAATATCCGATCGATACCTATGCTGATGACCCGGGGCTTCTGTATGTAGTCGTTTTCGCGGCAACTTCAGCGTCATCCTTCGAACTGTTCGATGGCGCCAGAGTCGAGCAGTCCATGTCGGTGGATCAGCTTACGGTGTCTATCAAGGCAGGCGCGGAGTTCAATTCGGGAGCCGTCTTCGATATTCGCGGTCTTCCCGCCGGGGTAACGGGAGTGGTCGTCGATGGTTCTTCGATCGGTCCGGCCGCCGCTTCAATCGAGGACTTCGTGGCCAGCGGAGGCTGGTTCCATACGGTGGACGAGTTCGGAGGACACCTGCGGGTCGCCGTCGGGCCTGGCGATCACACATTGACAGCCGATCTGACCGGGCCGGCTGAATAATCATCCAGACACGGTGACTCTGACATCGCCGGTTAAGATACTATTACCCAGAAAAGCCTGTTTCCCCTAACAATCACTGTTTTTTCCGAAATCGCTTTAATGTAATATTCAGGGAAGTACGAAATCCCGGGGGTCTGCATGTCCGGTAAGTTCAAGTTTGGGCGGACGTTGTCCACGCTGGCAAGTTTCATCATTCTGGCGCTCATGGCGTCCTGCACCAGCGAAGGCGCCAGGGATGTCCTTAACTACGATTTCATCCACGGCCTCGATATCAGGTACGACAACGATGTTCCGGTCGGCGTGGATATTCCGATGGGCGACGAGTGCGACAGCGACGACGACTGCAAGTCGGATCGTCCCCATTGTCTGGTGGCCCGCGGTGTCTGTGTCGAGTGCGTGACGCAGTCCGACTGCCAGGGCAGGGGATTCTGCCTTGAAGGGTATGTCTGCGGCGTTACGGAATGTCAGCCGAATGAAAAGCTGTGCGTCAAGAACGTCGCCAAGGTCTGCAATGCCGAAGGATCCCAGATGCAGGAAACCGACTGCAGCATCGAAAACAAGTACTGCGTCGATGGCGCCTGCTATCTGTGCCCGCCGAACCTGGGCGACTGCCCCTCGGACAAGCTTGCCCGCCGCTGCAAGGAAGACGGCTCCGGCTGGGTCGAGCAGACCTGCACGGGTGAATTGACCTGCGCGAACGGCGAATGCCTCGCCTGCATCCCCGGCAAGACGATCTGCGACGGGTCGACCAAGGTCAAGAAGTGCGCCATGGACGGCTCGGGGTTCGTGGCGGACGTGGACTGCTGGGATCTGCACGACGGCGACATCTGCCACATGGGGCAGTGCATCAACCTTTGCGAGTTCACCTCGAAGTTCTACACGAACAAGGGCTGCGAGTACTACGCGATCGATATGGAGCAGTACAAGGACACCGATCCGCCCTACTACGGCGAGAACGCGCCTTTCGCGGTGGTCGTTTCCAACACTTACGACCAGCTGGACGCAACCGTCAAGGTGTACCAGGGCGACACGGTGGTCAAGACCGTCAACGCTCCGGCAGGCGTCGCGACCATCATCAGCCTGGATCCCTTGAACCTCTATGGCGTGGGAATCACCGATCAGACCTACCACATCAAGGCGAACCTGCCGATCGTCGCGTACCAGTTCAACCCGCTCGAGAACGTCGATGTCTTCTCGAACGACGCGTCGCTGCTGCTGCCGACCAACGTGCTCGGCCGCCATTACCGCGTGGTTACGATGCCCAACCTGGGCTTGAACGGGGTCGGCCAGTATCTGGGCGCCAACATCGCGATCGTGGCAGTCGAAGAGGGCGACACCACGGTCTCGATCACGCCGACCGCCAATGTCCTGGCCGGGACGAACACGCTGGGCGTTTTGAAGGGCCGCACCGAGGATTGGGCCTTGAAGCAGGGCGAGGTTTGCAATGTGTCGGCCGAGATGACCCAGTTC
>JAGOFO010000135.1 GCA_017997155.1 Myxococcota bacterium
CTACGCCGGAATTGGGCCGTTCTCGTAGGGGCGAATCACATTCGCCCCTGACCGGGGCGGTTCGCCGTCGACGTACGCAACAACATGTTCATAATTCTCCCCGGGCCGCCCCCTCCCCTTCAACCGGGGGCATTAAACTGATAACCTCACTTGGGCTTCCGGATACTCCGGGATTCGATCGTTCCGGCAAACCTGCAGGTATTGAAATGGCCTTTGTCCACCTCCACGTCCACTCGCATTACTCGCTGCTGAATTCGACGGTCCAGATCGAACCGCTTCTCAGGCGGGTCAAGATGCTGCAGATGGACGCGGTCGCCCTTACCGACACGATGAATGTGTTCGGCTCGCTCGAGCTCAGCGCCGTCGCGAAAAAGAAGGAAATCCCCGGAGTCAAGTACATCTACGGCTCCGAACTGCTGATCGACACGAACGGCACTTCGGCACCGTTTCACCTCGTGGTTCTTTGTCGCACGTCGGAAGGTTTCGCGAATCTGCGCGACATCCTTTCCGATGCGGCAATCAACAGTCCGCGCCAGGACGTTCACTGCACGAACCTCGAGATACTGCGTGCTCACTCCGCCGGCCTGATCGGCTTGTCCGGATGCCTGGGGGGCGAGATCCCGCAGGCAGTCCTGCGCGGCGAGGACGTCGCCGCCGTCATCGAACGCTACCGCGACATATTCGAACCGGGCCGCTTCTATCTGGAGTTGCAGGGCAACGACCTGGCCGAACAGAAGACAGTCAACCACGCTCTGCACGAACTCGGCGGACGACTCGGGATACCGTGCGTCGCCACCAACAACGTCCACTACCTCGACCGCGAGGACGCGGCCGCTCACGCCGTTCTCGTCGCGATCGAAAAGCGCCGGACCCTGTCCATTGACGCGCTGGACAACTACCCGCTCGACTCGTTCCATTTCGCGGACGAGGCGACGATGCGCCGCATCTTCTCGTGGTGCCCCGAGGCCGTCGACAACACAGTCGTCATCGCCGACTCGATCGAGGGCGACACGCTCTTCCGATCGAAGACGCACTTCTTCCCGGTGTTCACGCCCGATGACGGGTCACCCACCGACCAGTACCTTCGCAGGCTCGCAAGCGAAGGCCTCGCCGGAAGACTGGCCGCGCCGAACAGAACCGGCCGCGTCATCGAACACGATGTGTACCGGAAACGACTGGATTACGAACTCGACATAATCATCAAGCTCCATTTCGACACGTACTACCTGGTCGTGTGGGATTTCATAAACTGGAGCCGTCGCAACGGTGTTCCGGTCGGTCCGGGACGCGGTTCGGGCGCTGGTTCGCTTGTCGCTTACGCGATCGGCATCACCGACGTCGATCCGATGGCGTACGACCTTCTGTTCGAGCGCTTCCTGAACGCGGAACGCATCTCGCCACCCGACTTCGACATAGATTTCTGCCGGGACCGTCGCTTTAAGACCTTCGACTATGTAACGGAAAGGTACGGTCAGGATCAGGTCTGCCAGATCGTCACGTTCGGTAAGCTCAAGGCAAAAGCGGCCATCAAGGACGCCGCGCGCGTGCTCGGGTTCTCCTTCGAGGAAGGAGACATGCTGACCAAGATGATACCCGAGGCGCCGGGCACCACTCTCGAAAAGGCGGCCGAGGCGGACAAGCGCATCATGGAACTTTGCGTGCCGGGCAGCCGGTTCGGCAGGCTGTGGGATCTTTCCCTCAGGATCGAGGGTCTGGCCAGGCAGACCGGCAAGCACGCCGCCGGTGTCGTCATCGCCGACCGTCCGATCCGCACCTATGCTCCGCTGTACAAGAACGACGACGGATCGGTCGTTACCCAGTACGACATGGGCAACCTTGACTCGGTCGGCCTGATCAAGTTCGACTTTCTGGGGCTGCTTTCACTGACCATCAGCGACCATGCGATAAGCAACATCAGGGCCCGTCGCGACCCGGACTTCGACATAAACAAGATCCCGCTGGACGACCCGGCCACTTTCGAACTGATCTGCTCCGGACGCACCGCCGGAGTATTCCAGCTTGAAACCGCCGGCATCACCAAGCAGGTCATGCGAATGCGCCCCGACCGCCTGGAAGACATAGTCGCGGCCATCGCGCTGTTTCGGCCCGGTCCACTGGCCAGCAACGTCGATCAGGAGTTCATCGCCGTAAAGCACGGCCACAAGAAGGCCGAGTACGCGCACGACTCGCTGCGCGAAATCCTGAACGAGACATACGGCACGGTTCTGTACCAGGAGCAGGTCATGCTTATCGCCGCCCGCCTGGGCGGTTTCAGCCTGGGACAGGCGGATATCCTGCGCAAGGGCATGGGCAAGAAGGACGCCGCCGCCATCGCGAAACAGAAACAGCCGTTCATCGACGGCTGTATCGGCAACGGCATCCCGCGCGAGGTCTCGACGGACCTGTTCGACAAACTCGCCAAGTTCGCCGAGTACGGCTTCAACAAGAGTCACAGCGTCGCGTACGCCTACATCTCCTACCAGATGGCGTACATGAAGGCGCACTACCCGGTCGAGTTCATCTGCGCCGTCCTTTACGCGAAGAAATCCCAGCAGGACGACGTGATGCGTTTCATCCACGAAGCGCACGAGATGGGCATCAAGGTTCTTCCCCCTGACGTGAACACGTCCGGGCCGGATTTTTCCGTCGAGGACATCACCAGGCCGGATGGAACGACCGAGGCCGCCATCCGCTTCGGCATGACCGCGGTCAAGGGCGTCGGCGACTCGGCGATCGAACTGGTCATCCAGGCCAGACAGGAAGGTCCCTTCACAAGCGTCGAGAACTTCCTGTCGCGCATCGACACCAGGAAGGTGAACAGGCGCGTCATCGAAAGCCTTATCAGGGCCGGAGCCTTCGACGGCTTTGGACACACTCGCCGCGCGCTCTTCGAGGGACTGGCAACGCTTATCGACTCGGCCGCCAGGCGTCGGGAAGACCGCGAGGCCGGACAGTTCGGCTTGTTCGAGGACATCGACTCGTCGGAATCCGTGGACCAGGGACCGCCGCCGCTGGACGAGTGGCCCTCACGCGAGATGCTGGCGTACGAACGCGACGCGCTGGGATACTACGTCACCGGGCACCCGATCGATTCGTACCGCGACGACCTGACAAACTTCGACGTGGTTCAGGTGATGAGCCTCGACGAGGAGATGAAGGGACAGTCGGTCCTGATGGCCGGCATGGTTCTGGGCGTGACCGAGAAGCTGTCGAAGAAGGGTGAACGGATGGCGTTCGTGACCCTGGACGACGGGACCGGCCTGATTGAATGCGCGATTTACGCGCGCGTCATCGATCGCTGGGACAAGGTGAAGGGCGTCTCCGAACCGCTGCTGGTGAACGGCAGAATCGCCATCGACAAAAACCAGGACACCGAGGAAGTGAAATACCGCATTCTCGCCGACGCGCTTCAGCCGATCACCGAGGCCAGACGGCGCCTTGCGCGGGCGGTGGTGGTCAGGATCGAAACCTGCAGGGCCCTGGCCGATCTGTGCGATTCCATCCTGTCCATCGCCCAGGCGAACCCGGGCCCCACTCCAATCGAGTTTCACCTGCATGTGCGTGGCGTCGGCACGATGAGGTTGCGCGGCAGTTCGCTGCGTGCCTCGATAGACCCTTCCGACGACGTGATCACCGCCCTGCGCGGACTGCTGTTGAAAGGCAACTGTGGATGGGGTGAAAACCCGGTCGAGGTTCAGTAGGAATCACGTTCCAGCATGCGCTGGACCTCGATCGCCTCGCTTGACTTGCGATCCGGGACGTAACGCAGGTAAGCCTTGAAAGAGTCGCGCGCAAGCGTTTCAAGACCGCGGTCGCGGTAGATCAACCCCAGCAGACGGTGGGCCTCGGGGAACCTTGACGGGTTGCGCTTGACCGAGGCTACCAGATAGTCGATCGCGCGGCCCTGCTCACCCTGCCGCAGATAGACCCGGCCCAGGAAGTAATTCGCGTCCGGGTTCTGGGCGTCGCCCTCAATCACCTGCTTGAAATACGGAACCGAGTCATCGTAACGGCCCATCTCGTAAAGGGCTTTACCGAACTCGACCATGATGTCGCGCCTTGACGGGGCCAGCGACAGGGCGTCCTGGAAGTCCTTCATCGCCTGCGGATACTTCTCGCGTCCGAAGTGGATCCTGCCGCGCAGCAGATAGACCTCGGCCACACGCTGATCCTGTGGAACCTCGTCGGCGGCGTACGCGGCGATGATGACGTCAAGCTGCTTGCGGGCCTCGGTCTCGCCGTCGACCGTGTCTAGAGCCAGGTATGCGCGGGCAAGCGCCAGCCTGAAGCCGTAATTCTCACCCTCCAGCTTCACCGCGTCGGTGTAGTAGGAAATCGCCTGCTGAAAATCCTTCAACTCCATGTAGACATCGCCCAGGTACAGGTTGGCCCAGGCGTTGGCCGGGAACCGGATGCGAACCTTTACCAGCACGTCCTTGGCCTTGTCGTACTCCTTGCACTGCCCCAGGGCGCGGCCCAGCGCGTTCGCCGCCTCGGGCCTGTCCGGGTTGTCGGCGACCAGCTTCTCGAGAATGGACTTCGCCCGCGAGGATTCCCCTACCTCCAGATATGCGTCAGCCAGCGCGACCGTGCCATCGAAATCAAGAGCCCTCTTCTTTTCCAGAACGTTCAGGATGGCCGCGGCTTCGTCGTTCCTGCCCTGCTGCTTGACCACCATGCCCAGCCGCATCTGCGCGGAATCGTTATCAGGTTCAAGCTGAACCGCCTTCCGCAGCGAGCCCTCCGCGCCGACGACGTCCTTCATGTCCATCTGAATTTCCGCCATCAGCACCATCAGGTAGCCCTTCTCGCCGAAGACGCCCATTCCCTGGACAAGCGTCTGTATCGCCTCCGGGTACTTGCCTTCCATCTTCAGCGCCATCGCCAGAAGCTCGTAAGCCTCGATAAAGGCCGGATCCAGTTCGATGGCCTTCTTCAACGAATCCTCGGCCGCCCTGAAGTGGTCCTTTGTCAGGTGGTACCGTCCGACAAGCACCGGGAACCGCGGGGACTGCGGATACTTCTGGACGCCCTCGGCCACGGCCGCCTCGGCCAGCTCCGTCTCTTCCTCAAGATATGCGGCCGACGCGAACACCAGCAGGAAGTCCTCGGTCGCGCAGCCCGCCTCGCGGCAGGGTCTGAGTACGTCCAACACGCCCGAGCGCCGGTCTTTCGCGATCATCAGACGACCGGCCTCGATCACGGTCGGCTCGTCCGCGGGTTTGAGATTCAGCGCCGACTTCAACTCGTTCAGCCGCGCGTCATCGTCGCCGGCGGCCTCGTTTGCCTTCGCCAGGATGCGGTGAGCCTCGAAAATGTCGTTCGTGTCCACCCCGGGCGTGCCGTTCGTGATCACCTCGCCGGCCAGCCTGCGGGCCTCGTCGAAATTGTTTTCCTTGATGGCGATCTTCGCGGCCAGCACCCTGGAAGGAAGGTGTCTGGGGTCCTTGCCCATGATATCGGACAGGTGCGCCTTCGCCTCGAGCAGGCGATCCTGGGCGACCAGCGCCTCGGCAAGGAAGTACTTCGGCGAGACCACGCCCGGATTGCGCATCAGCGCGATCTCGAAGTACTTCTGAGCCTCTTCCGGCTTGCCGGTGCCCATCGCGATCTTGCCGTAGTAGTACAGAGCCTCGACGTCCTGCGCGGACGCCATCATCATGCTGTCCAGGACGGCCCTGGCCTCGGCGTACTTGCCCTGGTTCAGCAACTCGGTGACCTGGGACATCCCGGCCGCCGAACGGTTCTTCCTGCCGGCGATACCCTTCAGATCGTTCAGGCGCTTGACCAGCGCCTCATCACGCGCGAAGGCCGCCGGATAGCGCTCGCGGTACATGTTCAGCAGGCCGAACAGGCGCCCCAGGTTCTCCTCGGAATC
>JAGOFO010000136.1 GCA_017997155.1 Myxococcota bacterium
ATCCGGATTTCCGCATCCATTTGAACCCCCTGCCGCAAGCATGACAAGCGCAAGCAAAAAACATGGAATATGCATTTCGCGCCATGAACGCATTTGAAACTCCTATCAGTTGTGAGTTGATCTGGATTGGCCTTGTACCCCAAAAATGGACATGTCAGTTATGCTGCCACGGCAGCGCCAGAAAGGACAAGCCTTTCGTAATCGACCGGACTCAGGTAACCATTTGAGGAGTGCCTTCGTTTCCGGTTGTAAAACACTTCGATGTACTCGTACAGGTCTGGCCGGGCCGCTTCCAGACTGGCCCAGTGGCTCTGGTAGACCAGTTCCCGCTTGATGGTCGAGAAGATGCTCTCGGCACAGGCGTTGTCCCAGCAGTCGCCCTTCCGGCTCATGCTTTGCTCGATACCAAAGGTCTTCAGTTCTTTGCGGAATTCCCGGCTGGCGTACTGCGAGCCACGGTCGCTGTGCACGAGCAGACCCTTGGCCGGATTACGGCGGCGCATGGCCATGTACAGCGATTCAAGCACCAGTTCCGTCCTCATGTGGTCCGCGTACGACCAGCCCACGATTTCATGGCTAAACAGATCCTGGATGACCGACAGGTACGTCCAGCCACGGGCCGTCCGGATATACGTTATGTCCGTCACCCAAACCTTGTTCGGGGCGTCAGGCTTGAAGTTCCGGTTCAGAAGGTTCGGCGCCGGCGGCTCGTTGTGATTCGAGTCCGTCGTATTCCGACGCCTTCGCTTCGGACAGCCGACAATCCCGTTCTTTGCCATCAGTTTCGCCACCAGCTTCCGACCGACCCTGTGGCCGCCAGCAACCAAATCCGCGTGGATGCGGGGACTACCGTAGGTCTCCCGGCTCGCTTTGTGGAGTACCTTTATCTCTGCCACCAGCGCCGCTTCCGCCTCGGCACGCTTCGCAGACCCGCTACGCTTCTGCCAGGCATAAAAGCTGCTACGCGACACCTCAAATTCCTTGCACATCAGGGACACCGGGTAATTGGCCTGCTCCACACGCATCACTTCGTACGCGTCGTGTCCTTCGCGAAGTAGGCCGCGGTTTTTCTTAAAAAATCCCGCTCCATCTGCAGATGACGGTTCTCGCGACGAAGACGCCTCAACTCTTCACGCTCCGTCGTCGTCAGTTCCCCATCAGGACCACGGCCATCGTCGATGTCCGCCTGCTTCACCCACGCTCGGAGACTGTTTTCACCAATGTCCAGGTCACGCGCGATCTGCGCGATGCTCAGACCGCTTCGACGGACCAGGCCTACTGCGTCCGACTTCTCTTCCTTCGTAAATACCCTGCGTGCTCTTCTCGACATCCTTCCGCTCCCTCGGGGGACCGTTTCATTCTCTCCCCCTTATCTCGGATGTCCATCTTTTGGAGCAGGCTCAGGATCAACCCTATCCCCGGAAAATCAACAGAAGTCTTGACCAGAACCCATCGTTTAAACGATAGATTGAGAGACATGGCGCGGAGAGTCTTCCAACGGCCTCCAGACCGATCCGACTGGCCGCCGCGCGTGTGGCATCGTCTGCTGCGTCGTCGAAACTGTTTCCAAATCCTTTCGATATACCCGAACCACTTCCGATCACCCGGCCGCTATTCCACAGGTCGCGAATCTCGTATGAGTAGGAAACGGATACCACCCGTTTGGCGAAGACATATCCACCCGCCGTGAACTCCAGGTTCCCCACTACCATCACAAATCGACCATCGCCGCCAATAGCGACGCCCTTTGAAGTCAAAGTTT
Organism: Myxococcota bacterium; assembly: GCA_017997155.1. GTDB lineage: Bacteria > Myxococcota_A > UBA9042 > DTJE01 > DTJE01 > JAGOFO01. Next base: position 1,763 of record JAGOFO010000136.1, read on the forward strand.
GTCCAAGTTCTCGTACGAATGTGAGTTTTCGGTTCGAGGCCAGGCTGGTGGCGTCGAGATCGATTATCAAGGTTCGACAATGTGCCTCCATGGCTCTCAATTCGTTAGCCACTTCTCTTTTCAGAGTTCCTGCGTTTTCGTCGGCACCAAAGGGATTTTCGAATGGCAACGGTGTGGAGTCTGGAACTCTCTCCAGCATTGCTTTGACCGCCGTCAACTTCGCGAGAGCAGTTTGACTGGGGGCTCCCTGACGGTTTGTTGCATCAAGGAAAAGGTTCATCGCGTTGCTTGTGATTTGCTCGTTTTCACGATTCAGCCTTTCACGCTCTTCTGCCGCGCTTGACTTTCGGTATCGACACAAAAGATGAACGTCGAAGCGTTCTTCGCGGACCCTGCCAGCTTCTCGAGTCGTCCTGACGTAATATTCGTCAACCACGTCAATCTCAAGAAGCTTGGCGGATGTGCGGGTCGTGGAACGGGCGTCGATAGTTGTGTTAGTGCCGAATCTGTCGTCATGGCTGGTCCTGATACCGAAACCACTTTCGACGTCAACGCCTATGAAAGCAGACAGTTGACCTGCCGCGCTGTTCCGCGCGATTTCCCTGCCCGTTTGTAAGGATTCCGCACCGGAGGAAGAGCCCACCGCGTAAACGAACTCTGCGTCGAACGGAATGTTTGTCAGCCAGGAGGGTGGTGTCGGTTTTGAGGCTTCACGTACAAACAACTGACGCTGTCCTGCACATGCAGTACCGAGAAAAACAAACACAGTCAGCATGATTCTAAGGAAACGTTCAGTCGTCCATTGATGGCTGGCGTTGCCTAGAAGGCATGAGGTCTTCATCATGGGATGACACTCTGCAGAAGATAGGATGGAACCGCTCCGTGCAACGAAATCCGGCAGGTCGCCCCGTTCGACGGTCACTGTTGCGCCGGTGACGACCCGGCGTCCTGAAGCTGCTGATCAAGTTTGGCCTGGTCGGCCTTCATCCTCTTGATGTTATCCAGTTCGGACAAATAATCGCCGTCGTTGGTCAGTTCGTAGGCCTTCTTCACGTGTTTTGCAGCTTCGTCAAATTTGCCGGTGAACTCCAGTGCAAGTCCCATATTCCAGTAAGCTTTGCCGGCCGCCTTAACCTTAATATCCGGATTCGAGGCAGATTCATCGATTGCTTTCTGGAAATTGGCGATGGCGGAGTTCCAATCGCCGGCCTGCGCGTACTTGATCCCGATCTCAAGAGTCGGCAGGGAACCATCCTTCTGGAAAAAAGCCTCCACGCGCTGGGTCCATGGAGCGATCACCTTTGCGAAATCAGCGGCGACTTTCAACGCACACTCCTCGCGCAGGGCATCAAGATCAATGTCGTCTGGTTCGGCATCGGTTGCCTGTGTTGATGCGGTGTTTTTGCAGGTAAGCACTTTGGTCTTCAGATTCTGGGCAGACTGGATATCGATTACGTTGAAACTGGCCCTCACGTTGGAAAAGGCCTTTCGAGTGTAGACTACACACGGGTAAACGATTTCCTGGCCGTCCTCGTACCGCGTGCATTTACGTTTTTCGGCTGTGACGTCGCTGCCGGCTTCGTAGTTGTCCATGCGGCCTGACACCATCACCGAGCCTGTCATCAGTTTTCCAAGCTTGGCTTGTCCTTCCGGACTCGCGAGGTCCGAAGCGCCGAGTTGCAGTTCCATCATTACGCTACCAAGATGATTGCGGTCAATAATCGTGAAATTGGATTCGGCAAGGCGTTCACGGACCATGTCCGCCAGAATCTGACCCCCTTGAACGAGGTGTGGGTTTGCTGGATTCGCTGGCACAATGTCATTCACGATGATTTCGTTTTTTCCTTTTAGGTTGATTTCCGCTGGCTTTGTTACCGGCACGATGACTCCGACCGTCGAACACGCGGATGCCGTCATGACCACCGCGGCGACAAGAACCGACTGGATTCCCTTCTTCATTTGAGACACTCCTGAATGTGAGAATAACCTGGTCCGCCATGAAAGCAATTTCGCTTCCGACGCCCGAAAGTCGTCACGACCTCAGGTATTCGCGAAGCCCGAGGCCCTACAAGGAGCGGAGCCCCCCAATCAAGTTCTCCCGGATAATCGCGTTTGACCTTTTTTGAAAATACAGTGTCAAAGCTTCGCTGTCAACGAAAAATCTATCATGCTGGTTATTCAAATCTGGAAGAACCGAGCCGTCAGCGGAAAGTCTGTGCGCCCGAGCCCTTGCAAGGTCGAGTCGATGTGGTGCGGTGGTGAACCGCCTTCATGAATGCCACGTTGTGTTGGGAATGTAGATTTGATTTTTTTCGCACAGCGAAATTTGTATCGAATGGCGAACCGCATCCACCATGGCTTCGGTGTGTCACAGGATGTAACTCTAAACGGCGAATGTAATTCGCCCCTACACGGGCATGGCTGGCGGTGCTGGTACGGATCCCCTCTGGCTGCTTGCAGATGCGGATGGCAGGGTCAGGGACAGGGTCAGGATCAGGATCAGGATCAGGATCAGGGACAGGTTCAGGCGTAGGGGCGAATTACATTCGCCCTTCTGCGACGGGATCAGGGTTGGAGCCTGTCGTGATAGCCGCGGACGTTGCGACGGATGTGTTTGATCATGACGGCGACGACGCGCCAGTGGTCGTCCATGACCACGGTGCGGTACTTCTTCCGGTTCAAAGGCTCAAGCGAGACGACTTCGCCCTTGCGGCGGTAGACCTTGACGGTCATCTGCCGCGGGGTATCCACGTCCTGGACGTACTCCGCGACCACGACGTCACCGTTGATCGGCGACTCGTCGAACCTGACGACCAGGCGATCGCCGGCCATGAACAGCGGTTCCATCGAGTCACCGAAGATCTCGATGATCTGGCATCGGTCACGCGGTCCCTCGTCGCTCCATTCCCAGTCGAACGGTGAATCCTGGTACTCGATCGCCTCGTCTGCCTGGCCGCCGACCACCCTGGCGCGTACCGGCAGCCTGTAGTGCGGTTTTGACCTGCAGACAGCCGCGTTGTTATCCGGCTGGTTCTGCGAAAAATCGACGCCGAGTTCCTCGACCGGTACATCCAGTGCCCTGGCGATCTGCATGCACGCCGCGGCGCTTGCCTTCTTTCCCGTTTCGAGGTTCAAAAAATGTCCCACCGACCTGAGTCCGGCCATCCTTGCCAGATCAGCCTGGCTCCATCCACGTGCCTTTCGCAGCTCGCGGATTCTGTTGGCGGGGGGCTTCATACCGGTCTCCGGCGGATTATCGCATTCTGCGATTATATCGACGTGATTGTCAATTGCCGGCGCGGATGTGGCAAGGCTACTCGCTGAGACTTCGCTAAGAACGAAGAAGCTGAATGGTTGGTTTATGTCGGAAACGGTCGTCTGGCTCGCGGTTGACCGGCGGTTTTTGAATCAGGTTCGTGTCTTGTCTTGTTTCGGTGAAGACGCCGGAGCGGTGCCGCGTTGCCAAATTATTCGCTGTAGGCGAAGATAAAACCGTCTCCCGATTGGATCGGTCATGAAGCTGCATGAATACATGATGACAACAGGGGCGACCCAGACGGAGGTGGCGAGACGCCTGGGGGTATCGCAGAGCTATCTCAGCGAGATACTGGCGACCGAGCGCCAGAGCAGCCGGATCAGGGGAAGACGGCCGTCACCCGAACTCGCGATGAGAATCGTCGAGTTGACGGGCGGACAGGTCAGTCTGAACGAGGCGTTGTTTCCGCACCTGCAGCGCGATGATGAACGTCAGGACGTGCAGGGCCGCGGGTGGACGTAACCCGGGGCCGGGATTGTCGTGTCAGTGTTCGCGGGTGTCGTACCGTTTCGGGCTACAAAGACTTCGTGGTGGCCGCGATGACATCGGCGACCGGGATGTCGAACAGACCCTTTACCGACAGGGCGGGCCCGCCCGTGGTTCCGATACGGATCGCGCTCACTCCCGCTTTTTCCGCCGCCAGGGTCAGGCAGGGGATGTCCACCTCTTTGACCGTGACGAACGCCATGGATGGCGCCTCGCCGAACAGGTCGACCGCTTCATGGCCGATATTGTCGAGGGTCGCGCCGATGCCGTGGCCGGCTACG
>JAGOFO010000137.1:0-2755 GCA_017997155.1 Myxococcota bacterium
CGGCTTATCTGATAAACTCCCGCGGTGTTTTTCGGTATTCGCCACCGCGTTCGAACGCTTCGTGGCTTTACGAGGGGTTAACAATGCTTCAGTTCGAATTGATGAACGCGTTCAAGTCGCGCGCGCGGCGCAACATCAAAAGGATCGTGCTGCCCGAAGGCACCGAGCCTCGCACGCTGAAAGCTGCGGCCATCATCGCCGAGGAACGGCTGGCCACGGTTATCCTGGTCGGCGACGAGAACGAGGTTCGTAACGTTGCCGCCGTCGAGCATGCCAACATCAAAGGTGTGCAGATCGTTGATCCGAACACGTCCGACCTTCTCCAGGGCTACGTCCAGACGTTCTACGAACTTCGCAGGGCCAAGGGGATTAACATGGTCGAGGCGGATCAGATAGTGCGTGATCCGGTCTACTTCGCCACGATGATGGTCTACGCCGGTGACGCGGACGGGCTGGTTTCCGGCGCGATTCATTCGACCGGCGACACGATCCGACCGGCACTGCAGATAATCAAGACGGCGCCCGGCATTTCGACAGTGTCCTCTGCGTTTCTGATGGTTGTGCCGGACTGCCAGTTTGGCGACGACGGCCTGTTCGTGTTCGCGGATTGCGCGGTCACGCCTTGCCCCGACGCTACCCAGCTGGCCGGGATCGCGATATCGTCCGCCGAGACCGCCCGTGTCCTTTGCGGCATGGAGCCCCATGTGGCGATGCTTTCCTTCTCGACGAAGGGCAGCGCGAAGCACCCGCTGGTCGACAAGGTCGTCGAGGCGACCAGGATCGCGAAGGAACTGGCCCCGAACCTGGATCTGGACGGTGAACTCCAGGCCGACGCCGCGATGGTGCCCAAGGTCGGCGCGCTGAAGGCGCCCGGCAGCCCGGTCGCGGGAAAGGCGAACGTCCTTGTCTTCCCGGATCTGCAGGCGGGCAACATCGGTTACAAGCTGGTCGAGCGTCTGGCAAAGGCGTCCGCGATCGGTCCTTTCCTGCAGGGTCTGCGCAAGCCGGTCAACGATCTCTCGCGCGGCTGTTCTGTCGAGGACATCGTGAACGTCGTTACCATCACGGCGGTCCAGGCCGGCGGAGTCGACTGATTCGCGTGTGTTGTCGCCGGCGCCACCCGACGCCGGTTTCTGCGGCCGCATCCGGCGGTCTTATCGGAGGTTTTCGCAATGCTGATCCTTTCCCTTAATTCAGGCAGTTCGTCGCTGAAGTTCCAGCTCTTCGACTACGAAGAAAGCGTGACCGTGTGCAGTGGCATCATCGAGCGCGTCGGAATCGACGGATCTTTCATCAAATTCAGCCGTTATGGCGGCGAAAGCGTGAAGATCGAGCACGGATGCCCCGACCACAAAGAGGCGATGAAACTGCTGCTGGGCACTATCACCGGCAAGGAGCATGGCGTAGTAGACAGCCTGGATAAGATCGCGGCCGTTGGGCACCGCGTGGTGCACGGCGGCGAGAAGTTCACGAAGTCCGTCCTGATCACCGACGAGGTCGTCGAGGTTGTCAAATCGCTTTTCGACATGGCGCCGCTGCACAACCCGCCGAACGTTCTGGGCATCGAGGCCGCGCGTGAAGTAATGCCGAACGTCCCGCATGTGATGGTGGTGGATACGGCGTGGCACCAGACGATGCCCGAACACTCATTCATGTACGCCCTGCCGCGTGAATGGTACACGCAGCACGGCGTCCGTCGTTACGGCTTCCACGGCACGTCGCTGCTGTACTGCGCCAAGCGCGCCGCGGCGCTGCTGGGCAAGGACCCGCTGTCCACGAACATCGTCACCCTTCACATCGGTAACGGCGCGTCCGCGAACGCCGTCAGGAACGGCGTCAGCTATGACACCTCGATGGGCCTGACGCCGCTGGAAGGTCTGGTGATGGGCACTCGAGCGGGCGACCACGATCCGGCCATCGACCTGATGATGATGGATCGCATGAACCTGACGCCGGCCCAGATGAACAACCTGTTGAACAAGAGGTCCGGCGTTCTGGGATTGACCGACGGCAAGTACGTCGATCGTCGCGACGAGGAAGACGCGGCCGCGGCCGGCGACAAGCTGGCGCAGCTTGCGCTGGACATCGAGGTTCATCGGCTGAAGAAGTACGTCGGCGGATACATCGCCGCGATCGGCGGCGTGGACGCGATCGTGTTCACTGCCGGGGTGGGCGAGATGTCGCCGTACATTCGTGAAAACGTCTGTCGCGGGCTCGAGTGCATGGGCATCAGGATGGACTACAAAAAGAACGCCCCGTGCAAGACCAGGTCGGCGGAGTGCGAGCTGAGCGCCCCTGATTCGGCGGTCAGGATTTTTGTGATCCCGACCGACGAGGAGCGCGTGATCATCGAGGACACCGTCGCCATCATGAACGGCACCTACGACGAACACACGAATTTCGTTTACCCGTTCCAGAAGGCCGACTATCTCAACAAGGAACGCGAGGCTGCCCTGGTCCGTGAAATGGAAAAGAAGGCCTGGCTGAAGGACTGCATCGTCCGCCCGCCCGTCGCCTGATCCCGCCCTGACAGGGCGAATTTTCATTCGCCCCTACGTCGGAACCTGTCCCCGATCCTGACCAAAAGGGCGAATTATCATTCGCCCCTACGGGCCGCAGGATTTCGTGCAGACCCGCCCGTGTAGGGGCGAATTACATTCGCCCCTGGCGTAGGCGGTTCGCCCCTACGTCGGAACCTGTCCCCGATCCTGACCAAAAGGGCGAATTATCATTCGCCCCTACGGGCCGCAGGATT
>JAGOFO010000137.1:2855-5813 GCA_017997155.1 Myxococcota bacterium
GTCGGAACCTGTCCCCGATCCTGACCAAAAGGGCGAATTATCATTCGCCCCTACGGGCCGCAGGATTTCGTGCAGACCCGCCCGTGTAGGGGCGAATTACATTCGCCCCTGGCGTAGGCGGTTCGCCGTTGAAACCGTGCGAATTGCCCTTCCGTGTAGCGGCGAATCACATTCGCCGTGTCGCTTGGTTCTGAGGGTTGAGACTGTCACAATCCCATCTTAAAGGGTTGTTGACCACATATTCCCGGATGGCGACGAGAGACTCATGGCCTCGCACGATGTGCTCCCAGTAATTACGTTGCCAGACTTCTTTTGCCCCGGATTTCAGCCTGGCGTTCTTTGTGACCGCGGATTTGAATCCCCTGATCATGGATCCGAGTGTTCCGCGAGTCCCGACCGGTTTTGTCGTGGCGGTTACCGGGATTGGCTCCGAATGCTCGTGCTCATCGATGCAGATGATCCCGTGCATGTGATTCGGCATGATCACGAATTCGTCCAGAGTGACCCAGGGGAAGAATTCAGGAATCCTCAACCAGTGTTCCTGTGCGATTTGTCCAAGCAATGAGTGGCGAACGGTGTCGCAATGGATATCACCGAAAATGCACTGGCGGTTGTGGGTACAAAGCGTGACGAAGTACCAGCCTTCACTGCCGTAATCAAAGCCTTGAAGACGGATCGAACGTCTTTGTTTCATGGAGTTTGTTGGAACAAAAAGGCCTTCATTGTTTCGAACGCGGATTTGATGTTGTTTCGTTTGTCTTCGAGGCAGGGCGAATTGTCATTCGCCCCTACGTCGGACCCCGTCCCCGTCCCCGACCCCGACCCTGACCAAAAGGGCGAATTATCATTCGCCCCTACGAGCCGCAGGATTTCGTGCAGACCCGCCCGTGTAGGGGCGAATCACATTCGCCCCTGGCGTAGGCGGTTCGCCCCTGGCGCAGGCGGTTCGCACCTACGGTTTCATTGCAGGCTGGCCGGTGGCCTGAAGCACGTTCTGCCACAGGATCCCATCCGGGTCGATCTTCTTGCGGCGTCCCACCGCGGCTTTAATCGGAACGTGTGTGAAGTGATCGGCCCAGGAACCGACGACGATGCCGGTCTTGCCCGCCATGGCCGCGTGGACCGCGCAGTGTCCGAGCTGCAGGCAGAACGCGGAATCGCCAACCGTCGCGGGCATCGAACGTATGATGTAGGACGGGTCGATGTACGAAACGCGGGCGGCAAGCGGGCCCGTGCTGAAGTGATTCTTCAGCACGCCCTGCAGGTACACCCCGATATCCTTGAGCTTGATATTGCCCGATTCGTCGGTCTCCTCGTCGTTCACGCCGTTGTCGAGGTATCTCTGTCCTGCACCCTCGGCGACCACCACGACCGCGTGGCGCCTGGTCTGAAGGCGTTTCTCCAGCCAGTCGAGCAGACCGCCGTCCCCGTCGATCCTGAAATCGACCTCGGGCACCAGACACACGTTAACTTCGCTGTGGGCCAGTGTGGCCGAGGCCGCGATGAAGCCCGACTGGCGTCCCATCAGCTTTACCAGCCCGATCCCGCGTGAGAATCCTTTTGATTCGGTATGCGCGGCCTTGATCGCGTCGCGCGACATCGTCACGGCCGTCTCGAAACCAAAACTGCGTGAAATCAGGTCGATATCGTTGTCGATCGTCTTTGGCACGCCGACGACCGCGATGCTGAGCCTGCGACGCCGGATCTCGTCAACTATCGTCTGAGCGCCGCGTTGAGTGCCGTCGCCGCCGATCGTGAAGAGCATGTCGACACCCTGCTCGACCAGTCTGTCAACCATCTCTCCCGCGTCCCTCGGTCCGCGCGACGAACCCAGGATCGTGCCGCCGTCCTGATGGATGTCGTCCACGACCTCGCGGTCCAGAATCATCGGGTCGAAGCCGCCCGATCTGGCGAGTCCCGAGAACCCGTACCTGAAACCGAGGATGCGCGGAACGCCGTAGTTGCGCTCAAGCGCGATCACGATCGCTCGGATCACGTCGTTCAGGCCCGGGCACAGGCCGCCGCACGTGACGATTCCAGCCGTGACTTCCCGAGGCTCGAAGAAAATCCGCGACCGTGGCCCCGCCAGTTCAAACGATGGCAGGACGTCGCCGTTCGCGACTCCGGTCACGACTCCATCCCTGTCCTGGTTAAGAAGAATACGGCTGGAGTCCTGGACAAAATACCGCGCCGAAAGCGGCGACTGAAACCTGCACTCCCCGAGCGTCTCGCCGACCAGGTCCTGCGGGTCCACGTAATCGATTCCATATGAGAGCATCTGGCACCTCCGTTCGCGCGCGTATTATACGACCGTGCTGGAATTTTCCGAGTCGTCGAGGAATGTGTCCGGGATTGATGGAATGATGCGATTGGGCCGGGTCAGATCTTGGTCATGGTCAGACGAATTTCGTAGGGCATGCAACTGACGCCGTTTTCGTACATCGCGCCAATCCGCAGGAAGAACTTGCGGGAGTCGTCGGGGCCGCATTCCCCGTCCCACTTGTATTCGAGCGTGTGGGTCAGGCAGTTGGCGCCCATGTCGCTCTCGAGCTCAACGCCGGATGAACTGTAAAGCGTCACAGTCTGGCCGTGACAGTCGCCGGGCCCGACCGGATTGAACAGCGTGACCGTGATCTTGTAGTCCTGATCCCATCCGAGCGGGCAGGAATGGTCTCCCTCGACCGCCTCGAATATGTAGTAGTCCGCGTCGCCGTACGGGTAGATCATCGCCTGGAAAGAACGGGTCGGGTTCCCTTCGAACACGTCTCCGAGGTTGATTGCCGAGCCAATGTCGTTGTTCGGTTCCATCAGCAGCGCGGGGTATGACAGGGCGTTGTCGACGTGGCCGTCGCAGTCCTCGTCCAGACCGTTGCAGATCTCCATCGTGGCGCCCTCGAAGGGATCGCACTCCGCGGGGATGCCGCCAGCACATGTGTCCACCGAATGTCGGCACGGACC
>JAGOFO010000138.1 GCA_017997155.1 Myxococcota bacterium
TTGGGCCTGACTGGCGGGTGTGGCAGGGCCTTGCGGTACCTGGAGCGATTTGCGAAGACCCCGTGGTAGCGGACCAGATTCTGGTAAGGGGCGGGCAACAGGGTGGCGAGGCGGCGTAAAAAGGCCAGAAGGGTCCTGCTCAACCAGAGTATTCCGTCGTCGCTGACATCCAGCGCCAGCGTGTCCAGCAGGATCGGGTGGCTGATATGATCGAAGTACTTGCGGATGTCCAGCTTCAGGAAGTAACCGTGCCGGCGCGAAAGGTGATGCGCAAGCCGCAGTGCCCGGTGCATGCCCTTGTCCTTCCGGCAGGCAAACGACGTCGGAATGAACCGCGATTCATAAAACGGTTCCAGTTCCGCCACCAGAGCATGATGGACAACCCTGTCGCGAAATGACGCGACCGATACCACGCGGTCTTTTTTGTTGTGAAGGCTGAAATAGCGATACGCGTCCGGAACAAAGGTTCGTGTCCGCAGTTCATCGGACAGGGACAGCAGGTTCGATTCCAGTTCCAGATAAAATCCCGGCTCGTCGCCCCTGCCCCGCTTGGCGCGACGCGCCTTGTGAAACGCGGCCAGAAGCGCCCCGAATGAATGCACGTTTTCATAAGTGGGGATGGCAATCATGTTTCGGGGACTTCCGGTTCCGTTTTCTGGGATTCCTTCGGGCGGATTTCGGGGACTTGTAGCCCCGAACGACGCCAGCCGCCGATCATCTTTCCGGTTTCGGTCATCGTGCGGGCCAATCCGCCGTATTGGCCGTCGGATATCACTCCGATTTCATGGGCCAGCCGGACCAGAACGCGCAGGCGGTTCAACGAATCATCAATCCGGTTGAAAACCTGGGCCCGATTCCTGGTGTAAGCCGCCGTCGTCAGGTGTTCCAGAATTTCCAGGAACAGGATTTCCATGCGGCTGGACAGCGATGGACGCAGACGCTTCGGGAATCCCGCCGACATCTGAAGGAATTCCTTTGTCGCCTGCATCCACTTTTCGAACACCACCAGCGTTTCCAACCGTCCCGAAGTTGCCATGCAGTATCTCCAGTAACTGACGTCCGTACTTCGCGACCTTTTTGTCGCCGAAACCGTGTACCCTCCCCAGGGCGGCAAGGGTCGCCGGCGCATCACGCGCCAAATCCAGCGCCTGACGGTTGGTGCAAATCATGTATGACTTGAATCCTTCCTGCCTGGCCCTGTCGGCCCGCCACGCAAGAATCCGTTCGTACCTGACTTTCTGGATTTCATCGAACTGCGTGATCTGCGCCGCGATATCCGCCATCGTAGCCTGTTGTTCCGGCGACACCGGATCACGCGGAATAACCGCACCCTGCACGATGGTGGTTTCGATATACAGCGACCAGCAGGGAACTCCCCGGTGTTCAAAAAACTGCGGCACGCAACGCACCAGTTCGCGGTTGACAAGATGGTGACGCAGAACCGAATCGTCGAACATCCCGGTTCTGGAATCCCACTGAATCGTCAGTATTCTTGCTTCAATAACGGACATTGTTTTTCCCAACAACCAGCCAGCATCTTTTCGGGCGTATTTTCATCCGCCCATACAAGCCGCAGGAAAGCGTGCCATATAAAATGAAAATACGCACATCGCTGGCTGCAAAAACGGGTCGCCGCCGCTTGCAGGCCCTGTGCGCTGGGTCTGCTTCGCTTGACCCTGTCGCGCACGGGCCAGCGGCGCGGCGGCGACCCCGGAACATTCCGGAAACAGAGGAACAGTGGAACAGTAATCCAGTTTTTCATTGCGGCCTGGAACAGCGGAAGCCGAGATTGTCGTCGATGGCCGACGGGCCGCCGGCGCTGCGATTGGACGCGCGGAGGTTGCCGGCGCTGAAGTCGAAGCTACCGCCGCGTACGACCCGGATTGAGCCGCTAACCGGACCGGTCGGGTTCGACGACGAACTGTCAGTGTAATAATCCGATCCGTACCAATCCGATACCCACTCCCAAACGTTTCCCGCCATGTCGCACAACCCATACGGACTATCGCCCGCTGGCGACTTACTGCAAACGTCCATTGCATCACCCGTACAACTAGATATCACAGCATAATCGCACGTCGCGGCTTCATTGCCCCACGGATACTTACGGCCGTCCGTCCCGCGTGCCGCCTTTTCCCATTCCGCTTCCGTCGGTAATTGCTTCCCCGCCCACACGCAGTACACCGTCGCATCATTCCAATCAACGCATGCCACCGGCCGGTTTGGGGTCCCGGTTGGGTCCCAGTCGCATGTCGGCGTTCCACATTCTCCAGCGTCAACGCACTTCTTGTACTCGCTCTGCGTTACCTCTGTCTTATCCATGTAGTACCCGCTCAACGTCACTTCGTGATACGGCAATTCATCTGAATCACATTCATTGTCAACAGCCGCGTTGCACCCCATCCAGAACGAACCGGAAGGGATCAGGAGCATTTCACCGGTCGAAACACAATCACCGTTGCTGCAACCAAATCCCGGCTCGCATGCCGGATCACATGAATAGGCACCACCTTCCGGCCACACATCCCCCGGCCAGTAACAACCACCCGCCGGAAGGATCGCAACCACAATGGCAACCTTGACCGCCGCACGAATCGATATCTTCATCGTGTTCACCATGTCAGTACCTGAATTCCACGCCGAGCCAGCCGGGCACGTACGCGCCGCTGACGTCGTGCGTAAGGTTCCACGAATATCCAACGCCGATCTTCATATAAAAGGCCAGCCACGACGTGGCCCAAGCTTCCACGCCCGCGGTGAAGTCAAAACCATAGGCGTTATGATCGGGATGGAAGCCAAGCGATACGCGGGCTGCAAGCGTCGGGACAAACCGGCCGTAAGGCCACAGGTTCACTTCGAAATCGGTGACCCAGGAATACGCCGGGAAGCCGACACCGGTGTGAATGTCGAACCACCTGCCGGTGCCCAGACCGATCTGGACAAGTCCGCCGACGCCGTTGGTCGCGCGGTTCAGGTCCAGCCCGCCGGACAGACGCGCCTGGAATGAAACTCGGGTGCGGCGAGCATCCAAAAAGGCGTATTTATCGTCTTTTTTCGCCGTCTTCTGCACGTCGACCTGACGCGTTTCCGACGGGACGACGGGTTGTCTGGATGACTGGACAACGGCGGCACTGGCCCCCGGCAGGTCAACGTCCATCGTTATCGTCGTGTTTTCGTTATGCCCGACAGTGACGTTGCGGGTTGCCGAGCGCCCGCCGCAATCCACCTGGACACGATGTTCGACGGCCAGCACCTGCCCCTTCCATGGGGACGTGCCGACTTCGGCGCCGTCGATTTTTACCGGCCCGCGGCAGGGCTTGCGATCCTGCGCACCCTGGGACATGACTGTGAGCGTTCCGTACTTCGGATCCAGCTTGACATCGACAAGGGCTCTTTCCCCGCGTTCAACCATCACTGTCTCCACGCGCTTGCCATAGCCCGGGAGATCGATTGTCACCACGTGCGTGCCTGCTTTCACGGGCTTGACCGCCAGCGGAGTTCCGCGATTCAGCTTTTTGCCGTCCAACATGACAGAGGCACCGGGAGGATCCGACGACACCGCAATACTGCCGAAGTCCCCTGTCAGAACGAATGACTCGACAATCGACTGGCCGTCAACCACCTGCACGGTCCTCGTCTCGGGCGCGTATAGAGCCCGGCGTACCTCAACCTTGTGCGGCCCGGACAGAAGCCTGTTGTCCGTATAAGGCGTCTGGCCGACCGGCTTGTCATCAATCAGGACTTCCGCGCCGGCAGGTTCGCTGGTCACGGTCAGGCTTCCAAACGCTGGCGGGAGCATCAACGACACCGTTGCCCCGGCAGGGGTCAACTGGATTTCCTGGCGGGCCGGATGGTAATACGCGCCCAGATCGGCCACGATGACGTACCGACCGACCATCAGTTGGCCCTGATACGGCGAGGTTCCGACCGATTCGCCGTTAATCTGCAGGTTGGCGTTGGGCGGGTTGGTTTCGACGAACAGCAATCCCATTTCGTCGGTCTGGACGTTGACGATCGTTTCGCCGCGGTCGATGTTCAGGCCATGGGACACCGTGCCGCCGCCGACATTCGTTTCAGTCGCGGACGGTCTGACCGCCCCTTCGTACCTGAAACTGCCGCTTGGACCGGAAAGAAGCGCGCCACCCTGCCTGACGGCGACGAAAAGATCGGATTCCGTGCACGGAACGTTGTAAATCATCACGGACTTTTCCTGGATTTCACCTGCCAGGTCGTAAAGATCCAGGTTCAATGAACATCGGTTCCCTTCTTTCAGGAACAATGAATGAAGAATCTTGTCAGCACTGAGTTTCTGGCCAAGTTCGATCTGGCAGCGCTTGTCGCAGGCGTCGGCATGCGATTCCGCCTTCTTTCTTACGATTTCTTCTTCGATCCGGCTGCTGGCGACGCTGACGTATGCGCCACTGGCGGTCACGCCGGACGTCAGGATCGCGGTGGCGTTTCTGACCACGTCGGGCGAAAAGGCCATTCCTTCGACCTGGATGTCGAAAACCGCGACCTTGCCGATGCGGATAAACGCTTCTTCCGCGAAGGCCGGCATCGCGAAAGCCATAACGACAAGAATCACGAATGATAACAGACGGTTCAATTTCATCGTTTCACCTGATACGCCACGGCCATCGAATCCGGAAACAGCCCGGTTCGGTTCACATGTTGCGTTGACGAGTTTGTATCACATTTCACCACGGCAGGGCGGGCGAATTTTCATTCGCCCTGTCGGGCGCATTTTCATGCGCCCCTACGAGCCGCAGCCGCCGCGCCGGCCAGGCGCAACTGCGTCCAAAGTTCGCGCGTACGATCCGGTGATGACGAAGCCGCATGGGCGAATTTTCATTCGCCCCTACGAGAACAGGGCCCCAGGGCGAATTTTCATTCGCCCCTACGGGAAAGGGGCACATCGGCGGATTTACAAACACCGATTTTCCAACAATGACGCGGGTCGGACGCCACCTTGATTGACGCACGCGATCTGCCCGGACAGAATCGATTGGAAGGGGGTAACATGATAGATTCCGACAAGCCGGAAATCAGTTCCGCGTGGCTGGACGTCTTCAAGAGCGTGATGGATAACCTCGTCGAGGGCGTGTACGTCATCGATTCGGAAAAACGCATCGTTTACTGGAACGAGGCGGCCGCGAAAATCACCGGTTACCTGCGGACTCAGATGCTCGGCGGGCGGTGCGGCCATACGCTGCTGGGGCACACCGACACGCGCGGGGTCCCGTTGTGCGACGGTCAGTGCCCGATGGAAATGGCACTGGGCGGCAGGCGGACCGAAACCGAAGTCATGATCTTCAATTCAGCGGGCGAACCTGTCCCGATCCTGATGGAAACAATGCCGGTCAGGAACGCTCAGGGCCGTATCGTCGGGGCCGCCCAGGTGTTCCGGGACCACTCCAGGTTCCATGAAACTACCGAACGCCTGAATCAGATGAAGCATGTGGCGATGGAGGACCCTGTCACCCACGTCGGCAACAGGCGTCGCATCCAGGGGGTACTCGAAGCCCGGCTGCGCGAATTTGACCGCTACGGGATGCAGGTCGGCATCATCTTCGCCGACATCAACGACTTCAAGCGCATCAACGACACGTGGGGACACGAAACAGGCGATCGCGTCCTGGAAGCCGTGGCGCGCGTATTCAGGCAGACAATCCGGCGGGTGGGCGTGTAGGAACTTTCATCCACAAAACGTCTCCATGAGGTGAGCATAGTCGGGGTTCCAACGGCTGTCAAAGTCGGGAATCGGCACGAACGCGGCGAACGCGTGGGATGCGACGCGAGCTGCTGGC
>JAGOFO010000139.1 GCA_017997155.1 Myxococcota bacterium
GCATTCAATTCAAGGGTGTTCAAGAAGGCAATGACTACTTCGACATGGACCATACTCCACCAAAACCCTGACCGATAGCCCCAATACAACTGATATTCAGTATTTTTGGAGGGCGGCTCATACCGACCGACAAATGGACGACAAAAACAAGGGACTTCAGCCGGCCAGTATCAACGCGTCTTGTGGAACTCCCGGACATTTGCCGCCTTCCACTTCATCATCGGGTGGTCGCGAAGCACGGCGCACAGCCCCGCATCGGACGTGACTAGTTCGGGCACAATCTCGCCGTAATCGTTCAGCCTGTCCAGGAATTCAATGTGTTCACCCGGAAGCGGAAGCAGTCGGGTCATCCGTTCCCAGCACTCCTCGACCAGCCCCTGGGACCATCCCTGAAGATCGGACTTATCGGGCGCAATTCCATGGGAAAGAACCGGCAACAGGTTGGAATGTATTTCCTGCATGTCGAACTGGATGTCGTCGACGGACACTTCGCGCCAGTCCCTGCGGTTCCAGGCCCCGTAAACCAGGAATGCCAGCCGCAGCCGTTCCCAATCCCAGTCGTCGCTGCGAAGCAACTGCACCGCGTCGAACAGATCCCGGCTTGCGTGACGCGCCAGCAAGGCCACAAGCGTGGCGCCGGCAAGTTCGTGCCGGTCGACCACTGGAACATCCGTGACCTGCGTATCACCAAGAATCTGCGAATCAAGCCGCTGTAGGGATCAATGATAGCGGCGGCGAATTGAACGTCCTGACGTGCAAGATTCACATCGGCTCCTCCCAGAGCCGTTCAAGAATCGTTTCGGGCACGATGATGTTCCATCTTTTCACAAGGCTGCCGCCCGTCTGACGGCCTGGGCCCATGTACCAGGGTTGCCGGGGCGATCGTTCCTGCAGTAACGCCAGGTGTGTATCGTCAACCCCAAGCTCGTCACGCCGCCCTTCGAGGTAGAAGCCTGTCCTGGCGGCGGTCAATGAATCACGCTGGAGGGCGTCCCGGACAACGCGGTCAATATCCAGAAACCCGATGAATTCCAGCGACCTGAACACTTCTTCCCATCCGCCCCCGAGCAGGGGCAGGGACATCACATCCACCAGGGTCCGCTCCAGCGTGGTAACACGGACGAAGGCGCCAGCGTGGCGCTGTTCGACCACGCCGTGGTCGATCCCCGTTTTCCAGTCGGGAACCCCGCCGGAGACAGGCACGAATTCCTGGCCGCGAAAGGTGAACGGCCGACGCCTGGCCGACGTCAGATACTGATGACGGTTGTGGATCGTGTACGCGCATCCGTGAAACTGAAGTGCGGCATGAAAGGCAACCACTGCATCGTCCGACATGCCCATCGTGACCAGAAAGGGGTCAACAGGCACGGTATCAGGCTTGTACCCATAGGGAACCGCGGCCAGCAATCCCCGCCTTATGCGCAGGATATTGCCCTGGCGCACATGGTAGGCCAGCAACGAATTGAATGTCTGCTCGTTGGCGGACCCATGTTCCCGGTGGGCTTGCTGGAAGTCATCCACCGTGAACACCGGATGTGTCGCCAGGAAATCACGTACCCACATATTGGCCCCAACTTAGCGTTACGCGCTTCAACTGGTAATATTATTACCAATAATGATGCTTGCGGTCAAGCTTCAGTGTGACCTGGCCGCAAGACCATCAATATTCCACTTCACAACATTTCGACAGCCGACACGACCAGGATTTGAGAATTTCGAGCATTCATGATACAAAATGTCGGTCAGCGCGTACGAAGGTCAATAATACGTATCATGAATGACAGCCGACCGACAAAGACAGCCGACCTAATCACGATGGCTCGAAGTGGCCCGGTTCGCGCCCGGGACCTTGATGCGGCCGGTATTCCCCGTGCGACACTGAAACGCCTGTGTGACCGTGGGGTTCTGGAACGTGTGGACAGGGGGCTTTACCGGCTGGTCGAAGCACCCGTTACGGAACAAACCACGCTTGCCGAAGTCGCGAAGCGGGTGCCGCATGGGATCATCTGCCTTCTGAGCGCGCTACAAGTCCACGGAATGACGACCGAGTCCCCGCATGCCGTCTGGGTGCTTATCGATCGGCGTGCGCGCACCCCCAGGCTGTCCTATCCCCAACTGGAAGTCGTCCGTGCCAGCGGCCCCGCACGCGAACACGGGATCGAAACGCGCGTTTTCGACGGGGTGGCGGTGCAGATCACGACACCGGCCAAAACAGTTGCCGACTGCTTCCGATTCCGGCGCCACGTCGGCCTGGAAGTCGCACTTTCCGCACTGCGTGACTATCTGATGAAACGAAAAGGCACCGTGGACGAAATAGTCATGGCGGCCGAAGCCGACCGCATTTCCGGGCTTATCCGCCCGTACCTTGAAGCTCTTGTGTAACAATGGCACCAGCCAGAGATATCGGCGCTTCGGTTCGCGCCCGCCTGCTGCGCCTCGCCCACGAACGTGGCGAGGACTTTCAGCTTGTCCTGACCAGATACGTCAATGAACGCCTGCTATTCCGGCTGGCTTCATCGAGATTCGCAGGTCAATTCGTGTTGAAGGGCGCCGCCCTGTTTGCGCTGTGGACCGCCAGCCCCCACCGCGCCACCCGCGACATCGATCTGCTTGGCTTCGGCGATCCTGGTGAAGCGCGCATGCGACAGGTTTTCGCCGAAATCCTGGCCCTGGACGTGCCCGACGACGGCATTCGCTTCGATCCCGGCTCGCTGGCGGTCGGCCCCATCCGCGACGATCAGGAATATGGCGGAATCCGCGTGGAATTTGTTGCCCGTATTAAGACCGCACAGGTGCGCGTTCAGGTTGATGTCGGTTTCGGGGACGCAATCACACCGGATGCCCGCATGGTGGAGTTCCCGACCATGCTGGACTTCCCGGTGCCAAGATTACGGGCCTATCCCCGGGAAACCGTCGTGGCCGAAAAGCTGAATGCCGTTGTGGTTCTTGGCTTGGCTAACAGCCGCATGAAAGACTTCTTCGACGTCCGGGTGCTTGCCAGGGACTTCGACTTCAATGGGGAAGTCCTGACCCGCGCCATCCGGGCAACCTTCGACAGACGTGGCACGGCAATACCGCCAAAGCTTCCCGTCGGCCTGACCCCGGCTTTCGCCGACGACCCGACCAAGATACGCCAGTGGTCAGCCTTCCTGCGTAAGACCGGCATTTCCACGGCTGGCCCACTGGTTGAAACCGTCACTGCCGTGGCGGCGTTCGTGGAAACCCCACTGATTGCCGCGGCGAATGGACTCGCCTTCAACGCGACATGGCACGCGCCTGGGCCATGGACAATTCAACAGTCCTAGCCCTGTCACAAATCTTCCGAACCAGCCTCAATTCATCTGCACACCGGTTTCATGACTTGCTGTCCGGCCCCGCCCACCATTGTCCCCCACACCCTGGTCAGGTATAGTGCGGCACATGGCGACACCGGAACGCAAGGCATGGACCAGGGACGAACTGCTGCTGGCAATCAGCCTGTATTGCCGCACGCCGTTCGGGCGCATCCACATGCGGAACCCGGAAATCATCGAGCTGGCCGCGGTGCTCGGCAGGACCCCGGGGTCAGTCAGCATGAAACTGGCCAACTTCGCCGCCATCGACCCCTCGCTGGACCGCAAGGGCGCATCGAACTTCAGCCGGCTTGACCGCGAGGTCTGGAACGAATTCTTCCAGGACTGGAACGGCATGGCCTATGACAGCCAGATGAAACACCCGCGCCTGCGCGAAAAGGTCCTGGCGTGGGACGACATCGCCGCCATCCCGCCGGGCAGGACGCGCGACGCCGTGATCCAGGCCCGCGTCAACCAGGACTTCTTCCGCCAGATGGTCCTGGCGCAGTTCGACGAAAAGTGCTGCATCACCGGCCTGCCCGTGAAGGAGCTGCTGGTCGCCAGCCACATCGTCCCCTGGGCCCGCGACGAAAAGAACCGCACCAACCCCCGCAACGGCCTGTGCCTGAATTCCCTGCACGACCGCGCCTTCGACACCGGCCTGATCACGCTCGACCGTGGGTTCCGCGTGGTCCTTTCATCCCGCCTGCGCACCGACACCGCCGCCGCCCCCCTCTTATTCCGCGATTACGAAGGCCGCCAGATCACGTTGCCCAGGAGATTTCTACCTGATCAGGATTTGCTGGAGTACCACCGGGGCAATGTATTCAGGGGGTGAGGGGACGATTCGCGAAGGGGCTGGATGAACCGAAAGGCTCCCATTTCGAACTGTCCCTTTTCAGGGGTTCAGGTCAACACAGCATCCAGTTGGACTGGAGTCGTCAAATCGATTCAGAAAGCTGTCCACGACCTGCCAGAAGCGGCGAACTTCGTTCCACAGTTCGGACACTCACAGCGAATACGGAATTACAACCCTTGAATCGAGCATGCCTGGGGATAATGCGTCTGGGCC
Organism: Myxococcota bacterium; assembly: GCA_017997155.1. Lineage (GTDB taxonomy): Bacteria > Myxococcota_A > UBA9042 > DTJE01 > DTJE01 > JAGOFO01. The sequence continues at coordinate 4,405 of JAGOFO010000139.1, forward strand.
GGACGTACGGCATAGAGCGCATGGAAGCGGCGTGCGTCCGGGCGGTGGCACTGGGTGCGTACGGATACCGGCATATCAGCTCGATGCTGAAGTCCGGCATGGATGGACAGCCGCTGCCCGGGGCGATCACGGAACGCAAGGCATCGGCCCCTGCGGACCACGCAAACATCCGTGGTCCCGGGTATTACAAGTAGGAGAACGAGATGCTTAACGAAGAGACTCACGACAAACTGACGGCCATGAAGCTGTACGGGCTTGCGGCGGCCTTCCACACGTATCTGGAACAGGCCCGCGGCCCCGATGAACTGTCCTTTGACGAGCGCTTTGGCATCCTTGTGGACCGGGAATGGACGGACCGGCAGGACCGGCGGCTTACGAACCGGCTGAAGGGTGCGAAGCTGCGGGAGCCGGCCTGCCTGGAAGATGTGGACTACCGCCATCCGCGCGGCCTGGACCGGTCGGTGATGCAGCGTCTGACGACGTGCCAGTGGGTGAAAAACCACGAAGCCGTACTGATCACCGGGGCCACGGGCCTTGGCAAGACCTGGCTGGCGTGCGCCCTGGCGCATCAAGCGTGTCGCGAGGGCTATACGGCCCTGTACGTGCGTGTGCCGCGCCTGCTGCACAGTCTGACGCTGGCCCGTGCCGACGGCTCGTACGTCCGCGAATTGGCCCGCATGGCCAGGACCGACCTGCTGATACTGGACGACTGGGGGCTGGCGCCGATGGGCGAACAGGAACGCCATGACATGCTTGAAGTAATCGAGGACCGCAACGATCTGAAGGCAACCATCGTCACCAGCCAGGTCCCCGTCGCCAACTGGCATGACACCATCGGCGACCCGACCATAGCCGACGCCATCCTGGATCGCCTGGTGAACCGGGCGCACCGCATCGAACTGAAGGGACCGTCACTGCGCAAGAAGCGAGGCAACGACGATGAATAGCACCGGCACAGGCCACTGGCCGCCAAGCTGCGCTGCCGGTCAGCCGCAACGGGCCCCGCCACGAAGTGGATCAATTTCCGGTGGCCGGCTTACAATGCTCAAGTGTAATTGTCGTCGGTGGAAAATCCGGCACTTAGCTCGTTGAAATTATCAGGCTGCGAAGACACCAGGTGGCTGCATCGTTGCTATGCTCCGGCGAGTGATCGGCTTCGAGCGGAATCGGTGATCGGCTTCGAGCGGAATCAGTGATCGGCTTCGAGCGGAATCAGTGATCGGCTTCGAGCGGAATCGGTGATCGGCATCACCGGAATACGCAACCTGATCCACTTCCATCCGCGGGCTTTGGAGCTTTTCGGGCACTACATGACCTGGGGGCAACCATGCGGGGTGGCCCGTGGCAACGAAAAGGGGAAGGTGGAGCGAACGATCCGGTATCTGCGGAC
>JAGOFO010000140.1 GCA_017997155.1 Myxococcota bacterium
TCGGCCTTCTGCAACGCCGGTTTTTCGCTCTTTTCGGACGGGCTCGTCCGCTTCACCGGCGACCCGATCGTGAATCTTTCGGTGATGAGCCTGGTCATCCTGGGCGGCATCGGTTTTCCGGTCATCTCCGCACTCTCCTCGCGCAACACATGGTCCCAGGGCTTCCGACACGGTCTTTCCAGCCTGAGCATCCACACCAGGCTGGTACTGATCATGACGGCGGTGCTGGTGCTGGGCGGCGCGATCCTGCTGTTTGCCGCCGACTACAACGGCGCACAGAAGGGGCTGGCCCTGGACGAGCGCGTCTGGGCAAGCCTGTTCCAATCGGTGGCCGCGCGAACCGCCGGCTTCAACACCGTCGACATCGGAGCGACATCGCCGCAGGCTGTTTTCGTGTATGTTTTCCTGATGTTCGTGGGCACGGCGCCCGGCGGCACCGGCGGCGGTATCAAGATCACCACGTTCGCACTGCTGTTTCTGTCGGTCAAGGCGTCCCTGCGTCGCCGCGCCGAGATCACGGTCTTCAACCGGTCGGTGCACCCGAGGACCCTGCACAACATCATCGTCATCACCTTCCTGGCGATGATCGCCTGTTTCGTGACCACCTTCCTGCTTACGTGGTCGCAGGACGGCGTCACGCCCGCCCGCGCTCTTTTCGAGTCGGTCAGCGCGTTCGCAACGGCCGGGCTGTCGATGAACCTTACACCGGACCTGAACACCGGCGGCAAGCTGATGATTACCGCCTTGATGTACCTGGGCAGGATTGGCCCGCTCACTTTGACTCTCGCGCTGGCCAGGCGCGCACCCGTCGGGGTCGGATATCCCCAGGGCCGCATCCTGGTCGGCTGATGCCGGAGGTTTGACATGGCCGTGAAAAGTTGTGCCGTCATCGGGATGGGCCTGTTCGGGCGCAGTCTCGCGTATGAACTGACCAAGCTGGGCGTAGAGGTGCTGGCGATTGACCGCAACGGCGCCCTGGTGGATATGGTCAAGGATCAGGTGACCACCGCCCTGCGCACCGACTTGACGAACCCTGCCAACCTGAAGGATTCCGGGGTGTTGAACGCCGACTGCGTCATAGTGGCGATCGGCGAGAGTCTTGACCAGTCGATCCTGGTCACAGCGTTGCTGGCGAACAACGGGGTCAAGAACATCTACGCGCGGGCGCACTCGGCCATCCACGCGCAGGTGCTTTCCACGCTTGGCGCGATCCGGACGGTCGATCCCGAGGAAGAAATGGGTCTGCGCCTTGCACAGGAAATCTTCGCGCCTGATGTCATATCCCGTATCACGCTGTCCACGGGCCAGCAGGTGATCGAGGTCGCGGCCCCTTCCCCCCTGTGGGGCCACAGCGTCATCGAACTCGATTTTCGGCGGCGATTCCAGTTGAACATACTTGCCATCAAACGCGCGGGTGGCAATGATGTAGGACATGGCGGTCTGGACGATAACGGCGGGCTGCCGGCCCCGACCGACGTCATCAACGAAGGTGACACGCTCGTGCTTATCGGCAGGCCCGACATGATATCGGCGTTTATTGAATTAACCTGAGACGGTGCCCGGCGCCGGCAGATGGGGGTAACCACATGAATCGAAAGGAATTTGAAAAGGGTGTCTACTGGATGGGCGCGGTCGACTGGGACAGGCGCATGTTCGACGCGCTGATTCCGACGCCCGAAGGAACCAGCTACAACTCGTGGTTGATGGTGGGCCGCGACGCGACCGTCCTGTTCGACACGGTCGACCCGGCCAAGACGGACGTCCTGCTGGATCAGCTCGCGGACATCGAGAAGGTCGACTACATCGTGACGCACCATGCCGAGCAGGACCACTCCGGGTCGCTGCCCGCGGTGATGGAACGCTATCCCGGGGCGATCGTCCTGTGCACCCCCAAATGCGCAAGGATGATCACGCGCATGATGCCGCTGGACGAAAGCCGGATCCGCACGGTCGCGGACGGCGAGGAACTGGATCTGGGCGACCGCAGGCTGAAGTTCATGCACATGCCGTGGATTCACTGGCCGGAGACGATGGTGACCTGGGACGAGAAGGATGGAATCCTGTTCTCGTGCGACCTGTTCGGGTCACATCTGGCGACGTCGCGCCTGACCGAGCCGTGGGAAAGGATCCAGGATGGCGCCAAGCGCTATTACGCCGAGATCATGATGCCGTTCAGGGGCAAGATCGCCGGATACCTGGACACGATTCAGGCTCTGCCGGTGAAAAAGATATGCCCGTCGCACGGTCCGATGTATGACGACCCGTCGATGATCCTTGACGCCTACCGCGAATGGGTTTCCGGTCCGGCCATGAACAAGGTGCTGATCCCGTACATCTCGATGCACGGCAGCACGGAAAAGATGGTCGCGACCCTGGTCTCGGAACTGGCCGCGCTGGATGTCGAGGTCGTGCCCTTCAACATGCTCGAGACCGATCTGGGCCATCTCGCCGCCGCGTCGGTCGACGCCGCGACCATCATCCTGGGCTCGCCGACGCTTCTTGGCGGTCCCCATCCTTTCGTGGCTTCCGCCGCTGGCGTGGTCGGGCTGCTGCGGCCCAAGACGAAGTTCGTGGGCGTGATCGGCTCGTACTCGTGGGGCGGCCGCATGCCTGAACAGCTTGCCGCGGCCGTTTCGGGACTGAAGGCCGAGGTTCTTCCTCCGGTGATAGCCGAGGGTCACCCGGACAGGAACGACCTGGACGCCATCAAGGCTTTGGCGAAAAAGATCCGCGAACTGCACGAATCGGCAGGGCTTGTAGCCCCCAGGGTCTGACCGGCATGATTCGCTCGGCACCGTCGCTGGCGCACCGTGATTACCGACGGTACTTCGTCGGGCAGTCTCTGTCGCTGACAGGCTACTGGATACAGCACACCGCACTGACCTGGCTGGTCTACACGATGTCGGGTTCCAACCTGGCGCTTGGGCTGGTCATGGCGGCCTCGTCGCTTCCGGTCGTGTTCATGGCGCCGCTTGGCGGCCACCTGGCCGACCGGTTCAACCGCGCGCGGATCATGGCCGTCACCCAGTCGCTTGCGGGTTTGATGGCGCTGACGCTGGGTTTGATCATCCTGTCGGGGCACGCCCGGTTCTGGTACTTCCCGGTCATCGGTTTCGTCAACGGCGTCCTGACCGGCCTTGAGATGCCGTCACGCAACGCCATCACCGGCGACCTTGTCCCGGACACGATCCTGCCCAACGCGACCGGCCTGAACTCCGCGCAGTATCAGGTGACGCGCGCTATCGGGCCCGCCCTTGCCGGCGTGCTGCTGCCGCTGATCGGATTCGGCTGGTGTTTCATCATCAACGCGGCCAGTTACCTGGCGGTGGTGCCTGTGCTGGCAATGATGAGCAGCCCTTCGACGGGCTCGGAACAGAAAAGCCAAAGTCAATTTGGGCGACTCACAGGGGCGAATGCCAATCCGCCCTTCATGGACGGCGAATGTGATTCGCCGCTACATGAAAGGTACAACGGGATTTCCGGGGGATTCCGGCTTATCTCGGACATTCCCGGGCTGCCGATGCACGTTGTCCTGCTGTTCGTGGTCGGCGTCCTCGGCTGGTCCTGGATCGTCGTCCTGCCCGCGGCCGCCACCGAGATATACCGCGTCTCGACCCACGGTTACGCCGCCCTGCTGATGTCAACCGCTATTGGCGCGCTGATCGGTTCGCTTCTGGTGTCACAGGTTGTGCGGCTTGGTCTGCACCGCGACAGGACCGCGGGACTCGGGCTGGTGCTTTTCGCCTTCTGCCTGGTCGGTCTGGGTGCTGTCCACGGCCTCAACGCCGCCATACTGCTTGCTGCCCCGGCCGGACTCGGTATCACCGCCTATATCAACCTGACCAACATCAGATTCCAGACAAGCGTGCCGCCAGCGTTCCGGGGACGCGTCATGGGCGTCTACGCGACCGTCATCGGGGCGATGATCCCGTGCGGAGCGCTGGTCAGCAGCGCCATCAGCGAGCACCTGGGGCCTTCATGGGCGTTCAGGGCCGGCGCCCTGGCCTGTGGGGTCTGCGGCGTCCTGATCCTGTCCATGAAATCCGGCGCGCGCACCAGTCCCGTCAATTGACCCAGAACCCATGCATTTCGCTGAATCGGAAGAACTACTTGCCAAGGTCGCCGGCGATCTTCAACAGCATCATTCCGCCCGGGTATCCGTACGAAACGTAGGAGTCCCAGCCGTAGACGTACAGCCCGACGTTCTTGTCCGATTCCAGAGTGTGCGAACCGGGGTTCATGTGCTTGACCGCCGTCATGAAGCTGGTGCCGCTGATCGTGGCGAACTCGGACTTCGCGATCGCCACGCCGTCCAGCTTGACTGAAGTGGCGTCGGTCGGGGCAACGATCGACACGTAGCTGTCGGCGTATTTGGTCGGAACCAGGAAGATGTAGTAGTCACGGTACTGCTCAACCGGTACCGCGATGATCAGGCTGGGGTCGCCCACGCCGGCGTCGTCGCTGCAGTCGGCCGCGGTATTGCACGAACTCGCGTCGTCCGAACAGGTGCAGTCCGACGGGTTGTAAGTCTTGGTGCAGTTCTCGCCCATCATGTCCGAACAGAACACGTGGTCGGCGCCAGGGGCGCTTTCGCCCTCGAGAATGATCGACGCCAGGAACTGCTTGTCCGATTTGACCACCACGGACCTGTCGATCTCGAACTCGTAGAACTCACCGGCGTTGATCACCTTGCTGCCAGCAACAGGCGGCGTGATCGTGATGCGGGTGTTGTCCTCGTTGGCGACCACTCGCACCAGGTCGGGCGCAAGCCCACGGGCCTTCGTCTTCGGCACGACATACTCCATACCCCAGGCTTCCAGCGGCTGGATCTGTTCCTCGATATGGTCGCATGCCGAGATGATCGGACAGGACGCCGACGATGTGCAGGTTACTGCCTTATCGTACGAGCACTTTCCACCCACGCAAGTCGACATCGGTGCCGTGGCGCATACGTGTCCGGAAAACACGGCGATCTTCTTGTCCGCGGTAATAAGCGAGCCGGTAAGGTCCAGGAACTGCGTCATCTCGGCCGAGACGTTGAACACCTGACCCTGCTTCAGGATCCAATCCTCGGTGCGGCCCTTCAAAACGCCCAGCGTGTTCGTACCCGCGAGAATGTTGGCGGTCGGCGTGATCGATACCGTGGTGTCGCCCTCGTCGACGGCAACGATCGCGATATTGCTGCCCAGATACTGACCGACCGAATTCAAACCCAGGTTAGGCATCGTAACCGCGCGGTAGTGGCGCCCGAGCACGTTGGTCGGCAGCAGCAGCGATGCGTCGTTCGAAAAGACCTCGACGTTCTCGAGCGGGTTGAACTGGTAAGCGACGATCGGCAGGTTCGCCTTGATGTGGTAGGTCTGATCGGTAATGCCAACGCCATAAAGGTTCAATGGCTCCAGGTTGATGATGGTCGCGACGCCGGCCGGAGCGTTGACGGTCTTCACAAGAGTGTCGCCCTGGTACACCTTGACGGTGGCGTCCAGTTGCTCGTAGGTGTTGGAAACGACCACCGCGAAAGGAGCGTTCTCGCCGTAGTAGGGCGGATCGGTGTCCTTGTACTGCTCCATGTCGATCGCGTAGTACTCGCAACCCTTGTTCGTGTAGAACTTCGAGGTGAACTCGCAAAGATTGATGCACTGTCCCATGTGGCAGATGTCGCCGTCGTGCAGATCCCAGCAGTCCACGTCCGCCACGAACCCCGAGCCGTCCATGGCGCACTTCTTGACCTTGGTCGACCCGTCGCAGATCGTCTTGCCGGGGATGCAG
>JAGOFO010000141.1 GCA_017997155.1 Myxococcota bacterium
GAATAATCGGTATCGATCTTGGAACCACGAATTCGTGCGTCGCCGTGATGGAAGGTGGCGAGGCAAAGGTCATTCAAAACGAGGAAGGCGGCAGGACCACTCCGTCCGTCGTCGCATACGATAACAAGGGGAACGTGCTCGTTGGCCAGATCGCCAAGCGTCAGGCCATCACGAACCCGGAAAACACCATTTACAGCATCAAGCGGTTCATGGGACGCAGGTTCTCCGAGGTCGACCAGGAGACTCATCTGGTTCCCTACCAGATCAAGCGCGGCGCCAACGACAATGCCGTTGTGATGGCCCAGGGCAAGGAACTCACCCCGCCCGAGGTTTCCGCAAGGATTCTGCAGAAGCTGAAGAAGGCCGCCGAAGACTACCTGGGCGGACCGGTGAACGCGGCCGTCATCACGGTTCCCGCGTACTTCAACGACTCGCAGCGTCAGGCGACCAAGGACGCGGGCAGGATTGCCGGCCTTGAAGTGAAGCGAATCATCAACGAGCCGACCGCGGCGGCGCTGGCCTACGGCATGGAGAAGAAGAAGGATCAGGTCATCGCGGTGTACGACTTCGGTGGCGGTACCTTCGATATCTCGATCCTCGAGGTCGGTGACAACGTCGTCGAGGTCAAGTCCACGAACGGCGACACCCACCTGGGCGGCGACAACATCGACCAGAGGATCATCGAATTCCTGATCGACGAGTTCCGCAAGGAAAGCGGAATCGACGTCAGCCGCGACAAGATGGTGCTGCAGCGCCTCAAGGACGCCGCCGAGAAGGCCAAGGTCGAACTGTCCTCGATGATGGAGACCGAGGTGAACCTGCCGTTCCTGACGGCCGACCAGTCCGGCCCCAGGCACATGAACATCAAGATCACCCGGGCAAGGCTCGAGCAGCTCATGATGGACCTGATCGACAAGACCATCGAGCCGTGCCGCAAGGCGTTGGCCGACGCCAAGCTCAGCGCCTCGCAGATCGATGAAGTCGTGCTGGTCGGCGGATCCACCCGAATCCCGCTGGTTCAGCAGAAGGTCAAGGAGTTCTTCGGACGCGAGCCGAACCGTGGCGTCAACCCGGACGAAGTCGTGGCCGTGGGCGCGGCGATCCAGGGCGCGGTCCTGACCGGCGAGGTAAAGGACATGCTGCTGCTGGATGTCACCCCGCTCAGCCTCGGTCTCGAGACCCTGGGCGGCGTCATGACCAAGCTGATCGATCGCAACACGACCATCCCGACCCGCAAGCAGGAAACGTTCTCGACCGCGGCGGATGGCCAGGGCAGCGTCGAGATCCACGTGCTTCAGGGCGAGCGTGAATTCGCGTCGGGCAACCGGACCCTGGGCAAGTTCATCCTTGACGGAATTCCGCCGGCCCCGCGCGGCGTTCCGCAGATCGAAGTGACGTTCGACATCGACGCGAACGGTATCCTGAACGTGTCGGCCAGGGACAAGGCGACCAACCGTGAACAGAAGATCACGGTAACGGCGTCGTCCGGTCTGAACGAAAGCGACATCAAGCGGATGGTTGACGACGCGGCCCAGAACGAGGCCGACGATCGCAAGCGCCGCGAAGAGGTCGAGACCCGGAACCATCTGGATTCCGTCGTCTACCAGACCGAAAAGCTGATCCGCGAGAACCGCGAGAAGATTCCGGTCGGCGAACTCAGCGAGGTCGAGCGTGAACTGGACAAGGCGAAAGAGGCGTTGAAGGGCACTGACCCGGCCGCCGTCGCCAAGGCTCTCGAGGACGTGACCGCCGCTTCCCACAAGATGGCGGAAAAGATGTACCAGGCGGCGGCCCAGCCCGGTCCCGGAGCCGCGCCGGGTTCCGATTCCTCGTCCAGCGCCCCGGAAGGCGACGTGATCGACGCCGAGATCGAAGACAAGTAAACCCGCCCCTGTTTCGCCCCCAATGTAATCGTCAAACGTCAGCCGACATTCAACATCCCGCAGTCATTATGGTTACAGATAAATTCCGCCCACAGGACATGGCCTGGACGCGTTCCTGGAACAGGACTGTCGTGATGATCTGTCTGGATTAGAGCGGAGTGAAATCGCCAGGAACGACTACTTCGTGCCGGTCGGGGCCGGAACATTGGAGCCGGTCGCCGGGGCCGTCTGGGTCGGGGCGGTGGTCGCCGAAGCGCCGGTTGCGGTGGTCGGAGCCGGAGCGGCGCCGGGTGCGCGCAGCGGGGCGCCGGCCGGAACCGTCACACGCTGCTGCGGAGTGGCAACCTGGACCTGTCCCATCGGCTGGGCCACGTTCGGATTGAACCTGGTCGGGGCGATGGCGGCGGCGGCGCTGTTAGGAGCGGGCGGAGGAACGGCAACGGGCTCGCCCGCGGCGGCCTTCACGGCGGCCTGGGTCTGAACCGGCTGAGCGTTCATCGGGGCGACATCCACCTTGTCAGCGTTGTCGGCGGCCGGCTTCGGCTGCGCGGCTGCGGGAGCTGCCTCGGCGGGAGCTGCCTCGGGGGGCGGCACCGGCTGGGCTGCCTGCATCTTCGCCATCTGGGCCTCGAAGGCCTCGCGCATCATCCTGGAAAGGTCGATCTTCCAGCCCTTCTCGGTGCGAACCATCGGGGCGGAGGTCTCACGGCCTTCGGAGGTGAAGTTCACGCGGGCTTCGTCGCCCGTGACTGTCTCGGTGAATTCCGTGATCGTGGTCAGCTTGTTGAACGCCTTGCACATCTGCTTGAAGATGTCGAGGTCGTCGGGATTGGCCGCGTCGGACTTCACGAACTGCTTCATCTGCTCGCCCATCTGGGTGAACTGGGTGACGCTCTCGTCGGTCATTCCGGCCTTGATGTTTTCGACTTCGCACTTTTCGATCGCGGTCAGCCACGCCTTGAAGGCGTCAGTCGGGCCCGCTTCCTTCTTGCAGCCGGCGACGGCGATTACGCACGCAACGACCGCCACGAACAGGGTAACCTTTCTCATCTCTCTCTCCTCCGTCAGGGGCGTATTAAAGCGGACGCCGGTCAACCCTGGCGCCCACTCGCCGGGTCATTCCGATTGATGACCTCATCAATCAGTCCGTACTCCAGGGCCTCTTGGGGGCCCATGAAGTGTTCCCGGTCCGAGTCCTTAAGAATCTGTTCAACCGGTCGGCCGGTATGGCGCGACAGCAGTTGAACTACCTGGTTTTTCAGGAAAAGAATTTCACGGGTCTTGATGTCGACGTCGGTCGCCTGACCCGAAAACGATCCCAGGGGCTGGTGCAGCAGTATCCGCGAGTGTGGAAGCGCCCGACGCTTGCCCTTGGTGCCAGCGGCCAGCAGCAGGGCCGACATCGAAGAAGCCTGCCCGATGCAGATGGTTGAAACTGGGCATTTCACATACTGCATGGTGTCGTAAATCGCCAGTGTTGAATGAACGTTACCACCCGGGGAATTGATGTAAAGATAAATATCCTTGTCGGGGTCCTCGGATTCCAGGAAAAGAAGCTGCGCGATCACGACGCTGGCCAGGTTGTCGTCGATGCCCCAGCCCAGGAAAACGATCCGATCCTTCAGCAGACGTGAGAACACCGTCCATTCACGTTCGCCGCGAGCGGTGTTTTCGATTACGGTCGGCACCCACCACATACAGGCCTCCAACGGCAGTCCGGCAGAGCCGGGGATCACTCCTCGGCCGGGGCTTCAGCCTTCTTCGCCGTCTTTTTGGCAGTCTTCTTCACGGCGGCAGGAGCCGCTTCTTCCGCGACCGGCGCTGCTTCGTCCGCGGCAGGCTGTTCCTGGGCGTCCGCGGCGGCGGCCTTCTTCGCCTTGGCCTTGCGAGCCGGCTTTTCGGCGGCGGGTTCCTGAGCAGGAGCCTGATCGGCGGCGGGGTTCAGAACGGCGTTCTTCGCCAGCAGGTCCATCGTCTTCGACACGCGAAGCTGACGTCCAAGCTGCTCGATGCGTTCCTCGCCCAGGAGCGCCCTGATCCTGGGAACCGGCATGCCGTAAGCGGCCGCGGTTTCAGCGATCTTGTCATCGATATCGGCCTCGGTGACCTCGACGCCTTCCTTTTCCGCGATCGCCTCAAGAACGAGTGATCTGGTCAGGTTGCGTCTTGCCTCGATCAGCGACTGCTCACGCGGGACGCCCAGATCGAAGTTCTTGGACAGTTCGGCGCGGCGTTCCTCGGGGATCTGTGCAAGAACCCTGTCACGGGCTTCCTTTTCCGCCATCTCGGCCAGCCGTTCGACGGTCCTTTCGCCGATCTCGAACGGATTCGCGTCACAGATCCTGGTCAGCAGCAGTTCTTCGGTTTCGTCCTTGACCCTGGATTCGCGCTGTTCCTCGAGCTGCTTGCGCAGCAGCGCCCTGAATTCCTCGACGGTTTCAACGTCCGCGTGCTGCTTGACGAACTCGCCGTTCAGTTCGGGCCGCTTCCGGAAGCGGATCTTGTCGACCTTGACGTCGGCGTCTACCTGAACGCCTTCCTCGGATTCCAGCTTCATTCCGCGCGCGGCGATGCGGCCCAGTCTGGCCTGCAACTTCTTCGATTCACCGGCCTTCATTCCAAGGATCACGCGGCCGATGCCTTCCAGAGGCTCGTCGTCGGTTCCGGCCACGATCCTGGTCGTGTGCTCGCCCTTCAGTTCCTGACCTGTCGCGATGTCGCGGATAACGACCGTGGCCTCGGCCATGTCGTCCGGCTCGACAACGCTGTCTTCCGCCTTGTCCTCGTACCTGGACAGCGACTTCAGCATCGATTCAATGCGCTCGTCGATCGCATCCTCGGTCACTTCGGGAACGGACGGGGCCGTGATTTCGACGCCCATGTAGTCTTTGATGTCGACAACCGGGAAGACCTCGATCTCGGCGGTGAAGGACAGCTCGTCCTCGCTGTCGCCGACAAGGTCGAACTTCGGTTCGGTCGAGGGCTTCAATTCATACTGATCGACCGCGCTCGCGAACGTGTCGGAGATCAGGTTTTCGCGGATCTCGTATTCCAGCTTCGGGCCCAGCGACTTCAGCACCAGGTCGAGCGGGGCGTGACCCGGCCTGAAACCGGGGATGCGGACCTGGGTTGCGTACCGACGGGCCAGCTTGCGCCGTTCCTTGTCCAGGGCATCCCTGTCGACTGTAATGGATAAGCGGTGTTTAAGCCCGCCGAGGTCTTCATGTTCGATTTTCATCCAGCCACTCCTTGTTCGGACGTCGTGTGCCACAGAAACAGGCGGGGTAATCTAACAGCTTTACGGGAGCTTGGCAAGGCGCTCGGGCGCGCCCGCATTGATCCGTTCGGGCGTTCACGGAAATGATGTTATGCTTTCGTGGTCGTTCGGGCGGGCGGGCCGCCCCGGAGGAATTCGATGATGTCAGACGGTGGTTCGGCATGGTCTGGTTCGGGTGACGTGGCCTCGCGTCAGGATGCGTCCACGCTTCAGGCGGGGTGGGGCAGGTGTGAGTTCACCCCGGTCGAGCCGGTTCCCCTTGCCGGATACACGCATCTTCGTGATCGAATGTCCGCTCGCGTCAGGGACCCGCTGTTCGCGCGCGCCGTGGTGCTGCGTCAGGCCGGCGGCCCGGATGTGGCCCTGGTCGTCTATGACCTTGTCATCACCACCGAGGAACTGTACCAGGGCCTGCGAAAGGAACTGGCGGACACTGGCCTGGACGTCGTCTGCTCGGCCACGCACACGCACTCGGCGTCGGGTGGATTCTGGCGGCCGCTTCTGGGACGCGCCTTCCTGGGAAGGTTCCGCCCGGGCGCGCTCGAACGCCTGATCGAGGCGGGCGCGATGGCGGTCAGGGACGCCCTGCACAACATCGGGCCGGTTCG
>JAGOFO010000142.1 GCA_017997155.1 Myxococcota bacterium
CCTTATGTCAGCGATGTCAGCGAGTACGGCAGGGTCACGTTCGACCGCGGGCTGTCGTACTGCATGGCTTCAGGCTCGGGTCAGCTTCTGCATGGCCGTCCCTACACCTTCTACGATGACGTGGTTACCGCGGTTCATCCGGACGACGAGTCACCGGTCCTGGTCGAGATAAAGACCGAGACCAACGTGCCGCTGTGGGTGGTTTCGATGATCCGTAAGTTCGATCTGTCGCGGCGCGGATTCTCGAAGTATTGCCAGGCTGTCGATCACTGGATGGGATACCTGAAACCGGCGACAAGAACCTCGAGGTTCGGTCTATTCGGGAGGTTGTTTGAATGAGGGCGTGGCTTACCTGTCTGTGTGTGTTCGCGCTTGTGCTGACGGGATGCGGCGGACCGGGGCCGATCGATCCGGGCAGCCTGATCGTGCTCAACGAGATCGACTGCCACGGCACGGATTGGATCGAGATCGCCAACCGTGGTGACGTGGTCGTCGACACAGGCGGCTGGTATGTCACCGATGCGCTGGATAAATCCAGTCATTTCTACCAGTTCCCGGCAGGGACGGCGATAGTGGCGGGCGGAAGGCTGGTGGTCAAGACCGAGGGCTCCGGCCGTCCGGGCTTCTCGTTCGGGATAAAGTGCGACGGTGAGTCCATCTACCTGCTCGATTCGGACAAGACTCTGATCGACCAGGCGGATCTGGGTGGCGTGCCGGACGGCTATACTCTTGGCCGAAGCCCGGATAAGACCGGTGAATGGATGCACACGCTGCCGACCCAGGGCAGCGCGAACCTGGCGACACCAGACACGCCCGCGGGGATGTTCGATCCGAACAAGGTCGGTCTTTTCGAGATCACGCTGTCCCAGGACGCGATTACCGCGCTCAATGCCGATCCATATGAGTACGTCGCAGGTACCGTTGCGGTTACCGTTGATGGACAGGCGCTGCCGGCCGAAACGGTCGGGGTCAGGCTGAAGAGCGGATTCTCGTTCCAGCCGCTGTCCGGCAAGTCGTCGTTCAAACTCAGGGCCGACGGCTGGGCCGATGACGATCGGGTCGCCGGTCTGATGAACTTCACGCTCAACAACATGGTCGACGACCGCACCATGATGCACGAGACTCTCGCTTATGCCATTTTCCGGGCCGCCGGGATTTCAGCGCCCCGTACCGGGTACGCCGAAGTGAAGGTCAACGGCGAGTCCTACGGCCTGTATGTCGTGATCGAAACCTACGATGAACAGTTCACCACGCAGAACTTCGCGTCCACACAGCATCTTTACGAGGGTAGCGCGGATCTGTACGCCGGCCAGATCGCCCAGTTCGACATCGAGGATGGCGACGAACTGGACACGACCGACCTGGAGACCCTGATGACGAAGGTCGCTTCGCAGGGCACCGGATGGCTGGCAGGTGTTCAGGCCATGGCGGACATGGACAGTATCACGGCGATGTGGGCGATCGAACACTTCATCGGCCACTCGGACGGATACTCGCTGGCCGCGAACAATTACTTCCTTCACTGCGACGACAACGGTCTGTTCACGATGATGCCGTGGGGCACCGACAGAACCTTCATCGACGTTCCGGTTTTTGGTCAGTGCACGTCGATCTTCTGCTCGAACTGCATGGACGTGGCCGAGTGCAGGGCAATGTACGACAGTCATCTTGACGCGCTCCCCTCCCTGGCGTCGTCGATCGGTCTGGCAGCGATGATTGATTCGGTGGCGACCACGATCGCGCCGTATGCAGCCTCGGATCAGCGAAAACCGTACACGGTGGCCGAACATGACGCGGCGGTGGCCGCGCTCAAGACCTGGCTGGACGATCGCCTGGCGCTGGTCGCCGAATAGATTCCGTTTGCGGCCCGGTTCGGATAACCTCTGTCATGAGGCACTCAATCAGTCCGGTGAGTTCAAGGGTACGTCAAATGGGTGTGGCGCACGCCTGGTAGTCGGGGCACGCCAGGTTCGAGACAATGGAAGGGGTGTTCATTCCGTAAGACCCTTGACGACCCGGAAAGACGAGCTACTTCCGGGATTTCTCGTCAAAGTGGCCGAGATCGGCCAGCATCCTCAGAGCGGTTCGGGCGCTGCGCATCAGTTCCGGACCGCTCCGCATTCGTCGCAGTGCCCTGACTATGTACCACGGCCTGTAGTAGAAGGCGACATACGCCAGCTTGGTGAGGGATTCGACCATCTTTTCGTCGATTCTGGACCAGATGTTCGGAAGGCGTTCGAGATTGATCTCGCCAAGGATATGTCTGCGCCACGGGTCGTCGCCGACCACGTTCACAAGTTCCTGGTGAAGGCCGGAACCCGGTTTCGGGATCATGCGCGAGAATTGCGCGTAATCGAGTGGCAGATCCATCGCATATCTGATCGTCTGTGTCGCGCTGAGCACGGTTTCGCCCGGCACGCCGAGCATGAAGAACCCGAGCGGGCGAACCCCTTTCTTCTTCATCAATTCGAGAGCGCCCCTGACGCGGTCAACGTGAACGCGCTTACGCATCAGCTCCTGGGCTTTCTGATCCGGAGTCTCGATCCCCAGATACATCTGACGGCACCCGGATTTTACGGCGGCGTCCAGCATTTCGGGCCCGATGATGTCGACACGCGTGCGACAGGACCATTCGAGATCCAGTTTCATCTCGCTGATTCCGTTGCAGATCTCGAGCGCCCGTCGGTAGTCCGCGAAAAAGTCGGCGTCGAAGAAGTCGATCTCGTGGATGTCGAACCGCTGCACACAGTCGCGAACCTCTTCGAGGACGCGCTCGACACTGTTTTTGTACAGTGGAAGCGGGGCGATGGCGCAGAAGGTGCATTTGAACGGGCAGCCGGTCGAGGTCACCGCCACCGTGAAGTTGCTGCGCTGCGAGATGAACGAATGGTACATCGAGTTGTCTATCAGGTGCCGGGGCGGGGGTGGCATCTCGTCGTAGGGGTTGAAGGACGTGTCGATCGGGCCGATAACGGGGAGACCATCGTGACCGGGCGCCACGATCTCGGGCAGGCCGGCCGGATCACGTCCTTCTTCAAGCGCCTTGAGCAGGGCCGGCAGGCCACGCGTGGCAAAGTGAAGCACACAGTAGTCGATGGCCGGGTTCGCCAGTGTTTCTTCCGGATAAAGTCTGGGATTGATCCCGCCCGCGATCGTCGGAACACCGAATCTATCACGCAGGGCGGCCATCCATTCGACTGTGGAATGGAAGGCGTAAGTCGACAGGGTGAACGCCAGAGCGTCCGGACCGAAATCCTCGAGTCTGCGGATTACCTCGTCGAGGGTGAGGTCTCCTGTCTTGGCGTCGATCACGATCACTTCGTGGCCGGCATGTTCCGCGATACCGGCCGCGTACAGCAGACTCAGCGGCGGCAACCTTCCGAAGTCGTCGTCGACTACCCTCAGGTTTTCCTGGAAAGGCTGGTGATGATATGGCGCGTAGACGAAAGCGACCTTCAAAACACTGCCTCTTGTCCTTCCGGCGAGGAACAGGCCTTGCCCCCCGGTGTCCCGACAGCTATCTTACTGCAATGATGGGAATGTCTGTCAGGATTAGTCGGGGTAACGGTTGAATATCGCGGATATCGGCTTCGCGGCCGTCGCAAGGGCGGCACGCGCGTTGGCCTTCGGTGGCCCGGTGCCGTTGTTCGCCAGTCTTGAGTTGACCCTGAAGTGCAACGGTTCCTGCCTGTTCTGCGGTTCCCGCGACGCCGCGGGCGTTGCGGGGCGTGAATTGAGTACCGCCGAGTTCAACGCGATCATCGATGATCTGGCCGCTTCCGGTTGTGTCGCTGTCAGTCTCACCGGCGGCGAGCCGCTGCTTCGAACGGATGTCGAGGCGCTCGCATGCAGGGCGCGTGGTCACGGAATGGCTGTCGGTCTGAACACGAACGGACGCCTTCTTGAGCGGCGCCGCTCAATCCTGGCATATCTTTCCAGTATCACGGTCAGCCTGGACGGCGTCGAGGAGACGAACGATCGTATTCGCGGCCGTGGCGCTTACGCCGCCGCCGTTTCCGCCATCCGCACGGCCAGGCACGGCGGCGTTCCGGTGAACGTCACGACAGTTCTGTCCGAACCCGCGATCGCCGATCTCGACGCGTTCCTTCAGCTCGCCGGAGACCTGGATCTGGAGGTCATGTTCCAGCCTCAATACGGATCGATGTTGCGCAGCCACCGGGCCGTCGTGATGGACAGGCCTTCGCCGCAGGCGGTCGACGAAGCGTTCACGAAGATCGCGGCGACTCGCGCCCGCGGATTGCGTGTCCGGAATTCCGACGCTGGAATGAGGCTGCTCTCGGACTCCTTCTCCGGCCGGCCGCTTTCCATCAGGTGTCCTGGCGGTCGGTTTTTCGTCAGAGTGGGCGCCGGCGGGTCGGTCGGGGTATGCGGGTTGGACAACGATCCGTGTGCCCGGACAGAGGCATGCGATACGGCCGGCTCCGGTCTGTCCATGCTGTCGAACCTCGACGCCAGGGACGGCATCAGGTACGCCATGAGGCGGATCGGCTGGCCTTTCGAGTGTGGCGGATGCCTGTCCGCGGCGCGCGCCGATCTTTGTGCGATGGCGGCTTTCAGGGACGCGCGGGGGAAGTGATGGTCAGAGATTTCGTGAGCGAAAGGCTTTGCAGAATTCCTCGACGCGACGTCACCGCCTTTGATTCCGTGATCGCCACGGTCGCGTCCTGGAACGGTATCGACGGTTCAGAGAGGCATCTGACAGCGGAATTTCGCAGACGTTTCGGCTATGCGGGCGCGTATTCGACCGGATCCGGACGCGATGGTCTTCGGGGCATCCTGCGCGCGGTCAAGGGGCGTGTCACGCCCAGGGCCTGGGTTCCGGCCTGGACGATCGCGGCCGTTGTGCGCATCTTTGAGGAGGAGGGCTTCGAGGTCAGGTTCGTGGACGTGGATCCTGCATCGCTGTGCCTGACCCCGGCGATCGTCGAGCGTCAGTGCGTCGAACCCGGTCTGCTGCTGGTGACGCACTACTTCGGGCTTCCAGCCGACATGAAAAGCATTTGCAGGCTGGCGGCCAGGAGCGGTCTGAAGATCATCGAAGATTGTGCTCACACCCCTTGTACGCCATGCTGCGGCAGACCTGTCGGGTCCTTCGGACTGGCCGGTTTTCTGTCCTTCGAGACCAGAAAACCGCTCAACGGCCTGGGCGGCGGGATGATCGTAACGAACAACGCGGCGACCGAGACCGCCCTGACAGCCGCGCATCCGGCCAGGTCGAACGGCCTTTCGCGTGACCTGATGAAACTGTTGATGACTTCATCAGAGTGGGCCGCGCTCAGGCGTCCAATCTTCTCGCTGGCCGCTCCGGCGTTGTACGCGCGGCACCCCGCCAGGGCCCTTGTCTCGCTTTATCGGCTTTTTCACGCGCGCGGGCGCTCCGGCGACACCGCTTTGTCCGACCTGCAGTCTGCCCTTGTGTTGTCTCAACTGGACGGCCTTGAAGCCGCGATAGACCACAAGCGCGGGCTTGCGTCGGTGTACGACCGAAAACTGCCAGCAGCCTTCAGCCGTCCGCTGGACCCGGCTCAGCGCCCACACGGTTACTACATGTATGTGACCACCCACCCGGAAGCGGAAAAGGTCGGTCGACGTCTGCGCGACATGGGGATCGACTGCGGAATCGGTCCCGAGGTGCTGCAGCGCTGCGACACGGACGGTTCATGTCCCGGCGCCGCCGAACTGGTCCGGACCGCTATCGAACTGCCGATGTACAACGCCCTGACCCCGGCCGACTGCGAAC
>JAGOFO010000143.1 GCA_017997155.1 Myxococcota bacterium
AGGCATGTGTCTGTAACACCGGGATCCCCGGCGGAAGGTGCGAGGTGGTGCCGGCGGACGGCGCCGCTTGCGAGGACGGTGAAAACTGCACGCGCGACGATTACTGCGAGAATGGAACGTGTCTTCCTGGCCGCCTCGCATGCGACTGTATCGATGATGATGGCTGCGCCGTGATGGAGGATGGAAATCTTTGCAACGGCACGCTGTACTGCAATAAATCCGTATTTCCGTATTCTTGCGACCTTGACCCCCTGACGATCATCACATGTCCTACCAATCAGGACACCCAGTGCTTGAAGAACCAGTGTGAGCCGGCATCAGGTGAGTGCGCGATGCTGCCGGCAAGCGAGGGTCAGTCCTGCACGTATGTCAGCATCTGTGTGTTGCAGGCAACATGTCAGGAAGGCATGTGCGCACCGTTCGTGACCAGAAACTGCGACGATGAAAACGAGTGCACCGACGACGTCTGCGTCGAGGAATTCGGCTGCGTCCGAACCAACAATTCGTCGCCATGTGATGACGGCAGCGTCTGCACCCTGGATGACACCTGCATCGACGGCGCGTGCGGTCATCTGAACGTGCTGGATTGTGACAACGACGTGTTCTGCGACGGAGTCGAACTGTGTGACCCGGTTCTCGGGTGCCAGGCCGGTACTCCTCCGACCTGTGACGACGGGAACGTCTGTACCAGGGACCGCTGTCTGGACTTCTACGACGAGTGCTTCAACGATTGGATCGAGACCGCGGTCGAGGGCCCGCGCGGAGCACTTTCCTGCCAGGACGGCGTCGACAACGACTGCGATGGAGAAACCGACATCTCGGACCCCGAATGCCTGCTCGGTCTCGATCGCGTCGAGCCCAATGACGGCGTCATGGCCGGCGGCGATGTGGTCGTTCTGACCGGAAATGAACTGGACGAAGTCGCCACGGTGCTTTTTGGAACCAGGCAGGCACAGATCGTTGAACAGTCCTCCCTGTCCATGACGGTGGTATCGCCTGCCGGACAGACGCCCGGGCCGGTCAGCGTAGTCGTCAGCTCGGGCCTGGCCTCGTACACCATGGTCAACGGATTCACGTACACTGCGTCGGCGCCCATCCCGGGTGGCGAGTGCACGCTTCAGTTCCCGGATTCGGCTCTCGAGCGGGACGTCGGGGCCTCGATTGTGGTCATGACCGGTGAGTCGATTGTCCCGACAACCACACCATCGGAAATGGTGATGTTCAGCTTCGGATACGGACCGCGCGGATCCAACCCCTCGATCACGGCAGGCTGGATCTGGACCGACGCCGGAGTAACCGGTCAGGAGGCGCTCGGCGCCGCGACACGGACTTCATGGTCGGTCTTCCCGGTCGCTGAGCGTGGTGGCTATTTTGACGTTGCCGCCAGGCTTTCGACGGATGGCGGAGTTCACTGGGTCTTGTGCGACCTCGACGGGTCGGCGAACGGTTATGTGGCGGAACAGGCGCCGGATCTGACGGTCTACGGGAACGCCGAGCCAGGCGACGTGATAATCAACGAGATGATGTGGCCAGGAACGGCGGCTGATGCGAACGACGAGTGGATCGAGTTGAGGAACCTCGGCGTCGCGCCTGTGCGTCTATCTGGTTGGAAGATATCGGGGGTCGGCTATCCATCTGGTCAGGATTTCATCTTCGATTCGCCCGATCGAGTGGTTAACAACGACATCATCGATGGCGGCGGCTACTATCTGATCTCTCAGTTCGACCGTGCGACATCGGCAATCGATGTTGAGCCGGACATGGTGGCCCAGTCTTCTTCGTCCTCATCCAGAACACTGCGTCTTGCCAATGTCGGACCTAGAACATACAACCTGATCGACGACAGGGGCATTATCATCGACAGCGCGTATTTTTCCGCCTCCTTCGGAATGATCGGCAGCGTTCCTTTCAACGAGCCGTATCAATCTATGGAACGGCGCGAAGGATTTGATTCAGGCTCGACGGATGCGGCGTGGCAGAGCGCGTGGGTGTCCGAGGGCTTCGACGGGGACCCCTTCCAGACGATGCTGACCGGAACTCCGCGTGGTCCGAACAGCGGCATTGTGATGTGTACACAGGACTCGCACTGCGCCGGGTTCCACCCTGAACTGACTATCGGACTCTGCCAGACCAGGGTCTGCGATACCGTTAACGGGCGCTGCGACATCGTCGATATCCAGGACGGTGGGGCCTGCGAGGACGGGCTTTTTTGCACGGTGGGAGAAACCTGTTTGTCGATGGTCTGTGGAAATTCGCTTCCCAGGGACTGTTCGGACAGCGGAACCGGGTCGCTGTGCACATTCGATTCCTGCGACGAGGAAGCGGACACATGCGTTCACGAACCAGATCCAGATGTCAGGGAAGGCCCGGCCGACAGCTTCGGTTGCCGCGACCTGGTTGACAACGATTGCGACGGTTTGACGGACGGTATCGATCCGCAGTGTCGACTTGATGTGACATCGATCAGTCCGGTCGTGGTTCCGCAGGCCGCGTCGGTCGATTCGTGGGTCGCGACCATCAGCGGAGTCGGCTTTCAGTCGGTGACCGTCACCGCGGTCGCCTTCCGGGGGCCGTCGGGAGTGTCAGAGTCAGCCGTGTTCAGCGTCGAAAGTGACACATCCATTTCCGTGATGCTTCCCTCCGTATCCGAGCCTGGTCTTTTTGACGTGCTCGTGTCGGACGGTCTGGTCTCCGCGGAGTTGTCGGACGCGATCAGTTTCCAGGGCACCGCGACGGATTTGATGGCGATCATTTCCTCGCCGACCGACGATTTGTCGGTTCGCGTGAACCAGTCAACCGTGTTCATCAAGGGACGTGTCAAGGGCGCTGCGATCGGTACCGGTTCCGGAATGATCCTTCCGTCGCTGATCGTGGCAGAGCTCGGGTACGGGCCGGAGCTTGCCGACCCGTCCACCGATCACGGCTGGACGTGGCTTTCCGCCGCCTATGACTCCACCTGTGTCGATTGCGTCGACGAATACCAGTTCAGGCGCACCCTCAGCATACCCGCGACCGGCGTGTATGCCCTGGCCTACCGTTTCTCGGTTGATGACGGGGTGTCCTGGGCCTGGGGCGCTGTTGGTCCGCCGTACTCGACGGAACCTTGGGATCCCATGGCGACGATCACCGTGACCGTCATCCCCTAGGATCGCGTGACTGCCCGACGCGTCAGGGCGGAAGGAACCGATGATTCCAGTCAGATTTACCTTGTTCAGAATGGCCCTTACGGTCGCCGTCGCCCTTGCGTTCGTGATGCCTGTCGAGGTCCCTGGTGGCGTGGTGTCGTCTGTCGGATCGTTGACTGCTCACGCCCAGACCAGAAAGAAGGCGTCGCGGAAGAACTCTCGAAAACGACGTCCCCGCGGTCCGGTCAAACCGGAGTTTAAGGACGACAGCTCACGTTCTGCAGGTGAGAACCTGTCGTCGCACATGGACAGGTTCTTCGCCTCCAACACGCTTTTGTATGGCTCATTCGTCGCGATCGACGCAAGGACCGGTGCCCTGCTGAGCTACTCGGAGTATTCGAGCAAAGGCGCCAGGGTTAAGTCGCCTGGGGTGTACACCGGGTTCCCGGCGGCGTCCGTTTTCAAGATCGTGTCGACTGCGGCTTTGCTGCAGGGTGGCCATGTCGAGCCTTCGGTGCGGGTCTGTTACACAGGTGGCACCCATGGGCTGAGCAGCTCAAACCTGGTGGATCGGCGGAACGAGCGGTCATGCAAGACGCTGACGCAGGCGTTCGCGGCATCGACCAATGCGGTCTTCGGGAAACTGGCGGTAAAGTATCTGACGGCGGACTCGCTCGTCGACATGGCCAGGCGTTTCGGATTTGGAAAGACGATTCAGGTTGGGGCAAAGAGTTCGACATCAAAGATCTTAAGACCGGAAGGGCGGCTGTCGCTGGCAAGGATGGCGGCCGGGTTTTCCGGATCGCTCATGTCGCCCCTTCATGGCGCGGTCATAGCGGCGATCATTGCGAACGACGGCAAGTGGCCTTCCGAGGTTTCGGTCGGTGGCTCGGGTGGTGGCATGTCGATGGAGGTCATCAGCCGGTCCACGGCCCTGGAGATCGGCAGGATGATGACCCGGGTCGTGGAACAGGGTACAGGGACGCGTCATCTGGCAGGGTTGAGAACGCTTTCGGGACACATTCCCGCGATCAAGACCGGCTCGCTGACATCACGTGACGGTACCGGAATCTGGAATAACTGGGTGGTTGGTTTTTATCCTGCCGACGCTCCGGAGATCGCCTTCGCCGCCCATGTTGGACATCGTGGCGGTGGCGCTCTGAAGGCTGGTCAGATCGCCAGGTACGCACTGGAGACGTGGATCAGGCTGGAGCGCGCCCGGCGATAGATTTGTCGGTTCGACAGTTGTCACGTCAGGACCGACGACGCTTCGTCAAGTCAGTCACACCGCATGAAGTCGATACAGTAAAGGGCAACGCCAGGTGTCTTGATGACAAGTTCCAGACGGTGCCGCGAGCATGTGTGATTGTGGATGATGTGGTAGACGTCCGGTCGCTCGATGATCACGCGCGACTGTCCGTCCAAATGCGTCATGGCGTCTCCAGCGTCGACTTCGACGGTTTCCCCGTCCTGGTTGATGACGATGGTGCCCGGCTGTCCGTCTGCCGGTGGTGTGGCAACCAGGAACACGTCCCCGGCGTCGTAGTCGACGATGACCCGCCCGTCACGGCCACCTGCGAATTCCATGCTGTCCGGCCTGCACAGAAAACGGCCTTCCACGTACTGGATATCCCGCCTGGTCGATGCTGGAATCTCGTAATCCGAGATCTCGTTCGGTTTGAAACCGCAGTCGTTTCCGATGCGCGCCCTGATGTAACTGAAATACAGCGAGGGGCTGATGGGGCGATGCTGAACGGTCTTGTCCTCGGGTTGCGCAAGCATCTCCCGGGGCATCACCAGGCGCGGGTGTCCTTCCTTCAGCAGTTCCTGGATGGTGGTCTCGACTTCGAAATAGCCGCCCTCGCCGACGTTGTAGGCGGATAGATATCCCTCGCGGTCGATCAGGAACATCGCTGGCCAGAAACGGTTGGCGTAAGCGTCCCAGTTCGTCATCCTGACGTCGTTGGCGACGGGGAAGGGGACACCAAGGTAGTCCACCGCCCGGCGCAGGTTGTCCATGTTTCTGCCGAACTCAAACTGTGGAGCGTGGACTGCGATGATCTGGAGCCCCTTGTCCGCGTACCGGCCATGCCACATGGTCAGGTAAACGAAACTCTTGACCGAGCTTACATAAGTGTAATCCCAGAAGTGGAGCAGGACGACACGCCCCTGGAGGGACTCCAGCGACAAAGGCTCGCCGATCCATTCCAGATCCCTTAATTCGGCCGCCCTGATCCTGTTCCTGCGAATCCTCATTCAGGCCCTCAGCCCAGGACATCCTGGGTCATTATCCAGTCGGCAATCTCGCCCGCTTCGCGATCCCAGGTGTCGGAATCGAGACGAAGTCGCACGAAGTGGACGAAGAGAGTATGCAGCGCGTCCTCGACCGCATTGGTCAGTTCCGTTTTTTCGTCCACGATGTCGGCCAGTTCCGAACCCTTGACTGCCGGCATCTTCAGCGACTTGAAAGAAAGCGTGGCCGAGTCGAAGCCGGTCGTGTAATCGACTCCGTCCACAGTGATGATCATCCGGCACCGGCTGACCTTCTTCCCAAGTTTAAGCGAAAGCAGGACTTCGTCGGACTGGCTCGGCTCGTCGACCTTGATCGTGCTCATCTCGGTCGCCGGGTTTTC
>JAGOFO010000144.1 GCA_017997155.1 Myxococcota bacterium
AAGCAGGGGCGGTCCATGACCAAGGTCGTGGCCGATGGCCTCACGCTGCTCAAGGATGCCCCTTATGACGTCCGGCGGATCCTTCGCCGGATGAGGATGGGCGAACATACCCTTGTCGTAAGGGCTGCCGACGAGAAACAGGCCCGCCGCGACAGGTACATCCTTGTAAACCGGGTGCTTTTCGCGAGTCTTGCACTGGCGTTTTTTGTGATTTCGGCGGTGTTTGTCGATTCTTCGCGTCCTTTCGGTCACGTCGCGGGGATCGTATCGGCGATTCTGTCTCCGGTGTTCTTTCTGTCTCTGCTAATATCAATGGCGGTTTATCGAGGGAGGTCCAGATGATGAGGTATTCGGCACTGGCAGGTGTCGTGATGATCGCGGTGATGCTGGGCGGATGCGGCGTGAAGAAGGAAGTCTACCTGCGCGACACGGCCGCGCTCCGCGACCAGATATCGGGGCTTGAGCGACAGAAGTCCGACCTTGTCGGCCAGCGTGACAAGCTGAACGGCGAACTGGAGAGGGTTCGCCAGGAGAAGTCACTGCTGCTCCAGGAAAAAAACGCGCTGGCACAGAAACAGGGTACCCTGTCGACCGAGCTCAGGGAGGCTCTGGAAAAGCAGCAGAAGCTGGAACAGCAGGCGCGTGAGCGTCAGGCGAAGCTGGAGCAGCTCAGGAATCTTTTGAAAGACCTGTCAGCCCAGGGCAAGTTGAACGTGCGCGTCGACAAGGGAAGGATGATCGTCGAGATCGGCGAGGCGTTCCTGTTCGATTCCGGCCAGTACAAACTGAAGCCCGAGGGCAAGGCGTCCCTGGCCGAGCTTACGGCCCTGCTTGCCGGTATCGAGGGGCGCTCCTTCCAGGTCGCCGGACACACCGACAGTGTCGGCAGCGAGGACAAGAACTGGCGTCTGTCGGCCAATCGTGCCCTTGAAGTCGTGTTGTTCATGATCGAGTCGGGCATGCCGCCCGATCGTATCTCGGTCGCCGGATACGGCGAGAACCAGCCTGTCGGCGACAACGAGGTGCCGGAGGGCAGGGCGATGAACCGTCGAATCGAGATCGTTCTTCAGCCCAATCTTGACGAGATTCTCGGATTTACCGGCGAGTAGGCGTCGGTATTTTCTTTTGATTCGTATTCCGGAGGTTTTCGATGCGTAAGGTTCTTGGTTTCGCGGTTCTGGCCGTTCTGGCGGCGCTTCCATTCCATGCCTCGTCGGCCGAATGGGAACTGGTTTTTCAGAATCCCGGCGGGTACATCATGATGATGGAAGCGCCCGACGAGACGCATCTTTTCGCATTCGGTACCAAGCCCGATCCGGCCGACCCGCAGAATTCCCTGCCCGCCGGCTACAAAATGAATCCCGGCGGGACCTTTGGCGAGTTCACTCCGCCGGCTACCGGCGACATGTTCTTCCCCAGCAGCATGCAGTGCACCCTTCCGAATCGTTGTTACATGCTCGCCATGGACGTGAATTCGCAGACCATGGCCATGTCCTATCCGTTCATGCTCAGCACGAACGGAGGCGACTCCTGGACGAAGTTCGTCGATCCTTTCTTCAAAAGGCCGACCACGCCATCGACGATCGCCGCGTACGGCGACAAGCTGGCGATGTTTTTCGGAACGGACACGATCGTTCTGATGTCGCGTAACGGCGGCGGCAACGCGAAGAGCTGGTTCGTTCCCAAGGTCGACGGCACTTCCTACATGTCGATCGCGGCCGGTTTCATCCTGGACTCAGACACCGCCTACCTGGTCAACGGCAAGGTTACCGAGACGACGGACAGCATGTCCGGCAAGGTGACCAGGACTGTCGACCCCGAGGGCGCCGTGTTGAAGTCGAAGGATCTTCAGTTGCCGGATCCCCGCGATATGCAGTGGGAGGCGCTTGTTTCCGGCCAGTCCTGGTTCCCGCGCAAGATTCAGTTTGTCGACGAGACCGTGGGTTACATGATCGGCGAGACCAACGATGGCTATTTCCTGTACAAGACGGCCGACGGCGGCACCACGTGGGACCAGATTACGTTCCCCGAGGTCGGGACACTCGGGCCGGTAAAGTGGGTAAACGATTTCTGGGCTTTTGACCAGGACGACCTGATCGTTGTCGCTTCGACCCCGAACGGTGAAGAGGACTCCTGGGGCGTCATCTACCGGATCTCCGACGGTGGCTCTCCGGTGGCGATGCTTCCCGACCCGACCGAGCATGCCGACGCGATGTACTCGATTCGCTGTATCGGACGCAACCTGTGCTTCGCGGCCGGCGACAACGCCGACATCATCAAGCTTGTGGACGACACTCCGATTGAGCCCGAGATCGACGAGGATACCGGCGCCCAGGCAGACGTGATCGACAGGGACACGACCGGCGGCTCTGACGAGGGCGGCGCCTTTGTCGACGCGATTCAGGGCAGGGATCTGTCCGGATGGCAGCCCGACGACTCAGGTTGCAGCGCCGGTTCCCGTGCCGGTGCCGGCCTGGGAATGATCGGTCTGCTCTTCCTGTGTTGCTGCGCGGTTTTCGGTTTCAGGCGTGTTCGCGCCTGAGGTCGAATCTCTTCCGGTTCCATCGACTCCGGGTGCTCAGATGACAATGGAACCTGGCAGCGTATTCGCCGACCTTCACATCCATTCCCGCTATTCGCGAGCGACCAGCAGTGAACTGACCATTCCGTCGATATACCGGTGGGCGCAGATCAAGGGAATCTCCCTGATCGGCACCGGCGATTTCACTCATCCGGCGTGGATGAAGGAGATCAGGGACCATCTGGTTGAGCGCGGAGACGGTTTGCTGGAACCTGTGTCCGCGGTTCGGGACGAGGTTGGATCAAGGGTCCCGTTGGCCGCCCGCCGCGATGTCGCGTTCATTATCTGCGGTGAAATTTCATCGATATTCAAAAAGAACGGTAGAACCAGAAAGGTTCACAGCCTGGTTTTCATGCCTTCGCTGGAATCGGCCACGACGTTCTCGACCGCGCTGGGACGGCTTGGGAACATCACGTCCGACGGCCGTCCCATCCTGGGCCTCGAACCGCTTGCAATTCTGCGTCTTGCAAAGGATATATGTCCGGATTCGTTCATGATTCCGGCGCACATCTGGACTCCTCACTTTTCAGTTTTCGGGGCGATGTCGGGGTTCGATTCGCTTCAGGAGTGTTTCGAGGACCTTTGCGACGAGATCTTCGCGGTCGAAACCGGCTTGTCCTCCGATATCGTCATGAACCGTCGCTGGTCGGCGCTTGACCGGATGACGCTGGTATCGTCCTCGGACGCTCACTCGCCTTCCAAACTGGGACGCGAGGCCACAATCCTTGAAGGGGATGTGTCGTATGGCGGACTGGTCTCGGCCCTGCGCCGCGAGCCCGGCACGACCAGGGTAGTCGGAACCGTCGAGTTTTATCCCGAGGAGGGCAAGTACCACCTGGACGGTCATCGGAAATGCGCGTTCAGGTGCG
The DNA here is from genome assembly GCA_017997155.1 of Myxococcota bacterium. Classification (GTDB taxonomy): domain Bacteria; phylum Myxococcota_A; class UBA9042; order DTJE01; family DTJE01; genus JAGOFO01. The sequence goes on from JAGOFO010000144.1 coordinate 3,451, forward strand.
ATCCCGTTGAAACGGGCCGGCTCGGAGGGCGCTGTCCGGTCTGTGGAGGGCGTTTGACACCGGGCGTGCTCGGACGCGTTGAACAACTGGCCGATCGGGCGCTCGACGAGATTCCGGACACGTTTCCGGGCCAGATGGAGCTGATCCCCCTGGCCGAGGTTCTGTCCGAGATCCAGGGGTGCGGTCCAGGATCGAACCGGGTAGAGGCACACCGCGAGTCGGTCGTGTCCAGATTCGGAAGCGAACTCGACGTGCTGGCGCGGGTCGATCCTTCTGCGATGGAGGCGGCGGGCGAGTACGCCCTGGCCGAGGCGGTCAGGCGCATGAGGTCGGGGCGCGTGTTTCGCGAGGCCGGTTACGATGGCGAGTTTGGCCGGATAGGTCTCTTTCTTCCTGGCGAGGCGGCTTCGTTCCAGGGGCAGGGCATGATGTTCGGACCTGGCTCCCGCCCGGTCGACAGTATTCGAGGGCGGGTGATCAGGGAGTCGGTCGAGCCGGATCTGTTCGCGACAGAGCCGGACAGGCCCGCGACAGGTCTGTCGGGCGCCCAGGACGAGGCCGCGGGATGCGCGGCCAGATACTGCATGGTTGTGGCCGGTCCGGGAACCGGGAAAACCAGGACGCTGGTCGAGCGGGCCGCGAGGCTTGTTGGCGGCGGTGCCAGTCCCGGGGCGGTGCTGGTGCTGACATTCACCAACAGGGCGGCCGGCGAGGCTGCCCAGCGTCTGGCTGGTGAACTGGGGCATGACTCCTGCCCGGTCGTTTCGACGTTTCATGCCTTCGCGCTGAAGGAACTGTCCAGGGCAGCCCAGGCCGCGGGAGAACCCCCTCCCGTGCTGATCGACGGAGCGCCCGCAATGGACCGTGACGGCCAGGGCGAAGGCCAGGCTGGCAACAGAATGACCCTCGACGACCTGGTTCCCGCGCTGGTGGAGGGGATCAGGACGGGAAGGGTCCCCCCGCCCGATGTCAAACACATTCTCGTCGACGAGTTCCAGGACATCTCGGATGACCAGTACCAACTGGTTGCGCTGCTTGGCGAATACGCGTCGTCGGTCTTCTGTGTCGGTGATCCGGATCAGTCCATCTACGGGTTCCGGGGGGCGGTGCCGGCCGTCTTTGAGCGATTCGAATCAGACCATCCGGATTGTGTCAGGCATGTGATTGGCGACACGTACCGATTGACCCCGCCTGTTGTCGAAGTGGCGCGGTTCGTGGCGGGTCGTGCCGCAGGGTCCGGCGCGGTGCTCAGGTCGGTGGCGGGGTTGGGCGGCGAGCCGACCCCTGTCGTGCTGTGTTCGGCACGCAACGCCTTCGACGAGGCTTCATGGATCGTTCGTTCGATCCGGGAACTGGTCGGGGGATTCGGGATGCTGGACGCTACGACCGATGAGGGCCTTTGCGGTCTGGGAGACGTGGCGGTTCTGGGGCGGACGCATCATGCTCTGATTCCGGTGGCCAGGGCGCTGGACGAGGCCGGGATTCCGTTCGAGACGGCCTCGGACGCGCCTCTGTGGCATCAAGCCTGGGTTCAGGCGATCCTGGCCGCGCTTAAGACCGCGGATCCGGCACGACCGTTCCCGGACCTGGCGCGTTCGGCGATCGCGGTGGCCGGACTTGTCCCGCCTGCAAGACAGTTGTCCGCCATCCTGTCGCTTGCCGGAGACATCAATTGTGGCGATGCCGGGCCGCGCCTGCGCCTTCTATCCGAGGTGGATGCCTTCGCCTTGAATCCCGAGAAGGTTCGTCTGTTGACCATGCATGCGTCAAAAGGTCTTGAATTCGATAATGTTTTTGTGGCGGGTCTAAATGACGGGACGGTTCCGCTGGTATCGGGACGCGACTTGGACGAAGATGAGGAGCGGCGTCTGCTGTTCGTGGCCGTGACGCGCGCCAGGCGACGGCTCTTCCTGTCCTGGGCGGCACGGGGCAGGTCGGGAGAGCCGAGCCTTTCCAGGTTTCTGCGGGGGAAGATTCCGGTCGAGTCGCTGACGGCCGTCGGGGACGAGCGTCCCCGTCCCGTGCAGCAGCGGCTGCTGTGAGGTGTCCGTGGTTCGTGACAGGATTCCCGCGATCGTCTGGATGTGTGTGACGTGTCTTGCCGGCACGTCCGCGATTCCGGTCGATGCCAGACCGCGCGAACGCGATTCCCGCGAGGAGTCCTGTTTCGTGTCGGTGCTCGGGGTGGACAATCCGCCCGCGGATCAGTTTCCCGGCGCCACGGTATCGGTCCGCATCCTGATGGGGCGTTCCACGTTGTTCGAGACCCCGCGCAAGCCCATCCAGAAACCGGTGTTCAGGAA
>JAGOFO010000014.1 GCA_017997155.1 Myxococcota bacterium
CGTACCGGCCTTTTCGCCGCGCGGCTGCTGGTTGAGTTCGGCATGTCCCCCGAGGACGCCATCCGGACCGTCAGGCAGGCGCGTCCCGGCACCATCGAAACCCGTGCCCAGGAGAACTACGTGCGTTCCTGCGTGGCGGGCGGGTCTTTGTAGGTCAAGTCAATTCGGTATTGATTCCCTTCATGGATATAGTTCGGCACAATCGGACTAGACCATTCCGACGCTCTTAGCGAAGTCATTGACCGTATGCCAGACGGCTTTTGTGCTTGGGGCGCGGCCAGGAAAATCCATGTATTGTCTGACGACGGCTACCGGTCCATTCGAATCGTGCGACCTGAACTCGCGTCGAATCAGGCTCGAGACACGATCGAACCATGTCGATGGAAAACCATCCCGGAGCCTGTTGACGACCTCTGCCAGGCAAGACCATTGCTTCTGCGTCAGGATGGCCACTTCGTACACATAGGCCAGGTCCTTGGGCCGCTTTTCCGGCTCACGCGACGGCCAGGCCAGCAGCTTCTGCAGAACGAAACCGGCCGGGCTCGGCAGGAGAATGACAGAGGTTTCATCAAGGCCGATTTCGGGAATGGTGCAGGCATCGAAGGGAATCGGCTCGACAAGAAGAATGTCCAGGTATCGTAGTGCCTGTGCGGTCAGGCCTGGCTGGACAACCACAACGTCTCTCGACACGCCTCTGCGGTCAGCGTCGCTGCCGACAAGCGGGGCCAGAAACTCCGCGTACACCGGTCCAAGCCGTTCCGTCCCGAACCTGCTTGGCTGAAATCGAATGACCGCCGGTTCCGTGCCGAGTGAAGGAATGGCTACGAATTCCGAGTCTTTCAAACGTTCGGAAATCGATCTGCCACCCAGCAGTTCCAAACGCGCCGGAACAGTCCAGTCGAAATCCGTCGTTAACAGCGGAGGTGTGGGTGGGGATACCAATCCGGGCATGCTTCGATAAATCAACGGTACAAAACCGCCCGTCAGCACGGCCACGGTCCTGTATTCACCCAGCGCCTTGATCAGCCTGCCCAGGTCATGCAGGATGTCACCGGGGTTGTGCTGCTCTGCTACCATCAGTCGTCGTCCCCCAGTTTGAGCACTTCGTGGATGATGTAGTCCGACTGCTCGCGCCCGCGCCCGGGATGTCTCAGGACGTCGAGCGACGCCTGGAATGCGTCGACCACCGGTATGCCCTCAACACTCAACCGGCCACCCAGGATCGACCTTGAGCGACGTGTCGGGATTAGCCAGATGTCGGCGTCCGAAGGTGAACACTCTTCCAGCCCGAATCGCCGCATGGCCTCGGAAACTGGGATGTTCACGTAAACCTCGGTTTGGTGTGGCGCGAACGTGTGGAGCAGGCCAAGATGCCGGCAGGCCTCAAATCCGGCAACCACCGTAAGATCCGCGAAACCGGGAATACTGACCAGATCCGGGACGGAACCCGTCCCCGCGATCAGCCGCCGGACCGGTACCGCCTGACGCGCGGTCAGGGCTTCGTCGGCACGCCACAAGTCCAGCAATGTCGACCTGCGGACGAGCCGCAGCCCTTCCGGTGTTTGTCGCAACAAGTCCCTGTCCTGAAACGCGGTCACAAAACGGCGCACCATTTCAGGAGAAACGCCGGCAACGCGCACCAGTTCGGGATTCGACAGAACGGTCTGACGCGGCCCGCCCCACAAATCCTCCGGGGCGTCCACCAGCAGCAGGATTTTCAGCAACCACCTGTTCAGATCGGAAAACAGACTGATGCTGGTTCTTCCTGCCTGGGTCCTCTCCACCCGGGCAAAAGATCTGTCAATATCAACAGCCAGAGCCGGGATGGATACCCGGGCGTTTCCCGCCCGATCCATAACTGCCCACGCGGCGCTTGGCATATATGTAGACATGAAGGATTGCGCCGCCGCTACGGTCTTGCGACCCACCGAAGGAACGATGACGACGGCCAACGAAGTGTTTTGAGTGCCCCCGGCGGAATGTCCGGCCTGAAGAGAAGCGATTGCCAGCCTTCCGACCACGTCTTCCACGACACTGGTTCTGACGGCCTTGACTGCAATCACCACGCGCCGACCGTTGATGTCGGCCAGCAGTTCGGCCTTTCGGGCCATGGGTTGATTACCGCTGACAGCCTGGAAACCGGGAATCACGCCGGCCAGCAGATCCGCTGCCAACGCTTCTACTTCATGTTTGTTCATTTCTACCGCCGAGTAGAAAACTACTAACAAGTAGAATATCTTTCATTCGCAGGATGTCAAGTCTGATCAGCCTGATCGAGGAACACGAATACCTCAGGGTTCGGATTGAGGGCAATTCCCTTACAGGGAACAAGCGCCCATCACTTGAATCTCGGGGTAGTAAAACAAATGCTCGTCAATGGTGTGTTTGATGCAGTGATACCTGCCCCAGATTAGCTGTTCTTTCTCGCATTCAAGTCCATCGCAGGATTCACCGCATGGAGCGCCGCCCGAAGTTGCGCCGGACACGTCATAATCGACGGGGTATTCATCGGTTCCGACCAGTCCGATCTGAAGCGAACCGCTGGTCCTTGGAAGGAAGAATCCTGCACTATCGCACCCGTTGCAGCACCGGTCGCCCGGCTCTTCGCAAATCATCATAGTACAGGATGCCGATGTTTGTGGAACAGCCCGGACAATCACGTACTCGCCTTCAAGGGGACACTCTCGAGACGTGCTGTTGGTCACGATGTCCGACAGCAGATATGCGGAATATCCATCCGGCAGGTCACAATCCCCAATGTTCGATAGATCGCCCAGCGCCTCGATATTGGAGATTCCCCCGCATCCCGCCAGCGCGATGCAGGCAAAGGTCAGAACCGACATCGCCTTGAATCCGGTTATTGTTCTAAACAGGTTCATTGTGTTCTCCTCAAAATGGGATTTCACTGGCAACGCGACACATCCCGAACCCCGCGATTCATAACCGCAAATCCAGTTCATGCCGTCATAGGATTCGCCCTGCCTGTGAGTATATGCATCGAGTTCACGTTAAGCAAATTGTCTCCATTAACCGAACTGGTTGATCCCGCAAGCAGCGGCTTGATGCCAGGACCTTATGTCGTGCCGGGGCAAATGATCAGAACGCCTCGAGCACTGCGTCCGCGAAGGCCTGAAGGTCCGGGTAACGAAGGGTGGCGATGGCGTCGAAGGGCGTGGGCTGGGCGTTGATGATCACCATGGCTCCGCCGTAATGGACGGTGATGGCGGGGATGGAAGCGGCCGGCTGGACCGTCAGGGACGAACCGAGGACCAGCATCAGATCCGCGGCCTGCGCCAGAGAGACCGCGCCGTTGAAGGCGTCCTGCGGAAGGGCCTCGCCGAAGAAGGTGATGTCAGGCTTGAATGGACCGCCGCAGGCCTCGCAGCGCGGCACCTCGACCGACTCCAGCATCACGCAGATCTCGTCGAACGTCTTTACTCGTCCACAGTGGAAGCACCGGTGAATCAGGCCGGACCCGTGAACCTCGTAGACCTTGCCTGATCCGGCCTTCTGGTGAAGCATGTCGATGTTCTGGGTGATGACGCCTTTGACGACGCCCGCGTGTTCCAGACGGACTATCGCGTGATGGACCGGTCCGGGTTCGTAGCCGCGCAGACCGTAGACAAGTTCGCGGCAGCCCCGATAGTAGATGGCCGGGTCCTGCCTGAACCAGTCGATGTCGAAGATGCGTTCCGCGTCCGGCTGGCGGTAGAGCCCCTGCGGCCCCCGGAAATCCGGTATGCCGCAGAGAGTGGAGACGCCGGCCCCGGTGAAGACCGCTGCACTGCCGCTCGAGCGCAGTCTGTCGATCAGGCGTTTCATGGCTAAGACATTTCCCTTGTCAATCTTGATCCCGGGCAGGGGCGACGTCCTCGACTGTGTATCGATTCAGGACAGACAGCATGGCGTCCTGCAGTTCCTGCCAGACGTCATGAACCCGGCATTCGGGGCGAAGTGAGCAGGGGGTGTCGGCATCCAGGCAGGGGTTCAAGGCCACTGGTCCCTCGACGGCCACGAACACGTCGGCCAGCGTGATGTCGGACGCGTGGCGTCGAATCCTGTAACCGCCGCATTTCCCGCAAGTCGAGCGGACAATGCCGGCCTGCGTCAGGGACTGCATGACCTTTGCCAGAAACTGTACCGGGACCTGTTCGGCCTCTGCGATTTCCTGGATGGAGTAGCTGCGATCCTCGATTCGTGTGTTGAGAAAACGCAAAGCCCTGCAGGCATATTCCGTTGCACGCGTGATCTTCATGGTTGCTCCGGTTCGTGAAGGACCAAAATCTGCGTCGATCCGAACGTTCGGCAACCATACCCCCGCAAACCCGGACGGTCAATGTCCTATTTTCTAACGAACTGTTTTTTCAGGGGTTGCGGATTCATTCCGGAGGGATCGTGTCTGAAAGGGGCCAGAAAAAGCGACCCTTACCGGGTGTTGTAGTTCGGCGGTTCCTCGGTGATCTGCACATCGTGCACGTGGGATTCCCTGAGCCCGGAATCGGTGATTCTTACAAAGATCGCGTTTTCCCACAGTTCCTTGATTGTCCTGGCGCCGCAGTAGCCCATTCCCGCCTTCAGTCCGCCCATAAGCTGGTACACGACCCTGGAAAGCGGACCCTTGTAAGGAACTCTGCCTTCAACGCCTTCCGGGACCAGCTTTTCCGGTTCGTAGTCATCCTGGAAGTAGCGATCCCTGGACCCGGCCTTCATCGCGGACAGGCTTCCCATTCCGCGGTAGACCTTGTAGGAGCGGCCCTGGAAGTACACGACTTCGCCGGGGCACTCCTCGGTGCCGGCCAGCATGCCGCCGACCATGACGGACGACGCGCCGCACGCGAGCGCCTTGACCACGTCGCCGGAGTATTTGATGCCACCGTCAGCGATGATCGGTATGTCCAGCTTCGCCGCCTGTTCGGCACACATGGACAACGCCGTTGCCTGCGGGACTCCAATCCCGGCCACAACCCTGGTCGTGCAGATTGAACCGGGGCCGATTCCGACCTTGACCACATCCGCGCCGGCGTCCGCCAGTGCCTGAACCGCCTCGCCCGTCGCGATGTTTCCCGCGCTGACGTCGACATCGGGGAATGCTTTCTTGATTTCGGTGACGGCCTTCAGAACCCCGGCGGAATGGCCGTGCGCCGTGTCGATGGCCAGAAGGTCTACGCCGGCCTCGACCAGTGCCGCCGCGCGATCCAGCCGATCCGGGCCGACTCCGAGGGCCGCAGCGCACAGCAGGCGACCGCGGTGATCCTTGGCAGCGTTCGGATGCTTGCCGACGTTCTCGATGTCACGGAAGGTGATCAGCCCGGTCAGCTTGCCCGACTCGTCGACCAGCGGGAGCTTTTCGATCTTTTCGCGGTGAAGGATCGCGCGTGCCTCGGCATACGAGATGCCGGCTCGACCGATCACCGGGCTGCTGGTCATCACGTCGGACACCAGCTTGGTCATCTGTGTCTCGAATCGGACGTCGCGGTTCGTCAGCATGCCGATCAGTCGACCTTCGGCGTCGATGACCGGGAATCCGGAATAGCCCTTCTTCGCCATCAGGCGGCGAACCTCGGCCAGGGTCATGTCCGGCGGAACCGTGACCGGGTCGTCGATGATGCGCGACTCGGCTTTCTTCACCTTCCGGACCTCGCGGGCCTGGTCCTCGATCGACAGATTCTTGTGGATAACGCCGATGCCGCCTTCCAGCGCCAGCGCGATTGCCGTTCCCGACTCGGTCACCGTGTCCATGGCGGCGCTGACCAGGGGGATGTTCAGTTCGATCCGTTTTGACAGCCTGGTCACGAGCGAGGCGTCCTTCGGAAGAACCTGGCTGTACCTGGGAACCAGCAGCAGATCGTCGAATGTCAAAGCCTCTTTGTCATTCAACATGCGCATCATGATGTACTCCTTCCCGTCAAAAATTCCGGGACAAGATTAAGTTATCTTAAAAATTAACCCGACGCTTCCCGGTGAGTTGCTGGGAGGGCGCGGCCTCCGGGGCCACCGGGAATCCATTTGTATTAGAATAGACGCGGGTTGTAAAGGGGATTCGCGTTCCCGGCGGCCCTTGCCTGCAGCACAAGAGGACACCAGGTTGGACTTGTTTGAAGAAAATCCGTCCGGGGAAGGTGACCCGGTTAATCGAAATGACGGCTTCGTGGCGCCGTCCGCCATGGCCTCGGGCCCGGACGCGCCGCTTGCCGACAGGATGCGCCCCCTGTCACTCGAGGACTTCGTCGGTCAGAGAGACGTGCTTGGCGAAAACGGGTTCCTGCGTGAGGCGATATCGGCCGACAGCCTGCCGTCGCTTGTATTCTGGGGTCCGCCTGGATGCGGCAAGACGTCGCTGGCGCGGATCATCGCGGAACGGACCAGTTCGGTGTTCGTTCCGTTTTCGGCCGTGCTGTCCGGCGTGAAGGAAATCCGATCGGTCGTGGCCGACGCAACCGCGCGTCGATCGCGCGACGGACGCAAGACGATTCTGTTCGTGGACGAGATCCACCGTTTCAACAAGGCGCAGCAGGACGCGTTTCTGCCGCATGTGGAATCGGGAACGATCACGCTTATCGGGGCCACCACCGAGAACCCCTATTTCGAGGTGAACCCCGCGTTGTTGTCCAGATGTCGCGTTGTGCGCCTCGAACCGTTGCCGCGCGAGGATCTGGTGGATCTGGCGAAGCGGTCCCTCAAGGATGGCGCGCGCGGCCTCGGCCAGACCACGGTTCGTGTGTCCGACGAGGTGCTCGGGCTGCTTGCCGGATCGGCAGACGGCGACGGAAGGCGGATGCTGAACCTGCTTGAGGCGTCGGTCGCACACGCTCTGCGGACGGGCCGCGACGCGTTGGACGCGGCGGTTGTCGAGGCGGTCGTTTCCGGACCCGGCCTCAGATATGACAGGGCGAGTGAGGAGCACTACAACGTCATATCGGCGTTTATCAAGTCGCTGCGCGGCTCCGACCCGGACGCCGCGATGTATTACATGGTCAGGATGCTGGAAGGTGGCGAGGACCCACGTTTCATCTGTCGACGGATGATCATATTTGCCGCCGAGGACGTCGGGAACGCGGATCCTCGGGCGCTGCAGATCGCGCTCGCGGCAAAGGACGCCCTGACGTTTGTCGGCCTGCCCGAGGCCGAGATTCCGATGGCGCAGGCATGCACCTATCTTGCGTGCGCCCCTAAATCGAATCGTTCCTATCTGGCTCTCAACGCCGCGAAAAAGGCGGTCAAGGAGACCGGATCTCTCGAGGTTCCCATGCACATCCGGAACGCGCCGGTCAAGGGCATGGCGGAACACGGCTATGGGCAGGGCTATGCCTATCCGCACGACTACGATCAGGCTTTCGTGGCCGCTGGATACCTTCCCCAGCGTCTGAAAGACAGCGTGTTCTACGAACCGCGTGATTCGGGCTATGAAAAGACGATCGGCGAGAGGCTGGCCTGGTGGCGCTCGAAGCGCGGAGGCTGACCGCCCCTACAGTTCCATCACCATGGCGCGGAATCGGTCTCCGCGATCCTCGAAACTCTGGAACTGGTCGAACGAGGACGCCCCCGGCGACAACAGGACGACGCCGTTGTCGGGCGCTGTCTGGCGGGCCAGGCTGACGGCGGCCTTCATGTCGGGCACAACCGACGTCGGCACCGAAGATGGAAATTCCCGCTTCATTCGGGCGGCGGACGCGCCGAAAAGGATGACGGATGTGCACCGCTCGGCGATCGCCGCGGCCATGTCCGCGAGATCGAGGTTCTTTTCGTAGCCGCCAGCCAGCAGAACCAGGGGGCGTCCGGCAAACGACCTGATCCCGACGCAGGCGGCGTGAGGATTGGTCGCCTTCGAGTCGTTGTACCAGCTGATTCCGTCCAGATCCCGCACGAATTCGATCCTGTGGGGCAGGCCGCGATACGTCCGGAGGCCGTTGACGATGCCCGGAATCGTGATTCGACGGTCCCTGAGCGCCATGCAGGCGGCGATCGCCATCAACGCGTTTTCCGTGTTGTGCGGGCCGGGCAGATGCAGTTCCTTTCTGGCGCAGACCTCGATGGAGTTGGAACCACTTGAGATCCAGAATGAATCATCCTTGAAACAGGCTCCGCTGGTCACCGGCCCCTCCTGGGACACGTCGTGGATCACCTGGCCGTTTCCTTCGATCCAGCGGTTTGAAGGCTCGAACCACGTCTTCAGGACCGGGTCGTCGATGTTGCGGACGAAGGCGTCCCCATGCATCTGATTGCGGGCCACCAGTGCCTTGGCGCGTATATAGGCGTCATAGGAACCGTGGTGATCGATGTGATCCGGCGCCAGGTTTGAGACCAGAGCGACATCCGGTCTGAACCGAGAAGTGGTCAGAAGCTGGAAGCAGCTTATCTCGGCCACTACCACATCCTTGTCGGTCAGGCCCGCCACCAGGCCGCACAGCGCGTTACCCAGGTTGCCGGCCGCATGCGCGCTGATCCCGCACGAGGTCAGCAGGTGCGCGGTCAGCGTGGTGACGGTGCTTTTCCCATCGGTTCCGGTGACGGCGATGGTTCGTCCGGGAAACAGCCGGAAAAACAGTTCCACCTCGCCAAGCACCTCGTCCGCGACCCGCCACGCCAGCCTGTATGCCGCGGAGTCCGGCGCCACGCCCGGGGAAAGAATCGCTATCGAGCCAGGTTCGACGACTTCGCGTCCGAAGACGGTTTCGACGCGACGGTTCAGGTTTCGCGCGACCGATTCACGGATGTCGGATGTGTCGCGACCGTCCGAGATGAGTACATTCCCACCCAGACCGGCCAGCAGGTTCGAGGCCGCTATGCCGCTTTTTCCCATGCCGATGACACAGAACCGTTGTCCTTCAATGCGCATTGGCCCTCCCCGCCAGCCGACGGCCGGCCTACGAAAGCGTGCGCTGGAGTTCCAGCGCGATGGCGAACAGATCGTCGCCGCCGAAGAAGATCACGGTGTCATCCGGTCGCATCGTGTCAAGGATCCGCGGGACAAGGTCGTTCATGGCCGGAACGTAGGAGACCGTCGAACCGGCGGATCTGATCTTCGAAACCAGCCAGTCGGTATCGACTCCGGGTATCGGTACCTCGCCGGCCGTGTACATTTCGGTGATGAACGTGTGATCGGCGCCTTTGAAGGCCTCGGAGTATTCGTCGCCCAGGTAGTGAATCATGGTGAAACGGTAAGGCTTGAAAACGGTGATGACCCGGCCGTGCCCGAACTTGCGCGCGGTCTGGATTACAGCGCGGATGCCGCTCGGGTGCGAGATGTAGTCCTTGACTATCAGCGCCTTTCCGACCGGAACGCACGTGAAACGGTTTTCCATGCCCGTGTATGTCGCAACGGCTTCCTTGAGTATCCCGGGGGCGATTCCCTCGCCCATGGCCACGCTGATCGCTGCCGCCATGTTGAGAGCGTTGTATTCGCCCGGCACCGGCATCGAAAACCTGCCCAAGTCGCCACAAGGTCCTGTCAGGGAGAATTCGGTCGACATTCCGGCCGTGGCGACGTCGCTGACCCGCCAGTCGCAGCACTCGCCGAAACCCCAGGTGGTTGCCTTGGCCCCGCTGCGGGAAAGTACCTCGGCAATGTTCGGGTCATCGCCCAGGACATGAAGTTCCCGTGGGGCAGCGGACCCGGACAGGTATCCCGAGAACAGGGACAGAAGCCCTTCGATGTTGCGGTAGTAGTTCAGGTGATCCGCCTCGAGGTTGTTGATCACAAGGACGTCCGGACTGGTGTTGGTGAACGAGCCGTCCGATTCGTCGAGTTCGCACACGATCGTGTCGCTGTCCGCTGGTCGGGAGTTCGTGCCAAAGTTCAGCAGCCGCGCACCGATCGCGAAGGCAGGCGTGCGCCCGGCGCACTCGAGCAGCCAGGTTGTCATGGCCGATACCGAACCCTTGCCGTTCGTGCCGGTCACTCCAATCGACCGCCGTTGCCTCATCAGGGCGTCCAGAACCATCGAGCGGTGCACCACGGGCAGGCCGGCCTTGCGGGCTGCCAGCAGTTCCTGGTTGGTCTCGGGAATTGCCGTCGACACCACGACTATGTCAGCGCCCGCAAGGTTGCTTTCGTGGTGGCCGATGTAAACCGTGGCGCCAGCCTGGCGCAGTTCCATGGTCAGGCAGGATTCCCTGACGTCCGACCCGGACACGATCACGCCTGCGTGAAGCACATGCCTTGCCACCGCGCTGACGCCGACTCCCCCGATTCCGAGGAAGTGAAAATGCTTGAAATCACCAATGTTGATTCGTTTTTCCGGGGTCACGTTCAAAACACCTTTTTTGTTTGTCAGACGGCCCGGGACGACGTTCCCGGTTCATTCAAGGATACTCCAGGTCGATGGCATTGTCGGCTGCTTTTCAGCGCGGCCCTGCTGCATCCCGGATACCGGCGGCGAGCCTGGCCGCCTCGATTCGCAGTTCGCTGGTGGTTGCCTGCTGAGCGACTATCTCAAGTGCCCGCGCCGCGTCAGTGCCGCCTATGTCGGAGATGGCGTGCGTGGCGGCCCAGGGCATCCCGGCGCCGGACGACAACGTCAGTGATCCCAGGAGTTTCAAGGACTGTCGGGAACCGATTCGTCCAAGAGTACCCACGGATCTCAGGGCCACTTGTTCATCGTCGGACAGGGCCAGCCGCTCCACCTGGTCCACACATGACTTTCTGAGAGCGGCCTCCTCAAGGGCCCTGAGGGTCACGTCACGCGGCCGCGTCGGGTCGTCGAGAAGGGCACACAACCCGGTTTCCTGAAGTCCGGTCACGGCCCACACGTCCGCGGCGCGTCGAATCGCGCGGTATGCCGCCAGGCCCCAGGACTCGTCCGAGGCCCCGCAATCCGGGGCGGTAACCAGGTCGATTGCCTCGAACGTCTCGATGCGGCCATCTTTATCCCTGGCCCTCAACTCGACTATGGCGCCCAGTTCGGCCGTGTCGCCGACCGACCTGCAGCCACAGGCGACCTTCAGCGATGCGCTTGAAGGCCCCGGGGTCAGTGCGGCCAGGACGCCGAGCGCGGGCGCGATCGGGTCGGGGCAGCATCCTGAGGAGTCGGACAGTATCTGGAAATCGACGATTCCCGGAGGTTCGGGCGGATCTTCGGAAACTGTCCCGCACGACAGGCAGGCCATCCCCGTGACCACCGCCGCAAGCATCGGCAACGTCTTGATGGGGCCGGGTCGCATCATCAGGCTCTTCCTGGTCTGACCAATCGATTCATACATGATAAAATACCGCGTTTGCTGTCTGGAGGCATCATTCGTGAAATCTGTGATCGAACCGAGGCTGCTCAAGGGATTCCGAGACTTTCTACCCGATGAGCAGTCCGCCCGGCAGGTGATGCTTGACGGCATCACGAAGGCTTTCGAGCTCTGCGGGTTTGCCCCACTGTCTACCCCCGCCATCGAATATGCGGACATCCTGCTTGGAAAATATGGCGATGAGGGCGAGAAGCTGCTGTACAAATTTCAGGATAACGGCGGTCGCGAGGTCGCTCTCAGATACGATCTGACCGTGCCGCTTGCGCGGGTGATGGCGCAGTATCGCGATATCCAGAAGCCGTTTAGACGCTATCAGGTCGGGACGGTCTGGCGGGCCGAGAAGCCGGCTCACGGGCGTTTCCGCGAGTTCATGCAGTGTGACGCGGACATCGTCGGCACCGCTTCGCCACTGGCGGACGCGGACTGCATCGCGGCTGGAATCATGGGTCTGCGGTCGCTGGGGCTCGATCGGTTCGTGGTCAGGCTTGGCCATCGCGGCGTGCTGAACGACGTTTTGCAGGGCTTCGGTGTGCAACTTGCGTCGGCACAGGCCGACGTGCTCAGGAACCTGGACAAGCTGGACAAGATCGGCCGTGACGCGGTGGTGGAGTTGATGGTCGAGCAGGGACTGCTGGAAAGCGCCGCGGCCTCGGCCCTTCTGGATACGATATCGTCCGATTCGCTTCCCGAGCCGCACGACGAATCTGGCGCGGCCGGACGCGCGCATCTGGCCGGCGTCATCGCCGCACTGAAGGACATGGGATTTGCGGATTTCATCAAGATAGACCTTTCGATCGCGCGTGGACTCGACTATTACACGGGAACCGTTTACGAGACGTCGCTTCTCGATTTGCCTTCGGTCGGTTCGGTTATGTCCGGTGGCCGGTACGACTGCCTGCTTGAGACTTACGGCATGCCCGAGGTTCCGGCGGTCGGCATCAGCATAGGCGTGGACCGACTCTTTGCCGCGCTTTGCGAACTTGGTCAGGCGCCGGTTGGTGGCGCCGGATCCGACGCGGTGGTTTGTGTTCTGGGCAACGAAGCGCTCGCCTCCGCCCTGGCTCTGGTTTCTGAACTCAGGGCGGCCGGGGTCTCCTGCGAGGCGGCGCCCGAACCGGAATCGAAGTTGAAGAAGCAACTCGCTTATGTCGTGCGCCGTGGCGCCAGGTATGCGATTCTGCTTGGTGGCGACGAGGTGCTCCAGGGCGTCGTGACTCTGAAGGACCTTCTGACCGGCGAACAGACGCAGGTCGGCAGGCATGAAGTCGCGTCGGCGTTGAAGCGGGGCGTCTAGCCCGTCAGTGTCCGCAGCGCGGGGGTATCATGTCGAAGGAAAAGGATCTCGAGCAGGAACTCGTCGACATCGCCGCCATGACCGAGCGCCTCAGGGTTCACTATCAGGCGTTCTTTCTCGGCATGGAAAAGCGGGCCCCCTTGAACCTGCGCGATCAGCTCGAGCGCAGGATCAGGACATCGATCCTGAACGACGAATCCAAGGCGTACTACAAGTTCCGCTTTCAGGCCGCCATTTCACGCTACCGCACCATGGCGGTGTACTGGGATCGAATCATGAGGGATCTTGAGACGGGCAGGACGTCCCGCGCAAAGATTCGCGCCGAGAAGGGTTATGCGGCGGGCGAAGTTCAGGAGGTCGAAACTCCCAGAATGCGGCGGGTTCGCGAAGCGGCCGAGGGCGGTCAGGAATCCGATCAGTCTGGGGCGGCGGCCGGCGTTCAGGGTGACGACGGGCCGTCAGGCCGGGCTCCGTCTTCCGTGGATAGAACCCGGCAGCTCTTCACGGAATTTGTCGAGGCGCGCAGGTCGGTCGGTCTTCCGACCGAGGGCATCACCGAGGATGCGTTCAGGCAGACGATCGACAAGCAGCGTCAGATTCATACAGCCAGCCCCGATGTAAGCGACGTGGAATTCTCCATCAAGGTCAAGGAAGGCCGCGTCGTCGTGGTGGCACGTCCGGTCAGATAGTCCTGCCGGCCGGCCCTTTTTTCAGGATCCGGAGGTACAAAGATGCTCATTGCCGAGATCATCCGTCGCAAGCGTGACGGAGGCAGGCTGGCGCCTGACGAGATCAGGACGCTGATATCCGACTATTCAAGGGATCTGGTGCCCGACTACCAGATGGCCGCGTTGCTCATGGCGGTCTACTTCCGGGGTCTTGACGCATCCGAACTGAGCGTGTGGACCTCGGCGATGCTGCACTCCGGCGACGTGATGGATTTTGCGGACATTCCCGGTGCGAAGGTCGACAAGCATTCGACTGGCGGAGTCGGTGACAAGATATCGATCCCGCTGGCGCCCCTGGTCGCGGCGTGCGGTGCTCATGTCCCGATGATCTCCGGGCGCGGCCTCGGGCATACCGGGGGAACTCTGGACAAGCTGGAGTCCATTCCCGGGTTCGTCACGGGCCTGGACACGGATGCGTTCCGGGCCGCGCTGCGCCGCAACGGAGTGGCGATGCTCGGACAGACCGAGAACGTCGTTCCGGCCGACAAACGGATGTACGCCCTTCGGGACGTGACTGGAACCGTCGAGTCGATCCCGCTGATCGCCGCGTCAATCATGTCCAAGAAGCTGGCCGAGGGTATCTCCGGACTGGTTCTGGACGTCAAGGTCGGCAGCGGGGCGTTCATGAAGACGCGCGAACGCGCCATGGAACTGGCCCGGACTCTTGTGGCCATCGGTGGTGGCAATGGCGTCGAGACGACCGCTTTCCTGACCGACATGGATGCCCCGCTCGGCAACACCGTCGGAAACGCGCTTGAGATCCGAGAATCGATCGACATCCTTCGCGGACACGGCCCGGCGGACACGACGGCACTGACCGTCGAGTTCGGCGGCGAGATGCTGCGTCTGGCAGGTGTCGCTTCTTCCACGCAGGAAGGGCAGGCGATGATCAGGCAGGCCATCGCGTCCGGCGCCGGACTGGAGCGTTTCAGCCGGATGGTCCGTGAACAGGGAGGCAATCCTGCCGTTGTCGAAGACCCCGACCTTCTTCCGACCGCCGCTCGTCGTGCGGGAGTGAAGGCGTCCCGTCCGGGATACATATCGTCGATAGACTGCGCCGGTGTCGGGATCGCGTCGCTCGTGATCGGTGGTGGCCGTCGAACCAAGGAGGACGACATAGATCCGGCGGTCGGAATCCGGATTCTTGCCAACAGGGGTCAGATGGTCGGTCCATCGGATGACATCGCCATCATCGAATACAACGACGACTCACATCTTTCAGAAGCGGTTGCCATGCTCGAGCGCGCGTTCGTTGTCGGCGACGCGCCTCCCGCCCCGGCGCCGCTGATCATCGACGTGATCTCAAGCTCGCCGGCCAGGTCCGGTAAAGTGGGGGGACAATGAAGTTTGAATTCAGTAATCCGGTAAGGGTGGTATTCGGACCCGGAAGGTTGTCGGAGTTGGGCGAACTGGTTTCGCCGATCGGTTCGAAGGCGTTCGTTGTGACCGGGCGCGGTTCGGTCAAATCGGCAGGCGTCCTGAAGCGTGCTCTGGATTCACTTGATCGCTCAAGCTTGTCCTACCGGGTGTTCGAGGGCGTCGAGCCGAATCCCAGGATCTCCACGGTCAGAAGGGGCATCGACGAGATCAGGGCCTTTGGCGCGGATGTCGTCATCGCAATCGGCGGTGGCAGCGTGATGGACGCGTCAAAGGTGATGGCTGCCGGCGCGCTGATGCGGGAAGACCCATGGACCATGTGTCGCGTGTCGCACAGGGGTGTGTGCGCGCCAGATTCGTCAATACCGGTGATTACGGTGCCGACACTGGCGGCCACCGGCTCCGAAATGAACTGCAGCGCAGTGATCACGAACGAGGAGACGTCGGAAAAGGCGGCTGCCATCTACCCCGTTCTTTTTCCGGCGATAGCCTTGATCGACCCTGAACTGACCCTGTCGGTGCCCAGATACCACACGGCCGCCGGCGTGGTCGACATCATCACTCACGTCACCGAGGGCTACTTCAACGCTTTGCCCGGCAATCCGCTGCAGGACAGGCTTGCCGAGGGCCTGATATCGACCGTCATCGAACACGGCAGGACGGTGGTCGAGGATGGAAGCTGTCTCGCCGCCCGCGAAACGGTGATGTGGTGTTCGACGGTCGCCTTGAACGGCTGGGTTCACGTGGGATGGAACGCGCCGTTCCCCTGCCACAGTATCGAACACGTCCTGTCGGCGCATTACGACATTTCCCACGGAGCCGGCCTGTCGATCGTCAGTCCTGCCTGGATGAGGTTCATCGTCGGCAAATACGGCCCGGGAAAGTGGGCCGGGTTTGCCCGTCGCGTGATGTGCGTTTCGTCGTCCGACGACATGCGGGCCGCGATCGAAGGGATCGATCGGCTCGAAGAGTATTTCACTTCACTTGATATGCCCGTGAGATTGTCCGACGCCGGCATCCCGCGTGACGCTGTCGACATGCTTGCCCAGGACACGATACGCGTGTTCGGAATGACCGGGCTTCTGGCCGGCAGACCGCCTCTGACGCTTGACGACATCAGACAGATCCTGAACTCGGTAGCCTGACCGTCCGCCTGGCGCCGTTATTTCCTGAGTTGATGGTCGGCTGTTCCGTTCGGGAACTATTGAACCAGGATCATGATCGCGCCGCCGGGGAAGTGTCTGGAAGCCATCACCAGCTTACCGTTTTCGTCGAACAGAACCTTGATAACGGTTTCGCCGCCGCCGTCATACTCACGCTGCGCGCCGTCCACCTTGACGGGAGCACCCAGTATCGCGTCGACCTGCTCAGCGTTCAGACCCACGGTCAGATCCGCCGGCGAGCCGGTTGATGCCCTGATCCCCGACCCGCTGCCGAAGGTTACCTTGCCAAGCTCGACCATGTCCTTCGGGCTGTCCAGCCGGATGGAGAGCGTCTGCTGCGCCTCGTCCGCCCGTCCCCAGTTCGTGAAGATCGTCGCGGTAACGGTTGCTGGTCCCAGGATGGTCTGCTGGCTCGAACCGTAGTATTTGGCCGCAATCGTGTAACGTCCGCCGGGCGCTTTCGCAATCAGGTATTCTTCCGGGCCATAGCCGTCGGTGATGTCGCGGGAAACCATTCCGCCGCGCACGGTGCGGTTGTGCCCGTAGTATGCCTCCTCGCCGGAAGGTTCGATCACATGCAGGTCGATATCGGTATTGTCCGCGTCCCAGGATATGTATAGCCGCAGGTCGGTCGACAACTCGGCCCGGAACTTTTCCTCGATGGCCGGGATGGCGGGACGATTGGCGGCCTTGAATCGAGCCGCGTCGATCCACGAGATCAGCGCGTTCAGTTCCTCGAGGGCGAAGATACTTATCGTGTCCGCGTGGCGCAGCCACGGGGTGAAGGCCACCTTTTCAAAAAGCTGGAGGGCCTCGGTCAGCATCTTCGGGTCGCGCGTCGCCTTGCCCCACTCGGCCAGCGTTACCGCAAGATCGCGGAATGACTGTGGATCCTCGGGGCGCAGCTTGGTGATCCTTCTGAACTGCGTGGTCGCGAGTTCATACTGCTTTTCCTGACGCAGGCGCCATGCGAGCACCCGCAGAAGCGCCGCGTCCTCGATCTTCATCTCGGCCAGATTGGTCAGTACCCGCGTCCCAATCTCGGGCTGTGCCGCCCGGAAGAAGTGGTCGGCGACATCCAGGAAGAAGGACGGGCTGGTTCCGAACTGGGCCTTCTGCTGCAGGTACGCTTCATACCGTGACGCCGCGGGAGCCGCCTTGATCGCCAGCATATAGGGTGTGGCCGGATCCCAGGCCTGGACTTCGATCGCGGCGCCGCGCTGGCTGTCCGAACCGCCCGCCTTCTTCGCCGATTCCGCCGGCCCGTCTTCAGCTTCCCCGGATGCGGCGACTTCGTCCATGGATTCCCGCCTCTCGCGGGCCTGGTTGCGGTCTTCTCCCATCGCGGCCGCCGGCGCCGCGCCGAGCCCCGCGCCTCCGCCGCCGGTTCCGGTTCCCCTCATTCCTATTTCCGATCTCATTACCATCGGATCGCCGGCCTCCTTTTTACTGCCGGCATCGCTGAAGGGATTCTTCATGAAGTCCCGCCTGAGCCATTCGAGACGTTCCTTCCAGTTCTGCTCAAGGGTTTCCAGATGCTGCCTGCGGGACGTGTCCGCATCGGCCCTGCGTCCCTTCATCGCCGCGCGCCACTGGTTTCTCATCTGGGGCAGCGTCTCCGGCGGTTCGATGTCATGGCGAATCCACTGATCGATGGATTCCAGGACGATCAGTGTTGTTGCCGGGCTTACCACGCCGTACTTCCTTCCCAGGGACAGAAGCTCGTCCGTGAAATCGTCGGCCCTTGGAGCCAGTTGCGCCACGCGCATTGCCGCCCATGCACGGGCCAGGGTGCCGCCCGTGGTTGCGCTGGCGGCGGATACGTTCAACGTGGTCGCCTTCTGTGACCCGAATTCGATCGAAAGACTGGACGACGGGGCGTTGAGGCGTCCGATCAGGATTGCCCTGCCGGTCGCTGCCTGTCCGAGCCCCATCACGTCCGCCGTGCCGGGGGCCGTCAGACCGGTCACCCTTTCCGCCGGGCTGAAGAACAGGCCTGCCGCCTGTTCGACGTTCATGGTGCGCAGGTCGATGACGGCGCCGCCTGATGCCTGTCTGAGTGATTCCATGTCCGATACCGCAGAGGACACGATCACTGTGGGAAGGTTGACCAGCACCTGGTCGCCGAGCGTGTCGAGCCCATCGGTAAAGAGCATGGGCATCACTCCCGGTTTCGTCTTTCGGTTCGCCATGAACCCCAGGTTGGTTCCACCGTCGTAATCGATTTCCTTCAGGGCGGCGAGCAGCGCCGTTCGCGATCTGAATGATTCGGGCGCCTGCGGCCTGTCCCTGAACACGATCAGGTTGTACGTCGCATCAGCGGGAAGCTTTTCGATGAACGCAAGGTCGAGCTTCAGGCTGGAACCTTCCCTGCTGGAGGAAGCGTCCCAGTACACGTCGAATTCCCGCGCGGCCACCGCCCTTGCTGCAACCGGGAACGTCCTCGCGGTCGCCATGAACCAGACCGTTCCGTCACGGTCCTTCTCGGTGATCGCGAAGTTATCCGGCAGTACCGGCAGGGCGACCAGGACGTCTTCGCCCGGTGTTGGCGCCGAGTCCTCTGCAGAAACGCGCCAGACGTTCTGGGCCAGTTCGAAACGGCGGTCTCCGAGGCCACCCAGGGTCGGGGCCTTCTGTCCTGGTACGACGACTTCAATCGTGACCGAACGTTTTCCGATCCGTTCCTGCGGCATGATCATGCGCAGGGCGGCCGATCCGTCCGGGGCGATTGCCAGGGGCGTCGTGTACGAGACCCTGATCCGCCGCGAGCCGCCGGCCGGAAGCGGATAGATTCTGGTTCTATAGAGGTTCCCGCGGACATGTTCGATGATGCCCGGGTCGACTCCGCGCCGCACCTCGGTCTCAAAGACCACGCGCGCCTTTTCCTTCATCACGACCACGCCGTCGACCATGGCCCCGCCCACGTCGATCGCGTAGCCGTTGACGCTGGCGCCGTCAGGCAGCGGGAACTCCAGTTCCCCCTCCATCGCACGGCGGTTCGGATTGAAGAACACGAACTCGGTATCGACCTGCGCGTGCAGACCTTTGACCGACGCCTTTACCGTCATGTTCTCGATGGTGACCGGGCTTTCGCGCGGGTCGATCTTTACACGGACGATCTGCGCCTGTGCCGTCCCGCCCGAAATGAGAGCTATCAGCAGTGCCAACCCGGTGAAACTTTTGATTAATGTCATGCGCATCGGCGACCTCCACAGAATGAATACGGGCGGCCCGCAGCGGGCTCCCAATCATACGAAACGGTCAGGACGTGTTCGGAATGGATTATTGCACGATTCCACGATGCCGGTCCCGCTGTACCACCCGGCCGGGTTGCCATACAATCGCCGCATGAACGGTTTGACACCAGTCACAGGTTTCGGTGGCAGAATCGGGCGATGGTCCGCAAGGCTTGATCACGCCGCGATCCTTGTCGTGTTCGTGATACATGTCATCTTCTTCCCGTATTTTCCGAAGATGAACTCAGCCAACGAACTGAGCCGTCTGTACCTGGTCGAGGCGATGGTTCAGAACCAGGACTTCGAGATCACGGAATTCATTAACACCTACGGAAACATCAACGACAAATCGGTGATGCGCGACGCAGGTGGGGAAGGAGCAACCAAACGTTCGCCGGACAGGTTCTATTCAGACAAGCCGCCAGGAACCGCCGTGATCGCGCTTCCAGCAGTGGCGCTTCGGCACGCCCTGGCCGGTTTCGTCTGCATAATGGGCGACATGAGGATCGCCCGCCTGTTTGTCGGGATCCTGCCCACGCTCCTGCTGCTGGGGCTGCTCAGGCGCGAGATGGAGGAACTGGGGGTGTCGCCGCCGGTCCGCGCGATATCCCTCCTCGGATACGGCCTGGGCACTCTGGCCATGCCCTATTCGATGACTTTGTACGGTCACCAGCCGGTCGCGGTGATGCTGTATGCGATCTGGTTTCTGCTGCGCCGGCCGCCCGACCGGTCCGAACAGATTCGGCCGGTTTCCTTCTTCGACAGGCATTCAGGAGCCCGGCCTGGTTCCGTTTCCATGTGGTCCGCGGCCGCCATCGGGTTTGTCGCGGTCTTCTGCTTGATGACCGAGTACCAGGCAGCGGTTTATCTGGTTCCGCTGGCAGTGCTGTTCATGGTTCGCGTCCGCCCGATCTGGAAGGGTCTCGGTTTCGCGATCGCCGGCGCCATCCTTCCCCTGGCGTTTCTGGCCTTTTACCACCACGAGGCGTTCGGCGGGGTGCTTCAAACCAGTTACAACCACATCGCCAACCCGTTCTTCGCGAGCGTTCACAAGAAGGGGTTCATGGGCGTGCTCTATCCCGGCTGGACTCAGTTCGTGGGCAGTTTCTTCCTTCCGTCGAAGGGCCTGTTTGTGTTCTCGCCGTTCCTGATCCTGGGGTTCATCGGCATCCACCGCTATTTCGCGGTCGCCGGGCGGACGGCAGGCTGGTTCAGGGTTGTCCAGATCCTGTTGCCCGCGCTTTTTGTGTCTTCGATGATTTACTGGGATGGTGGCTGGACGGTCGGTCAGCGTCACCTGACGCCGATGATTCCTTTCCTGATAGCGCCTGCGGCCCTTCTGATGGAACGGTTTGCCGCCGCCCGGAATATCGGCTCCGGCCTTGTCGCGGCCTCGATCATGTATACCGGCCTTGCGACACTGGTGTTCCCGCACCTGCCCGAATCATTTGCGAATCCATTCCACGACCTGACCGTGCCTCTGCTGGCGGGCGGATGCCTTTCCAGGGTGGCGGTCGGGTTGAATCTGCCAGCGTACGCGGTTCTGGTCGTAGCCGGTCTCGTGGTCGCGGCGATGCTGATAATCGCCGTCATTGCCGCCAACCGCCGCTGGCCGTGCAAGTCAGTCGCTGTCTTTCTGCTGCTGGTGCTTCCCATTGTCTGGTGGGGCTGGACGTCGCAGGTTTCGCGAATGGACGATACGACTGCGGTCAAGAAGCGCGCATGGTTCGTCACCCAGTGCATCCAGGCCGGCAGGTGGAACGAACTGCCGCCTTCGGTTGGCCAGGATCAGGGTGGCCAGTGCGGCCCTGCCAAGTCACTTCAGCAGTGATTCCAGGAAGGCCTGCGGCGATGTCAGTTCGATCGTCATCGTGCAGGCAGCCCCTCCGCCCGAAGCTGATGCTCCGTCGGCGCCCGAAATAGACCATTCTCCACTCTGATCGATCGAGAGGCTGTTGAATCCGGCAGTCGCCGGGTCAAGGGGAGTAATCAGGACGCCGAAACCTTCGGATCCGGCCTTTCTTTCGAATGATGCCTGCAGATGCGTCAATATGAACCAGTCCCCGTCGGCGAAATCGAAACCGGGAATCGCGGTGGGAATGCGCACCGTGGCGAACGCATCGAACGGAGAGGAGTCAAAATCGAAAGGCCACGGAGCGGAGGAATCGGTGAACACTTCATGGATTTCGACCTGAAGGGCAGTCGTCACGCAGGTCTGCTTTTCGATCCTGGCGGCGAATGCCAGCAGGTCCCGCGGCACCGGCATCGTAAGGACGCTTTCCGGCGCGGTCACAGGTCGTTCTATGGTTCTGGCCTGTTTGATTACAAGGCGTTCCGGGGGCGTGGTACCGTCCAGCCTTGACGGCCAGCCCGCCGACATGCGTTTAATCTCGGAATCGACAGTAAGGGTCGTCCTGAACTGGGCCGTCTTCAAGCCTTCGTTGCGCAGCACCAGCCAGTCGAAAGCCATCTTCGAAAGGATGTCCAGGAGTTCGGTCAGTTCTGCGTCCGACAGCAGGAAGATCCCGGGTTCCACCTCGGTAGAGGGGCGGACCCGCTCGATGACCGGCATGGCGTCGCCAGTCCTGGTGACGACGTCAACCTCCGGCAGCGCGTTCGAGCCGGCCGGTGGATTGGTGACCGACAGGGCACCGTACTGCATGTTCACGGTCATGGTCACCTTGTCCCCGTCGGGGTGCCTGACAACCTCCAGAGTGAGCACGCCGTTGGCGGCCTCGTGGTCATCGTCGAACACCGGATGCACCAGGATGCCCATGTTTGCCGCGAGGTGGTCAATCCCGGCCAGTTCGCGTTCCTCGACCGCACCGTAGAGCCAGTACGAGGCCCAGACGCGACGAATCGCGTCCGCGACAGTCTTTGTCTGCCTCTGGGGAGGTTGAAGCTCGGGATTCAGGTAACCAGTGTGTGATTCATACAGACCCGCGCCATTGAAGCCCTCGACATCTTCTGCCGACGAAGATGAGCGAAACCGCAGGCCCTGTGCCGGCGACAGAAACGAGAAACGTTTGCTCAGCGCGGTGGTCACGCGCGAGACGTAACCTGGATCCATGGGCGCGGCCATCATCATCGCCCTGATCCCACCGGCGTCAATCGCTCGTCCGATGGGATCGCCCGAGTGAACCGTACGCAAGGCGTCGAGCCAGTTTCGGGCCGAATCGGTCCCGCCCGCTGCCTGCAGATAGGCATCGGGGCCTTCGGTCACCACCAGCCTGACCCGGGAATCGGACCATGCCGACTGGGCAACGATTTCTGCCGGCGATGGATCGAGTGTGTCGATGAATTCGCGGTACCCGCGCACGGTGAGACCGAGCGGCTGATCCGGCAGATCCAGTCCGGGGTAGTCCTTCAGGATGATGAATCCCGCCGTCTTTCCGCCGATCGCCGGCACCAGGTCACGCATCCAGGATGTGTCGGTCGTCAGCGGGTCGAACGTTTCGGCCATGCCTGCGACGTCGACCGGTTTGATCGTCACCTTTCTCGGCGAAACCAGGGCTTTGTAGAAAGTCCACTGCGCTCCGGTCATCTCGGTGAAGCTGAAGGCGTCCGGCATGGCCTTCACGATCACCGGTTTTCTGTAGGAATCCCATGTGATGAACCGCTGATCGCGATCGACGCCGGCAACGTAGAGGTTCGGGGTTCCCCTGGCCCGCGCCAGGATTCCAATGTGCGACAGCGGTGTCTGGGGCACGGCCGTCACGATCGCCGCGACCGGGGGGATATCGTCCGGGATCTCGCCAAGAACGGCCACGTTTTCCGTGCCGCCTGACAGCGCGATGCCCCCGTCCGGCACCATTTTCACGATTCCGGCTGCTATGCCCGGGTTGTAGGTCTGCCAGTCACCGGGAATCTGGAAGGATTCCCATGTCGCCCAACGTCCCGCGTACGGGCCGCCCGCCTGGTCGATCCGTCTGGCAACCGTTTCCTGCGAGGCGGAACGAACGATCCAGACCAGGCGCTCGCCGACCCCTTCCGGCAGGGTTCGCGAAAGGATTTCGAAGAAACGCTCCACGTCGGCGACCGATGGGAGATCGGTGTATTCGAGTTCAAACGCCCAGGTTTCGCCGGGCACCGGGCGAGCCGGATCGGGTGGGAAATGCAGCACGGAACCGCAACCGAAGAAACGTGGGACTGACTTGCCCTTGTTATCGACCTTGTTGAAAGCCCTGTCATAGAACCTGGGCGAGTAGAGCCTGGAACCTTCGGAAACAAAGATCAGATCCAGCGGCAGATCGTCCATGGTTCCGGCCCAGGAAAAGATCTCTGCAACCGAATCGAATGAATACCCGGCAATCGGCTCGAAGTCATACCCGGGTATGGCGATGTCATTGAGCAGCGAGAACCAGGACCACTCGTCGTGCATGGCGAAGAATAAAGGCTCTTCATAGTGCATGCGGCCGGAACCCTGGAAGTCGGCGATGATGAACTTTATCTGGGCCGGGTCGGACTTGTCCCCGGCGAAGTCGAGGAAGTCCGCGGTGGTCGCGAATGAAGGCAGGGTATGATCGCGACCGGTGCCGATCACGTCGTCGGTCACGTCCGAAGACGGATCGCCTGTGCATCCTGACTGCAGGAAGGTCGGAACGATGGTCGAGGCTGCCAGAAACAAGATCCATGCGGACTTCATCGAATCCCCCGAATTCAGCCGGAACCGCTGTCAACAATCGGCCTTTCGCGAAGTTAAATTCTATTCTTCTTCGGAGTGTTATGCATCATCGCGCAGGTTGGCGCGGCCATCGGGCTCAACCCGGTTCCTTTGACAGTAAACGCCTTTGAAAACATAATGCTTTTTCTTGGATACCCGTCGAGGAATCAGATGTCGGGGGGCTTGATCAGAGAGACTGTTCCAGGAACCGCGCTTTTCGTCTACACCAGTTCGCAGATCGAATATCTGGCGAAGTCGAGGCGCGGCGAGCTGTCGATGAAGGCGGTTCCCCATCTGGGGTTCCTGTATCTGGCTGCGGTGCTTCGCGACTACGGGATCGACTGCGTTGTGATGGATCGGACGACGGATCAGTTCGAGATCGCTGACCTCGCAAAATTCGTCCACGATCGGCAACCGGTTTTCGTCGGGTTCTACTCCGATTCGGTGACCCGCGAAGCTGTTTGCGCGTGGGTGAGCGGTCTGAGGGCCGTCTGCGGCGACCTGCCGATACTGGTCGGGGGGCCCAACGCGTCGGAACCCGGACCATATCTGGCTGCCGGAGCGACGATGGTGTGCACCGGCGAGGGAGAGCGCGCCATTGTCGGCATGGTCGAGGCCATCGAAGGTGCCAGGGATCCCTCGACGGTAGAC
The DNA here is from genome assembly GCA_017997155.1 of Myxococcota bacterium. Lineage (GTDB taxonomy): Bacteria > Myxococcota_A > UBA9042 > DTJE01 > DTJE01 > JAGOFO01. The sequence goes on from JAGOFO010000014.1 coordinate 24,348, forward strand.
GGGATCGCGTTCATGAAGGATGGCGTGGCAGTTGTCACCGCGCCGGCCGAACCGGTGAAGGATCTGGATGAACTGCCTTTCCCGCGTCGTGACATCATCGACATGCATCGTCACCATGACTGGCGTGTTCTGAATATGCGTCAGCCGTACACGACAATGATCACGTCACGAGGTTGTCACAGGGGATGCACCTTCTGTTCCGTTCCGCACATCGCCGGTCATGGCGTGCGTCTGCGGAGTCCTCAGAACGTTCTGGCCGAGATTGATGAACTGGTGCTTGAACACGGTGTCAGGTACATCACGTTCAAAGATGATTACTTCGCGGCGGATCACGCATGGGAGGAGGCCTTCCTTGACGGGCTCATCGCCAGGAAGCACGACCTTATCTGGACGTGCCAGACCCACCCGTTCGTGTTCGAAAAAGACCGCGAGGCCCGGATGAACAGGTACCGCCGGGCGGGATGTGATTTGATCATATTCGGGTTGCAGTCCAGCGATCCGAATGTTCTGCGACTCGCCAGACGCTCGGTCAGGGAGCCGAGTGCGGTCAGGGCGAACGTCCAGGCGGCCAGGCGTGCCGGGATTCAGACCGTTGTCGAGTTCATCTTCGGATTGCCGGGCTGCACGCGCGAGACGATCGCGGCCGATATCGACTTCGCGCTAAAAATCAGACCACAGTACGCCGCTTTCTACCCTTTGATGCGTCTTGCGCCAAGCGAACTGTTTGACCAGTACGGGGAGACCGGCGACATATGCGGTATTCCCGAAGACGAGTTGATGAGTCTTTCCTCCGGGGCATACCGGCGTTTTTATCTCAATCCCAGGATTCTTCTTCCAACCGGCCTGTACGTGCTTACGCACAACCCGTTCTGGCTGAGGCACGGGTTTTCATATCTGCGCGGAGAGATCATGTCGGCCAGGAGATGAGAGATCACCTGTGCCGCCGCTCCGGCAGGCAGTGAATGACCGGGCGGCCCATGGATCGGGCCGGCCGGCCGATCTTGACGAAAGGGGGGCTTATCCCGTATAAGCGGTTAACCGGAAATCCTTGATTTCCGTTGAAAACAGGCTTTATTCAAGACCATTCCGGAGAGGACCTTTCTAATATGTTCGACGTTCTGACGAAAGGATTCAGGGGTGCCAGGGCTAAGCTCCAGGGCCGTGCCATAATCGACGAAGCCGCGATTGCGGACATATTGCGGGATATCAGGGTCTCGCTTCTTGAAGCGGACGTGGCGCTTCCCGTCGTCACTGCCTTCCTCGATCGGGTGCGCGAGAAGGCGCTCGGCGAGGTGGTGCAGGTCAAGGTCAAGGGTGGCGGCAAGGAACTGAGCCCGGCCGATCACTTCGTCAAGCTTTGTCACGACGAACTGATCGCATTGATGGGCGAGGGGCAGCGCGATCTGGTCTGGTCCAGGGACGGCCGGCCCACCATCGTGATGATGGTCGGTCTGCACGGTACCGGAAAGACCACCACGTCCGCGAAACTGGCCCGGCTGCTGAAGGACCAGAAGAAGAAACCGATGCTGGTCGCGGCGGACATCTATCGTCCGGCGGCCATCGAGCAGTTGAAGATCCTGGGCCAGAAGATCGGGGTGCCGGTTTACAGCGTAGACGGCATGTCGCCGCCCGACCTGTGCCAGTCTTCGATCAAGTACGCCGCCGAGCACAATTGCAACGTCATCATCTTCGACACGGCGGGCCGCCTGGCGATCGATGAGCCCTTGATGGCCGAACTCACCGAGATCAAGGCCCGCACGAAGCCGACCAACATCTACCTGGTCGTCGACGCGATGATCGGCCAGGACTCGGTCAGGATGGCCAGCGAGTTCGACCGGCAACTGGACATCACCGGCGTCGTGATGACGAAGATGGACGGCGATGCCCGCGGCGGCGCGGCCCTGTCGGTAAAGGGCGTCACCGGCAAGCCGATCGTTTTCGCCGGTATGGGCGAGGCGATGGACAAGCTCGAGCCCTTCCGGCCCGAGGGCATCGCGACCAGGATCCTGGGCTTCGGCGACGTGGTGGGTCTGGTTCAGGATTTTGAGAAGGTCGTCGACGAGAAGAAGGCGGAAGAAGACGCCCTGAAGATCCTGAAGGGCGAATTCACGCTTTATCAGTTCATGGACCAGATCAAGTCCATTCAGAAGATGGGTTCTTTGAAGGGCACGCTCGAAAAACTGCCCTTCTTCCACGAAATGGTTCCGGACGGCGCGACTGTCGACGAGAAGTCTCTCGGCCGTATCGAGGCCATGATTCACTCGATGACCCCCGATGAGCGCAATGATCCCAAGATCATCCTTGCCCAGGGCAGGAACGACACCAGGGCTCGTCGAATCGCCCGCGGTTCCGGTCACAAGCCGCAGGACGTGAAGGACCTGGTGCAGCGTTTCGAGACGATGCGCGAGGTGATGAAGCAGGTTGGCAAGAATCCGGCGCTGCTCGGTCGACTTCCCGGTTTCCGCGAATCGATCGAACTGGCCAAGTCGCGGGGCGAGGATATCGGCGATTTCGACCCCGGCCGGATGGACCCGCGCATGATGCAGCCCTACGGCGGCGGCCAGCGCAAGATGTCGAACGCGGACAAGGAAAAGCGGCGCAAGAAGGAAAAAGAGGCGCGCAAGGCGCGAAAGAAGGCAAGAAGATGACCCGGACCAACCGACCCGGCAGGTTCCTGTCGATCATCGTTGCACTGATTTTGACAGTCGGAGTTCCGATGGCCGCCTTGGCCCGTCCGTTCTCCGAGGTGAAGTACAACGACGTGATGCGCGTGCTTGAAAGCAGTGGCGACCCCACGCCCGAGCAGTTCCGTTCATGTGGATCGGGGATCCCGTCGATTCTGGCCGACATCCTGTCAGGTCGTCGGATTGAGCCTGAGATTCGAGTCCGCGCGGCGCGCGCGTTGTCGCGGTATCCGGGGGAGCGTTCCCGGATGGTGCTTACTTCGACCGCCACGACTCCGGACGAGGACGTGAAGGTCAGGGCTTCCTGTCTTGTCGGCCTCGGTCGTCTGATGGGCGGGGTCTCCATCCCGGACATCAAGCCGTTTCTGGCCGATGCTTCTCCGGTGATCAGGGAAGGCGCCGCGACGGCTCTTGCAACGATAGGCGGCCCGCGGGCGCGTCAGATGCTTCTCGACGCGATCTCGATCGAGCCGGACCTTGAGGTTCGAATGAGTATGGATTCGGCGTTGAACCGGATGTCGGACGAGGAGAGCGGCGGCGTCGGTTCGAAGGACTGAGTCTGTTCCCGGAGGATGTCGACATGAAGCTCGAAGGCGTCATTACCGCACTGATTACACCGTTTTCGGCGGATGGAAAGATCGACGTGGACGCCTTGCGACGTCTGGTCGAGACCCAGGTTGAGCAGGGTGCCGGCGGCGTTGTGGCGTGCGGCACGACCGCCGAGACTCCCGCAATGAGCCATGACGAGGCCGACTTCACTGTTCGGGCTGTTGTCGGCCAGGTCGCCGGCCGCATCCCGGTCATTGTCGGCACCGGGTCCTACAATACCGAAGACAC
>JAGOFO010000145.1 GCA_017997155.1 Myxococcota bacterium
ACCTCGACCGCCTTGCCGAGCTGGAAACCGTAGTCCTCGTTTTCGTAGAACGGCGGTTCAAAGCCGCGGCCGATGCGGATGTACGCCGGCCCGGGCAGATCCTTGACCGCCCGCACCGCGTTCGCCGTCTCGATCCCGTCAGCCGGGACGACGACGGTCATGTTCGCGAAGCTGCGCATGATCGCCAGGTCCTCGGTGCAGTGGTGAGTAGTTCCGGCAGCGCCGAAGCTCATTCCGCCGTGGGTCGCGATTATCTTGACCGGCAGGTTCTGATAGCAGATGTCGGTGCGGACCTGCTCGCAGGCGCGCATACTGGCGAACGCCGCGAAGGTGCTTGCGAACGGGATCAATCCGACCTTGGCCATGCCCGCCGCGACGCCCATCAGGTTCTGTTCGGCGATGCCGACGTTGAAGAACCGTTCCGGCGCGTGCTTTTCAAAAATGGCGATGGAGGTCGACTTCGCCAGGTCTGCGGAGAGTCCGACGATTCGCGGGTCCTTGTCCGACAGATCGGAAAGGACGCGGCCGTAGATCTCGCGCGCGGTCATCGTCGCCGCGTCATAGCAGTTCCATGTGGTTCCAGTGGTCTGGCTGTTATCACTCATTGCTGCCCCCTTCCGCCGCGAAGATGGCGTCGTAGTACCGTTCCAGCGAGGCCAGGGCCTTCGCTTCGAGCCCCGAATCGACCGCGCCGTAATGCCACGGCACCTGTCCCTCCATGAAGTCGACGCCCTTGCCCTTGACCGTGTCGGCGATGATCGCGATCGGTTTGTGGCCGTTCTTCCTGATTTCCGCCTGCGACTTCAGACCGCCATTGACCTGCAAATCCTGGTCCGCCACTGCAATGGCGCGTTCGATGGCGCCCGCCAGCGCGTCCAGATTGTGTCCGTCCACCGCGTGGACCTCGAAGCCGAATGCGGCCAGCTTGTCCGCGAGAGGCTCGATGCCCATCACGTCCTCGGTCTGTCCATCGATCATCAGGTGATTCCTGTCGATGATGGTGACCAGGTTGGTCAGCCGGTAGTGGGCGGCCGCCATCAGGGCCTCCCAGACAACGCCTTCGTTGCACTCGCCGTCGCCCAGCAGACAGAACGTCTTGCAGGTCTTTCCCTGAAGGCGCGTGCCGAGTGCCATGCCGACCGCCATCGGCAGGCCGTGTCCAAGCGAACCGGTCGAGGCGTCGCACCCGCGGATACGGCGGGAATCCGGGTGCATGCCGAATGGACTGCCGAACTTGTTGAACGTCCGGACATCCTCGAAATCAAAGAAGCCGCGACGCGCGAGGACCGGCACGTAGGCGACCGCGCCGTGCCCCTTGCTGAGCACGAAACGGTCACGGTCCTCCCACTGCGGGCGTTCCGGATCGATGTTCAGATAATGGAAGTAAAGCAGTACAAGGATGTCCATGGAACTGAGTCCGCCGCCGATATGCGCGCCGCCGGAAAAGGCAGTGATATTGACGACATCCTTGCGCAGATCCCTGGCACGCGCATGTAAAGCCAACCTCTGTTCCCTGGTGAGTGGCATGAAGAACACCTCCCGACTAGAATTAGGGCAAAGCCGCTGTGTGCGGCGCTCGACGTTCAAGGAAAGGATTGCACAAAAAGAAAGGATTGCAACTCGATTTCGACGTGTTCCGACGCACCTGCGTGTCATGACGGCAAGGAGGAGGACATGGCTCAAACGAACTGCAAGACCGCCCTGGGCCGGTCAGGAATTCCGGGAATGGACTGGTGCCTGAACCCCTACGTCGGCTGCACGCACGGCTGCGTGTACTGCTACGCCTCGTTCATCGAGAAATTCAACGCGCGGCCCGAACCGTGGGGCACCTGGGCGGAACCGAAGTCCAACATCGCCAGGGTGCTGGCCGGCGAGCTGTCGAAGCCACGCTCCGGCAGGGTTCAGATTTCCAGCGTGACGGACGCGTACCAGCCGATGGAACGCAAGGCCGGGCTGACGCGCGAATGCCTGAAGCTTCTGGCCGGGTCGGGACTGGACGTGTCCATCCTGACGAAATCCGACCTGGTTACCAGGGATGCGGACATACTGACTTCATTCGGCGGGCTTCTGGGCGACGGTTCGGTAAAGGTCGGTTTCAGCGTCTGCACGCTGTCGGACGAACTGGCGGCGCTGATCGAGCCGAACGCGCCTCCGCCTTCCAAAAGGATGGCCGCACTGAAGAAATTGTCCGCCGCCGGTGTGCGAACATGGGTTTTCATCGCGCCCGCCCTGCCCGGCATCTCCGACACGCCCGAGGTGATCGAAGCGATCCGCGCCGAGGCGCGCCGCAACGGTGCGTCCGAGGTTGACGTGGATCCCCTGAACTTCTATCCCAACGCGGTCCGCGGCCTGCTGCGCGTGCTGTCACCCGCGGTGCCCGCGATCGCCGAGGCCGTCCGCGCCGCCGCCGCGAATCCACGACGCTGGGCCTCCCGCTTCCATCGCTGACAGGCGTGCCTGCCCCCCGAAAAAATCAACCTGGGCGGGGGTTTGCTGAAGACTCGAACGGCGAGGGCTAGTTCGTAGCGGCGGGAACCGTGCGGTTCACGGCCTTGCAGGCGGCTGCGTGACCCAGATCACATGCCTTGTTGTAGTACATCTCGGCGCTGGCCAGATCGATCGATCCACCGATGCCGCCCGCGCACATGTTCGCCAGGTCGTAGCAATCCTTGGCTTTGTTATCCTTGCGGCAGGACACTTCCAGACCGAGTCTGCTGGCTGAGGTCGCGACGCCCAGCACGCCGCCGCCGCCCCAGACACCGCCGCACCCGAGACCGGCAAGCGCCGACCCGGCAATCATCAAACCCGCGAGAATGGAAAGGGAAACATTCTTTCTGGACATTCGCCCCCCCCGGACGGCACTGGCGATTCGCCGCACCGCCACAAGACTGAAGCGAAAACAGGGTAGCCTGACGGCCCCCGGCCTTTGACCAACCAGTGATTTTTACCACCGCGGAACTGCGGTGCCAAGACCGCAAACGGCATTGTTCAAAGGAATCAGCATCTTGAAGCCGACAGAAGGCACGTGTCTTTCATCCGGTCATGAAAACAGCTTCCGTCCCGCCATTCCTCAAGCGGCCTTTTCCTTGAAGAGGTGCGCCGTAAGGCCTGCCAGCACCGCGCCTGCAAGCGGGGCGACCCAGAAAAGCCAGAGCTGCTGCAAAGCCCATCCGCCGACGATGATCGCCTGGCTGGTTGAACGGGCCGGGTTGACCGACGTGTTCGTCACCGGGATGCTGATGAGGTGGATCAGGGTCAGGCAGAGCCCGATCGCTATGGGTGCCAGGCCGGCCGGCGCGCGTTTGTCGGTGGCCCCCAGGATTACGATAAGGAAGATGTACGTAAGAACGACTTCCGCGATTAGGGCGGCGACCATGGAATAACCGCCCGGCGAGTGTTCGCCGAAGCCGTTGGCCGCGAACACGCCAAGTTCCCAACCGGCCTTGCCGGATGCAATCGCGTACAGGACGGCGGCGCCGATCATAGCGCCTGCAAGCTGCGCGATCACATATGCCGGCAGCTCTTTTGCCGGGAAGCGTCCACCGACGACCAGGCCCAGCGATACGGCGGGGTTAAGGTGGCATCCGGATATGTGGCCGATGGCGAAGGCCATGGTCAGCACCGTAAGGCCGAACGCCAGCGACACGCCCACGAAGCCTATTCCCATTTCGGGAAATCCGGCGGCAAGCACCGCGGCCCCGCACCCCCCGAAAACCAGCCAGAAAGTCCCAATCATTTCCGCAACGGATCTTTTCATCAGAGATATGGCGTTACCTCCAAGTTGCCAGGTTTGTGCACGGCACGTCCCGGAAGGTGGCGGACAACCGTCAGGCCCGTGGGACTCGTGCCCGTAACCATCATCGCCCGAAAGGCTTTGTCCTCCTTTGAAGGTCAAGTCTAGCTCCCCTGGCCCGAATGAATCAATAAGGGCGGTGTGGAACAGTCGATCAGGGCTGGACGGGCTGCTGGTGTTCCCGGCGACGCAATAAGGTAATGGTGGCGATCGTACTCATGAACCACGGCGTCTCGCGAGTGAGTGAAGTGTATTCAGATCGCCGGCAGCGAGGGCTTCCTTTTGGGCACGCGACCATTTCTTGATTTGTCGTTCCCTTTGACAGGCTTCGGCTCTGGTTTTGAATTCCTCCGAGTACAGGAAACGCCTGGGATACAGGTAGAAGGGCATGGCGGGAACTCCGCATTTGAGTCGCAATCAATGTCGAAAAGGCTTAAACCTACCTGCCCGGCAGTTCCGTGCCGCGACTCATGATCTCGATATAGCCCGCGTAGCTGAACAGGCGGTTGCGCTTCTGGGCGGTCAGTTCCTTCACGATGCCGAGTTGCTCCAAGTGACCGAGCGCCTTGTTGACCGTGGCCGGGGTGATGCCGGTCTTTTCCACCAGCGAGCCCGAGGTAGCGATGGGATGCTCCATCAGCGCCCGATGGACCTGCAGGGTGGATGCCGCCGCCCGGCCGAGGCCGCTGATCTTGTCGCGATCCTGGTTGGACAGGTCGAGAAGCTGCTGTGCTGTCTCGACCGCCTGGGTGGCAGTGACGATCACGGCCTCGGCAAAGAAGTCGAGCCAGGCTTCCCAGTCGCCGGTCATGCGCACGTTGTTGAGCAGCTCGTAGTAATATTGACGGTGCGTCTTGAAGTAGAGGCTGAGGTAGAGCATGGGCTCCCGCAACACCTTCTGCTCGCACAAAAGCAGCGCGATAAGCAGACGACCGAGACGGCCGTTACCGTCGAGGAACGGGTGGATCGTCTCGAACTGCACATGGGCCAGCGCCGCCTTGACCAGCACCGGGGTCGGCTCCGGCTGATCGTGAAGGAAAAGCTCCAGCTTGTTCATGCACTCAAGCACCTCTTCGGCCGGAGGCGGAACGAAAGCCGCATTGCCTGGCCGGGTGCCGCCGATCCAGTTCTGACTGCGCCGGAACTCCCCCGGGGTCTGATTGCTGCCCCGGCCCTTGGTCAACAATACGCCGTGAATCTCCCGGAACAGCCGCAGCGACAGCGGCAACCCTTCCTCCAGCAGGCGCAGACCATGGTCGAGGGCGGCGACATAGTTGCTGACCTCCCGCACGTCATCCAGTGGCACGCCGGGTTCCTGATCCAGCTCGAACAGCAGCAGATCCGATAAGGACGACTGGGTTCCCTCGATTATGGAGGAGAGTACCGCTTCCTTGCGGACGTACATGTAGAGGAACAGCGAGGTGTCCGGCAGCAAGGTCGAGACGCTGTCCAGACGCCCGAGCGCCAGCAGCGCCTGGTCGAACTTGCTGTGCAACTCCGGAGTCCAGTCGATGGGTGGACGCGGCGGCAGCGGCGCGGGCACGAAGGCCTGGGCCTTCTCGCCCACGGTCGATATGATCACGTATCTGCCTTGGAGTTCTCGCTTCATCCTGCCTGCCTCGAACCTAAAATAAGGCTCTCCTTTATTTTATTTTCACCGCACATCCTAAAATAAAGAGGCGAGAAGAAAAAATCAATCGGATTTCCTGAACCGTCGCTTCGATTTCCTCAGACGAGGTTAGAGCCCAGGAAAGTGGCGCGCGGCGCATCGTACCCTGAGCGCAGCGAAGGATATAGAGGAAGAAGGGCATAACGTGAAATTCGCAATTGAGTCGCAATCAATGTCGAAAATGTTCCTATACTAGCGGTCGCGGGCGCGAGGGCGCATGCCGGAGGCTTCAATGAACAGGACCGGACAGGTCGGATGTTTCGATTCATGGGCCAGGCG
>JAGOFO010000146.1 GCA_017997155.1 Myxococcota bacterium
CGCGCACTTTCTCCATCATCCGTTCGCCGAACGCCTCGATTGAGCCGGCGCCCTCGTCCAGAAGTGATGCCGGAATCATGCCCGACACGGACAGAGTCGTGCGTTCCGGATCCATCATGTCGGCCGGTTCCATGGCAGGATCGACCTGGAGAGTCAGGCAGTTGGTGCCTTCCATCGGGCTTGTCGGATCGTCGACAAGAAACACCGTCCGTGCCATGCCGGTCGGGATGCCACGTCTTGCCATGCCGATGTTCATCGTGACCAGGAAGTGAGAAGGCGCGTAGTCACGAATGCGCTGCATCTGCCGCTTCCTGACGACCCTCTCCGGGAGCATGCGGGCGATTTCGGCCAGGTCGGTGCCCGCGACAAGCAGCGAAGTGCCCACCGCCTCGTTTCGACCGCGAACGTCGATCGAATGGACGCGTCCCCGGCTGTAATCGAACTGGTCGGCGAATTCCGCCATTCTGACGGTGCCGGAGTTTCCTTCGATCCTGCTGACAAACAGGTTCTTCAGGGAATCAAGACCCCACTCGACGTTGTACAGGCCGCGCAACAGGTGGTTCGTGGTCCTGGAGAAAGTCAGAGGATATTTCCACGCGTCCGGGCACAGGTTCAGAACGGACACCGGCGCCGCGATCATGGCGCGCGCGGCGGGGTTCGTGTCAAAGTCCGCCAGAGCGTCGCCAGGAGGTACGGCGGCCCCGATTGCGCGCCTGATCGAACTCCACCTGAAGTATTCCATTATGCCGGCGGGCGGGATGTTCGGGAATGTCTTCATCAACGGTTCGAGGCGCTGCTCAAGTTCCGCCTGATCCTGGAAGTACCGCGAGAAAAGGCCGATTTGACCCGGGAATTCCCGTTCGATTTCCTCTTCGATGATTCCCCTGACATGCGACAGTTCGATCCGTCTTTCCGGCAGCACAACGTCGCAGACCGGATCGAACGGGTGCGGCATGTTGCGCATCTCGGGCAGCAGGGCCAGGTCGCGGAAGACTTCACGGATGTTGTGGGCCTCGGAGAAACCGTAAAGAAGGTTTGGTCGGCGCACGAACCTGAAGCCGTCCATTTCGTAGGTATTCGGCCTGCCGCCGTGGCCCAGCACCAGAACCCGGTAGCCGTTCTTGGCCGCCAGCGCCCCGAAAATCAGCGCCGGTAGATCGTTGCCTACGATCACGACGTCGTAGGAACTCTTCAACTCAGCCATGGGGCCCCCTTAGTCAAGTCCTGCGGACGGTGCGCCTGCCGTCCAGGATCACCCGGCCACTGAGAACATCGTCGAGTGCCTGGGGATACAGAGCGTTTTCATGTTCAAGGATGCGCGCGGACAGAGAATCCTCGTCGTCACCGTCAAGGACGGGAACCACGCGCTGGGCGATGATGGCGCCGGTGTCGGTGCCCTCGTCCACGAAATGAACCGTGCATCCGGTGATTTTGACGCCGTAATCGAGCGCCTGGCGTTGCGAGTGGGTACCCGGGAATGCCGGCAGCAGGGCTGGATGGATGTTGATCACGTGACCCTTGAACGGGTTAAGGAATTCGGGTGTCAGAAGCCTCATGAAACCGGCCAGCGCAACGTATTCGACGCCCCTGGATCTCAGTTCCCGGACCAGTTCGCGGTCGTATTCCTCACGGGTCGGGTAGTCCCGGTGCGACAGGACGACCGTCGGGATTCCCGCCGCGCGCGCAAAGGCGAGGCCGGCTGCTTCGGGCTTGTTGGAAAGAACCACTCTGACGTCGGCGCAGAGCTCACCACGTGCCGCGGCCTTGATCAGGGCGGTCATATTCGTGCCGCGTCCGGAAATCAAAATCGCGATGGGAACCTTTTTGCGGCCGTCGGTCGCGTTCACTTCAGCACCACCTCGTTGCTCCCGGAGGCCAGTCGTCCCAGAATGAACGGTCGCCTTCCAACGCCTTCAAGTGCCGCCATCGCCGCGTCCACGCGGTCCGGCTTCATCGCGATGATCAGTCCGACGCCCATGTTGAACACGCGCATCATCTCGTCGTCGTCCACCTCGAAACCGGTTCCGAGGCCCTGAAGGAACGGGAACACCGGATTGGGCGGAACGGCCGCCATATGAACCTCGGCGCATACTCCCTGCGGAAGAACGCGGGGCAGGTTGCCTACGATTCCGCCGCCGGTGATGTGTGCCATTGCCGCAGGCCGGGGCCCGGACATCAGGGCCTTGACCGCATCGGCATATATGTATGTCGGAGTCAGCAGAACCTCGCCGAGAGGTCTGTCGAATCCGTCATAAATCTTTGATATATCGAGGCTTCTTGCGCCAAGGATCCGGCGGACCAGGGAATATCCGTTTGAGTGGACGCCGGAACTTGGCAGGCCGATCAGGACGTCGCCGGGGGCGCACTCCCGACCGTTGATCAGGTCGGGCTCGTCGACCACTCCGACCGCAAAACCGGCCAGGTCGTACTCGCCTTCCTTGTAGAAACCGGGAAGCTCCGCCGTTTCGCCGCCGACAAGCGAACAGCCGGCCTGTCGACACCCCTCGACGATTCCTTCGATGACCTTCAACGACACGCCCATTTCAAGGTGCCCGCTGGCGATGTAATCAAGGAAAAAGAGGGGGCGCGCGCCCGTTGTGAGGACGTCGTTCACACACATCGCGACCAGGTCGATTCCGATGGTGTTGTGAATCCCCGTCATGAAGGCGAGCTTCAGCTTGGTGCCGACGCCGTCGGTACCCGAGATCAGCATCGGACGCTTCATTCCCGTCATGTCCGGCGCCACGGCCGCGGCGAATCCGCCCACTCCCGACACCACCTCTGGCGTCAAGGTGGACTTGACCATGCGACCGATTTGCGACGCGAACTCGTCACCGACGTCTATGTCGACGCCGGCCTGCTTGTAGGTTAGTTTCTGGTTGTTCATTGTTGACTTTTTTCGCTCCAGGACAGCGGCTGGAAGAATAGCCTGTCACGCGGGGCCAGTCAATCGAACCCGCAACCGCGGGCGGCCCCCGGAGGCTGTCATTCATGCGCCTGATGGCAATCGACGTTCTTCGGGGTATTATTATCCGTCTGCAAGGGGCGGTGCATGTCGCGGGCGCCAGATGAAAAGGGTCGCAGGGCGGGCGAACTGAATCAGTTTGGCTGCTCCATGACCGGATATTCGTTTCAGGTGATGGACCTTGCCGGGCCCGGGCTTGCCGTGGTCGTCTTCGGCGAGCGTGATTGCGCCAGCGCCTTCCCGCGCGTGTCGGCCGAGTTCGCAGGGCATACCCGCTGGAACGTCTACACGGTTGCCCTTGGTGAGAACGACGTGGTGGCCGGGCTGGCCGAGCAGCGCCTTCGCGAGTGCCTGACGGCGGTGGCTGCCAGGATGACCGATGTCGGGGATGCTTGGCCGCCGGTCATCGAGGGCCATTCACTGGTCAGGCAGCCAATCGACAGGGATGGGGTTCCGGTCATACTGGTGCTGTCAACCTGTCTTTCCGAGATGACCGGCGCGGACCCGGCCCCGATCTGCCGCGAGGTGTCGGACGCGACCGGAGTGAAGGTGATCCCCGTGGCCACCGGCGGCCTTCGATTGCGAAATCAGGCCGAGGTCGTCGATACGGTTGGAGCGGTGCTGATCGACGCGATCGGCGATCGCGGCGACGCGGATCCGCGGGCGGTCAATCTGGTCGGGTATCAGACGGACGCCGCCAACGACGTGGCATCGTCTGACGTGATGTTCAGAGCCGAGGCCGCCGCCATCATCAAGGCGATGGGCGGTCGGATGAACAGTGCGCTCCCCGCCGGCGCCGTGGCCGCGGATTGGCGCAGGTTGCCGCTTGGCGGTCTGACCTTCGTCTCGGACTCCTCGATAATGCGTCAGGTGTCCGCCGCGCTCGAATCGCGGGGCGGCAGGGTGATCGAACTCCTTCAGCCGCGCGGGCTGGCCGCGACTGATTCCTTCTACAAGGGTATCGCGGCAGCTATCGGAACCGATCCCGCGCCGATCCTTGATTCGTGGCCACAGCGTCGGGAAGCGGTTCAGGCGATTGCCGAGGCGCGCGCGCGTTTCGCCGGCATGCGACTGGCCTACGGAATCGGGACCATACACAACTTCAGGCCGGATGTTCTTGCCATGGAGGGTCTGGCCAACCTGCCGTTCTTCCTGGAACTGGGATTTGACGTCGAGGTCGTAATCCAGGAACGCGACTATCCCGAGGTCCACCAGCGGATCCGGCGCAACCTGGACGCTCTTGGAGTGACAGTTCCATACAGACTGTATTATGAACCGGCGGTTCTTGAGCCTGCCATCCGGGACGGGCGGTTCGACTGCGCCTATGTGGCCGATTTCATGAGGGATCAGGTGATGCGTGCCGGAATCCCGATGCTCAGGTTCGGGGACATGAGTTCCGGTTACGGTTTCGCCGGCAGGTACGTGAGGCAGATTTCCAGGACCCTGGGCGGGTTGTTTGACAGACGTTACGCCAGGTATGTCCGGGGAGCGGATTCGTCAGCCGAAAAAGGCCGCGGGGGACATCGATGAGCGTGGTTGACACGACAGTTGAACCGCCGTCCGGGATTGGTCGGTTCGAACTGCGGGATTCTGACGCCGGTGACCTGCTCGGCATCTTCATGGGTGTCCATGCCCTTCCCGGCGCGATCATGCTTCTCCACACCACTGTAGGATGCAAGTTCAAGACGCAGCTTCAGATTTCTGATCATGACTGGGGCCGTGAGTCGCACAACCAGCGCCTGTGGACCGGGGTGGACGACGCCAGGATCATTCAGGGTTCGGGCCGTCGTCTGGTTGAATTCGCGACCACATGGTACGAGCGGCGTCGCCCCGAACTGTTCGTCGTGACCACCAACGCCTCGGTAGAGTTGTCCGCTTTCGACGTGGCTTCCGCGGTCGACGAACTGCGGATGAGACTCCCGATTCCCGTGCTGTACCTGAAGGCTCCGGGACACGAAGGGTCGCTGTACTCAGGGTACCGGCGATGGCTTCGCGCGCTGATGCCGCTGCTCGACCCGGCGGATGGCGGTGATGGCGCGGCGCGATCAGTGGCGATAGGCGGATACATGATGGATCGGTTCGAGATGGATCACGCGGCGAACGTGAACGAACTGCGTCGGATGTTGACCGCATGCGGCCTCGACTGCCGCGGAGCGCTGCTGGACGGGAGTCCGTGGACCAGGCTCAGGACCGCGGGCCGTGCCCGTAACTTCATCTGGCTGCCGGACGGACATGGTGTGGCGGAAGACGCCGGTGACGGCAGAAAGCACATCGAGACGGACCTGCCGCTGGGGCTTAACGGCACAACGGTGTTTCTGGAAAGACTCGGGAAGGACCTCGGACTCCAGTCGGACATTATCGAGTCGTTCCGGGACCGCGAACTGACCAGGGCCGTTCCCTTGATCAACCGTGCGCTTCCCGTTATGTCCGGCGCGCGGGTGGCGGTCTTCCAGCCGACAGCACTGGCCGCGGCACTGACCGCGTTCCTGGTCGAACTCGGCTGCGAGGTTCCTCTGGTGTGTCTGACTGACGCCACGGATGCGTCTGTCGGGAAGTTTTTTGATGCCTGCGGGCGGCTTGGCACGGCTTTCGACGACGAATCGCAGCCGGAAAAGGCTTGTCTGGCACACAGGCCGCGCGTGCTGGCCGGACTGTCCCGGAACGAGCAGTACCTTGCATTCGTCCAGGAGTGCGAGCGCGAGTTCATCGGGCTGGTCGTCGGGACGTCTCATCAGAAGGCGCTGCTTCGCCGCAGCGACGTGCGCG
>JAGOFO010000147.1 GCA_017997155.1 Myxococcota bacterium
TCAGACAAAGGGCGGGAGATCCTCAGCTATTCAAAAACAAAAACAGGGACATGATCCTGACGCCGACTAAAACAACAAACCGTTCATTCAGAACCCACGGCCGAGGTCGTGGGAAACGCGCCTTGACTGCGGGCGGGGCAGAGGCTACCCTTTGCCGCCATGACGGACTTGAGCCTGGAAATACCCTGTCACACCCCGGAAAAGAAGGTCATGGTGGTCACTTATGGCTGCCAGATGAACGTCTTTGATTCCAGACGCATGATTCAGGTTCTGGGTGACGACGGCTACGTCGAAACCAGCGACCCGGCCGAGGCAGACGTTATCATCTTCAACACATGCAGTGTGCGCGAGAGGCCTGAAAAGAAGGTTCTAGGCTCGCTTTCCAGGCTTCTGCCGCTGAAGGAGATCAAACCGGTCGTGTTCGGCGTGGCTGGATGCGTGGCGCAGCAGCACGGGCAGGCATTGCTGGACAAGGTGCCGTATCTCGACTTTGTGCTGGGGCCCGACAACATCGCCCGGCTCCCGGAGATCGTGGCCAGCGCCCGCCAGGGCAGCCGTGGCGCCCATGCCCAGTGGATGCCGACGAATTCGTATGACTTCATTCCGCTGTCCGCCTCGGTCGAGCCGGGGCCTTCGGCATTTTTGACCGTCATAAAGGGATGCAACAACTTCTGTAGCTACTGCATCGTTCCGCATGTGCGTGGTCGCGAGGTCAGCAAGCCGCTTGATCTGGTTCTTGCCGAGGTTCGCGCCCTGGCCGATGCTGGTGTGTCCGAGGTGACACTGCTGGGACAGAACGTGAACTCGTGGGGAAGGGGACTGCCCGGTTCGCCTGAGTTTTCCGACCTGCTCGAAGCGGTATCGGCCGTTCCCGGACTGAAACGTTTGCGTTTCGTGACCTCGCATCCAGCGGACGCCAGCGACAGGCTTCTCGAATCGTTCGGGCGACTTCCGAACCTGGCTCCGTACCTTCACCTGCCCCTTCAGGCCGGGTCTGACGATGTGCTGGCCAGGATGAGGCGAAGGTACACCGCCTCGATGTATCTGGAACGAATAGCGAAGGTCAGGGAAGCCTGTCCCGATATCGCCCTTTCGACCGATATCATTGTCGGCTTTCCGGGCGAGACGAGAGCCGACTTCGAAAGGACGCTGGACGTGGTCGCGCAGGCACGCTACGACCTGATGTTCTCTTTCAAGTACTCGCCCAGGCCTGGGACGACCGCCGCGGGTTGGCCCGATGACGTGCCGATCCAGGAGAAGGCGGATCGTCTCGCCGAGCTTCAGGAGATGCAGGACGGCATAACGCGCGCCAGAATGCAGCGATTCCTGGGTCGGGTCGAGGAGATCATGGTCGAGGGGCCGAGCAAGGCTGGCAGAAAAGGCGACCTGTTCGAGATAATGGGCCGCACCGGAACGAATTACATAGTAAACTTCCGAGTCGAAGGAAAGGACGTGCCATCCCCCGGCGAGATGGTCAAGGTCCGAATCGAAAGGGTTCTGGCTCATTGCCTGAGGGGCGTGCCGGTCGAATGACCGGGGAGGTGCCGCGTGTTTTTCAAGACCAAGGACCTCATGACGGTCGGTAACATATCCGGCGGTGTCGCCGCGATTATCGTCTCCATGAATGGTATGGCCGCGTCAGGTGCCGCCGCCGCGCTGGCAACCGCCGCCGGCAAGACCGGATATGACGTGATGCTCGCGGCTTCCGAAGCCGGCAAACCCTGGCTGTTCTGGGCATCTATGTGCATCCTGTTCGCCTGGTTCTTCGACGCCTTCGATGGCAAGGTGGCCAGGTGGCTCAACCAGATGAACAAGTTCGGTGGCGAGTTCGATAACGTAGCGGATCTTGTCGCCTATTCAGTCGCTCCTTCCTTTGTCGTCTATTTCGCCTATGCGAAGGTGCTTCTGCTGCCTGGTCTTGAGAATCAATACCTGCTCCAGCAGGTGATCGCTGTCGTGATCGGGGCCTTGCCGGTTATCTCCGGATGCATCCGCTTCGCACGGTTCAACACCGTTCGGATGGACGTGCCCGGCTTTTTCATCGGCTTCCCGCGTCCGGCTTCCGCGCTTCTGATCGTGTCGCTCCTGAACTCGCATCTGATGCAGATGTCGCCGATGATGAGCTGGTTTGGAGTCGCGATGGTCCTGTTCCTGGCCTTCATGAACCTTACGCTCTGGCCGTTCATCAGCCATCATGGAAAGCCTTTCTCGTCGCATCTGAAGTTCGCCCTTCACTGTGTCTGGATGACGGTCGCCTTCTCGTTCCTGGTCAGTATCGTGATCCCGACGGTGGCCGGCTTGTTCGGAGCGAAGGTCGAGCCCCTCATGCCGCAGAATCTGGTTCTGGACTGGGTGCTGATCTGGCTGTGCTTCTACGTTTCGGTGGCGTTTCTTGAGATCCCCGCGGTTTCCTTCCGACACGTCCGTGAGGTAACCGCGTTCTGGAATAAGGATTCGGACAAGGTCAGCGCCGAATGATTCCTGTCGGTTCCCGACCACTCAAATCTTTCTGAACACGCCGGTCACGACACCCAGGATTTCGAAGCGCGAGGTCGACTTGACTTTAATCGGCTTGAAGTCGGGGTTCGACGGAAGCAGTTCGATGCCTTCGGCGGTTCTGGAGTACCGTTTGACTGTGGCTTCGTCGTCGATCAGCGCCACGACGATCTCGTTGGTGCCGGCAACCGGCTGGCGCCTGACGAAGATGTAGTCGCCATCAAGTATGCCATCCCCGATCATGCTGCTGCCCTGAACCCTGAGCACGAAAGTGTCGGCCGTATCGCGGATGAAAAACGGATCGGGCTGCAGAAAGCCTTCCATGTTCTCAGACGCGTAGATTGGACGGCCTGCGGCGATCCGGCCAAGAATGGGGATCTGGCCCAGGCCTGTCGACGCGTTGGCTTTGACGCGGATTCCGCGGGATCGGTTCGAACGCCGTTCAATGAAACCGGCGCGTTCGATCGCGGCCAGGTGGTCGGAGACTGCGTTGGTCGATGCGAACCCCATGCCCGCCGCAATCTCGCGGACGGTTGGCGGGGCCCCGGTGTCCTGTGTGAATTTGTTTATAAAATCCAGTACTTCCTGTTGCCGCGCTGTTAGCTTTCGGGGAGGCATCGTTCAACCTCGGCGGGGGATGCATGCGATTGTACTGAACATTTGTTCATCCGACAAGATCGGTGGCGAAGGGATCGCGGCCGTGTGATGGTTTGGCGAAGCGAATTTAATAATCGGTCCTCCGATGTGGTAAATTGCATGCTGATGAAACGGTTTTCGCCCCTTTGAAAGGGCGTGGGACAGATCGCATTGGCTGATACTCCTGAAAATGGAAAGACCGGCCCTGGTTCAGGTCGCTCAGGTGTCGATGACGGAATACCTCGTTCGGGCGTTCTGACACAGAGTCCGGGAGTCGCGGGCAAGGCGACCATCATCGACGATGTCGAGGCCAGGATCGAGGCGGCGGTTTCGGCGGTCCCTGAACCTGGAAACCACGGAGTGGATCCCCTGATCGGAAAGCTGATCGGCGGGCGCTTCGAGGTGATATCGCGGCTCGGCGCCGGCGGAATGGGTGTCGTATACCGGGCGCGCCAGGTCGGTATCGATCGAATCGTCGCGATCAAAACCCTTCTGAAGGATCGCGCGACCGATGAAAAGGTTGTCGCGCGTTTCAAGAACGAGGCGCGTGCCGTATCCAGACTGAATCACCCGAACACGATTCGCATATTCGATTTCGGCCAGATGGACGACGGCACTCTCTATTTCGCCATGGAATTGCTGGAGGGGCGCAGCCTGGACAAGGCAATCCGTCAGGACGCCCCTGTCTCCGTGCGGCGCACGCTGCACATCATGTCGCAGATGGCGGACTCCCTTGCGGAAGCGCATTCCAAGGGAATCGTTCATCGCGACCTGAAACCGGAAAATGTCTATCTGAGCCAGGTGGGGGACGACCCCGATTTCGTGAAGGTTCTGGACTTCGGCGTAGCCCGGATGCGTGAGCAGGACAGCAGCCAGGGGACGATGACACAGGCCGGCGTGATCTTCGGGACTCCCAGATACATGGCGCCTGAGCAGGCCAGGACCATGGCGGTCGACGCAAGGGCCGATATCTACGCGCTGGGCATCATCTGGTACGAACTGTTGACCGGCCGAACGCCGTTCGATGCCGACAATCCTCTCGCGATCCTGATGAAGCACATACAGGATCCGGTTCCCGCGATGTCTGTCACCAGGCCCGATGTATCCGTTCCTGCCGAGGTCGAGGCGCTAGTCCTCAAGTGTCTCGAAAAATCCCCGGAGCGGAGGTTCCAGAGCGCGGCCTCGCTTGCGGTAGAACTCAGATCCACGCTGGACAGGCTTGACGGGCGTTTCGAGCGGGTTGTCTTTGTGGAAAGGGAGGCGGCTGCCTCCGAACCGATCAGCGAGCAGGAGCCCTGGGAACCCGAGATCAAGGTCGTTTCGCGACGCGGGCCGGGACCGATTCTGGCTCTGATCGCCGTTCTCGCTCTTATCGGCACGGCGGCCGGAGTCGGTTGGACGATGTACAGCAGAGGCCGCGTCGTCTCTTCCGTTGCCGATGCGCAGTCGGATGTCGTGCAGGATGTCGGCGCCCCGGAACCGATTCCAGAATCGGCGCCGCCACCCGGGCCAACCCCGTCCGCCGACACGCGTCAGCCGCCTGACGTGGCTTCGTCGTTGCCGGATTCGTCCGGGACGATTTCATCGGATCCCGACGAAAGCAAGACCGAGCCGGCATCCAGGCCGATCCAGTCTCCCATCAGGAAGGCAGCTCCGGCCCGCGTCGTCGAACCTCCGAAGCCCGCGGTCTCACAGCCAGCGCCCGCACCTGCCCCGGTTCCCGCCCCGGCGGTCGTTCCGGCTCCCAAACCGGCACCCGCGCATGTGGTAACTCCTGAACCCGTCACGAAACCCGCGTCCAAATCGGGCTTCGAAAAGGTCGGGGACACCGACGCAAAGAAGAACACGACCCCTGACAAGGTAGGGGACCTGAAATCGTTCTGATCTAGACCGATTCAACCTGTCATCTCGTTTTTTCCTGTTATTCCGGGTGGTATCGTCTTTAGAAGCTCGCAATGGCTTGAAAAGGATTTGATTCCCAAATAGGATGCACCGGGTTGTCACACCGGAGGATTCATTTCAAATGATCGAGAAGCTCAAATGGATATGGATGGATGGCAAGCTCGTGCCCTGGGATGAGGCAAACGTGCACATCCTGTCGCACACGCTGCACTACGGCGTCGGTGCCTTCGAGGGTATCCGCGCCTACCGCCACGAGGACGGTCGTTCAGCCGTCTTCCGGCTCAGGGAACACGATCAGCGCCTGATCGAGTCGGCGCACCTTCTTGAACTGAAGGTTCCGTACACCCGTGAGCAGATCGACGAAGCCGCCATGCTGACGCTGGCGGCAAACGGCATGGACTGTGGATACATCCGTCCCCTCATCTACCTCGGCGAGCGCGAGGTCGGTGTTTATCCAGGCAACACACCCGACGTCCGCGTGGCCGTCATTGCCTGGAAATGGGGCGCCTACCTGGGGCCCGAGGCTCTTGAAAAGGGAATCCGCGTCAAGGTTTCGACCTGGACCAAGCACCATCCGAACGCGCTGCTGGTCAGGGGCAAGGTCTGCGGTCACTACG
>JAGOFO010000015.1:0-13454 GCA_017997155.1 Myxococcota bacterium
TCCTGATCGTCGTCGATACCGTTCCCGCAGGTGTATGAGACGACGCTGAACTTCACCTTGTGTCCAGTGGCCGGGCCGGGCAGGGCACGGACCTCGACGGTGTGAGCGCCGGGCGTCATGCCGCGTGTGTCCATGAATCCCTGGAACTGGTGCGGCCCGATGCTGTTCATCGTTGTCCAGGTGCCTCCGTCGACACTGAACTGACAAGACAGCGTGGGGTCTGACGTGAAACCAAGCGCGCGAATCGGGGCCTGCGGCATGCCTGTCGGAACCTCGAACGCCCACGGATTGCCGCCGCCCTGGTCAATCTGGGCCGGCGTCGTGACGATCACCCAGGGAAATTGACCGACCGTGACCTGTCTGATGTGCAGGTTGTCGTTGTCGATAGCGACCAGAAGTATGTTGTTCTCGTCGGCCTTGCCGAACGAATCGACGTTTTCATGCAGGGTCACGGGCATCAGTTCGTTTTCGGGCCAGTAGAGATCGCGGTATTCGTGGGTGTGCCCGTAAAAATAGGCCCTGACCACGTTATCGCCCATGAATTCCTGGACTTCGTCGCTGCCCTCGTTCAGCTTGAAACCAAGGTCTGGCCGAACGATCGGATGGTGACCGAACATCATGGTCAGATTGGCGTCCGCGTTGTCTTCAAGCGCGCGAAGAATGTACAGCAATTCGTCGATGTCCAGGCCCGCGTTGTCAAGAGGCCACCCGGCCCCGTCTTTTCCAGTCGTGTTGATCCCGAGGAAGTGATAGTTGCCCCACGGCTTTTCGATCACCACCGAGTGCTGCGTGCGGCCGAAGGTGCTGCCGGCCAGGGAATATTCAAGGTATTTGCTGTTGCCCTTGTCGCTGTACTGATCGTGGTTACCCGGAAGATCGATGTACTTGTCGATTGTCACCCCGGACTGATCGATGATCTGGCGGTAGAGCTGCCATTCCTCGTCCTGCTTGCCGGGATAGAGGGACACCAGGGGTTCACCGTTGCTGCCGTCCGAAAGATCGCCTGTATTGAACACGATATCGGGCTGGACATATGTCAGTGCGTCGCCAAGCAGCCATTGCAGGTTTTCGGGGCCGTCGCTGTCACGGGCGGTAATGTGTTGATCCGAGACGACCAGGAACCACAGGACCCTGGAAGGATCGCCGGGGTAAACCGGGTCCGCCGGCGCGGCGTGGACTGTGCCGCCAACCAGGATTGTCGCGGCTAATGTGAAGAACAGGACTCTCTTCATCTGGGCGGGCTCCATGTGTTCTATGTCAAGCGAGGCAAGACGCCATCCTTTGGACTTTAACAGAAATGAACATGATGAGGGAGGCGGTTGAGATCTGATTTACATTATCGGGAGGCCGGTGACGGTTCCTGAACAATGAGCACAGGATCGTTCCAGGACTGGTAAACGCAGCCAGACAACGTGGCCGGCTGATCCGGGCAGGGGAGCAGAACCTCGAAACGTCCGTCGACAGTGGTTCGCGCGTTCCCCGTTTCACGAATGGACGAGGACAGCGGTGACAGACGTTGTGCCCATCCTTCCCAGGCAGTGTCGCTGATAGACTGGAAGAATGTCAGCTGGGCCGCGCCGACCGGCTGGCCGTCGGAGTCTATCGTCCTTCCCGCCAGCAGACATCGACCGCCCAGTCCGATTCGCAGGTTTTCCGTTCCGGTCAGTGTCAGCGCCGGCCACGAAGCCGGGGCCGCGGCCGAGTTGGCGGGGGGAACAACAAGGAGTGAGTACGAGCCTGGCTCCACTGGCACGTCGAATTCTCCGAACCGGTCGGTTACGGCCTCAAAAACCAGATCGGACGTGATCGACATGCTCCAGTCGACCAGGCCGGAAGTGTCGGTCGCCAGTACGACGTGCGCCCCTTCGATCGGTGCGTCCCCGGCAGCCGAGACGACTCGACCCGAGACCCGCGGCCTGGACGGGAGCTGGAATCCGAAAATGCGGTTTTCGCCCGGAAGGAACTCGATTACCCCGGCCTGCTTCGAGAATGACGATGATGCCAGATCGGTCGTCGGGCCGGTGCCGGGCGGCAGAGCGCTCGCAAGATACTTTCCGCTCGGCAGCAAGGCCGTCGCGAAACCGTTTCCATCCACGGCGACCCTTTGTTCCAGGGGACCGGTGTCATACAGTTTCTCGATGAAAATCCGGGTGCCGCCCATCGGGATACGTCTGCCGTCCATGAAGACGCTCAGGACCTGGAATGTGATCGAGGCCGTTCCCGGCAGGGTTCCGAGATCGATCGACATGAAACTGGACGCCGGAAGCGCCGCCTTGAGCGCGTCGATCCCGTCGTACAGCATGGTGCGGGTGGGGAAGATGGCCCCTGATTGGCCAGGGAGCACCTGGATCGTTATCCGTTCGCTCGTTTCGGGAATCCGGACCCTGAAGATACCGTTGTCATCGGTCACGCTTGATGACGATCGTCGCTCGCCCGCGGTGGCCTGGACGACCGCGCCCGCCAAAGGCACCGTCCTGGTGTCGTTCTGCGTAAGAATGACTCCGACCAGTTCGAACAGTCCCGTATTGACCTTCAGGTCGACGGTGCCCGATATGCCCGGCGCCAGATTCCAGGATACCGGTGGCAAGGATGCGTCCGCGGGGACGAAGGTGACCACATAGTCCAGATCCGGGGCCACGGCCATCGTAAACGAAGGCCCGTCCGGGCCCGAGGTGGCGAGTGCCTGATGGCGAAAGGCCAGTCCGGGCACTCGTCCCGGCGAGTGCGCCACCACGACGCCGTCGCCGGTGTAGGCGCCGTCCGATTCACCGTCCGGTGGAAGTATCCTGCCGGAGACGAGCGTCGCCGGGGCAATGGTCACGTCGATCCTGCCGGGATTCGGGGTCGGAATCGCGTTGTACTGCTCCATCACGGCATCCGTCTGATCGACCGGAATGACCGTGAATGTCAACGGCGTTCCAGCCGGAAGCGGATCAAAGCAGAATCCGAACATCATGGCGCAGACCTTGCCGGGATCGCAGTCGGGCATGACGGAACACGGTTGCAGGCCAGCGAAACCGAATTTCCCGGAGTCTTCGATGATGGCGCATCCGGCTGTCATCGCCATGACAACGGCGACAACCGGAAGCAGTGGTGTCGGACGGTTGCTCATGGACAATCAACCTTGAAACGGACCTGCCAGCTCACATACATGAAGTCCGAGGGCAGGATCCTGCCTTCGGACGCATCGAACTCAACCGGTTCGGAACTGATGAACAGCTCAATCGTGTGGGTGGAACCGGTAGGCTCCAGGATGTCCTTGAAGCCGCACGCATTGAACTGGATGGTCTTGAACGATTCATACGCGGGCGGAAGCGGAACGGTGGACTCAGGATATCCGACGTACCACTGGAAGTAGAGGTCGTCGGTCAGCTCCGCCCCCCCTTTGAGTGCCGCCGCGACAGAGAATTCAGTAACGGTCTCGGTCAGTTCGACCACACGATCGGGTGATGGACTCACCAGCGTCCGATCGAGCCAGGGCGAACCAAGGGCATCGGTTCTCTCGTGGATGTCAACTGGAACCACGCATCCGAACAGCGCCAGCGTGCCGCAGAATGTGACAATCGCCGTGATCGCGGTCAACGGACAGTCGATTTTGTTCTTTCTCGATTGCACAGCCGACACCTCATCCACGAACTCAAGAGCTCGTATCGCCAATCTTTTCGAGGTAACGGAAAATCGTGCGCGCATCCACGCCGAGCGCCCTGGCGGTCGCGGCTCGATTGTTTCCGTTGCGTTTCAGGGCTTCCATGACATACCTGAGCTCGAAGTTCTCACGCGCCTGGGCAAGTGGCAGCAGTTCGACGCTGCCGGAAGCGACCTGTTCGAAATCGAGTGCGTCGACACCTGCCACCGGACCGTCCCCGAACAGCACCGCCTTGCGGACGCGGTTTTCCAGCTCGCGAATGTTCCCCGGCCATGCCCAGGAATGCATTGCCGCCACCGCCTCGGGGGTGAATCGGACGACCTGGCTGCCATACTCGGTCGCGAACCGCTTCAGGAAGTACTGCGCGAGCAGATCAATGTCCCCGCCACGTTCCCGCAGCGCGGGAAGCCTGATCCCGACACCGGCGATCCTGTAGTAGAGGTCCTCGCGGAAACGCCCTTCCTTGATTTCGTGATCCAGGTCGCGATTGGTGGCGGCGACCACTCTGACGTCGACCTGTTCCGGTCGGGTGCTGCCGACCTTTACAACCTGGCCATCCTGCAACACACGCAGCAGTTTGACCTGCATGTGCAGTGGCAGATCCCCGATCTCGTCCAGGAAGAGGGTTCCACCGGAGGCCGTCTGGAACTTGCCGAGCGTTGTGGTCACCGCGCCGGTGAAGGCGCCCTTGACGTGGCCGAACAGCTCGCTTTCGATGAGGTTTTCGGGGATCGCGCCACAGTTGATCGCCACAAACGGTCTTGCGGCGCGATGGCTTCTGGCGTGAATCTCGCGCGCAACGAGTTCCTTGCCGGTTCCGGTTTCTCCGGTAACAAGCACCGGGACGTCGGTCGGAGCGATTCTGGTCACGCGGTCGAAAACGGCGCGCATGCCCTCACACGAGCCGATCAGCGTTCCGAAGCGGGAGACCTTCACTTCCTCGCGCAGCGCGTCACGATCCCGCTTGAGCGAGTTGATCAGCATCACGTTCGCGACGATCGAGGCGGCGAGTGCCGCGTGAACCGTCAGAATCCTGAAGGTCACCTCGTCGAACAGATCCACCACGCGTTCGGTTCCGAGGTAAAGGACACCGAGAACCTCGCCGCCGGATTTCAGCGGAACGCACATCACGGAGGCGAGCTTCAGGTTAAGTACGCTGGTGGCGGTTGAGAACTCACGGTTGTTCGCGGCATCCCTGACCAGGAGGGATTCGCCGTTTTCGAGCGCCTTCCTGACGATACTCTCGGAAAAGAGCATCGCGTCGTCCGGGAGCTCGTGCATCCCGACGTTACGCGCGACCTTCACGACCGGTGAATCGGACTCGACAAAGATGATGAAGCCCTTGGATGCATGTGTGATCGCGATCGTCTCGTCCAGCAGGATTTCCAGACAGCGATCGAGGTCGGTCGTCTCCATCAGGCGGCGTCCGAGGCCCGACATCGCTTCAAGCGCCGCCAGCGCTTCATTTTCGCGTCCCGAACTGTCCCGCAGCGAGAACTCGTCCGGCGCGTAAAGAAGCGTCGCCGAACCGAGTCTGACCAGGTCAAAAGGGACCAGCGTCTGCATCTTCGTCTTGATCCCGTTGACCAGCACCTCGGCCTTGGAGTCGACAGGAAGGATGCGGTGGGTGTCCCCGTCGATGATCAGTTCCGCGTGAATCGGTTTCAGTCCCGGCAGTGGAATCGAAATATCGCAGTCCTGGTCGCGCCCGATCATCGTGGAACGGCGGAACAGCGGGTATTCCCTGATTGGCTGGGCAGAGCTGAATACGATTATTCGAGACACTGTTCGACCACCTTCACCTGTACAGGTTCAAACAAAGTCCGATTCCATCCGGACCGCGACTGGACGGGGACCCGACCGGGCAGGGCATGACCTTGAATTCCCTGGTCTCGGGGACGAAGTCCAGAAAGGCGTCCACGATGCCCCAGATCGCCACGGCCGCGAAAGCGCCGAGTCCGACGTACTGCACGATTCGCAGCTTCCGTGCAGCCTCGGCGTCGTCTCTCGAGTACATGCCGTCGTCGTCCCGAAGCGATTCGGCGCCGGCCCACGCGCCTATGTTCATGCCCAGAAACACCAGTTCGCCGGTCAGGAAGAGGGCGCCCTTGGTGTTTTTGCCATTCACGAACTGTCCGACGCCGAACGGTATGATCATCGGCAGTTTGGGGCGTTTGGTGATGACCTCGACGGTCTGGGTGCACTCCCTGGCGTCATCCAGTCGCGCCTTTTCCGGATCCAGTATGTGAAGTTCAATCAGGCGGGTTTTGAGCGACTGGAATTGACCTATCAGTTCCGCCGGATAGAAGAAGGGATCGAGTTCGTGAAGCGGAGCCTGGGTCAGGAGCGCCGTGAATTCCTCTTCCATCCTGGTTCTGTTGCCGAGCCAGAAATAACAGGCGGCAAGGTATTCCCTGGCCTTGATCTGCCTGGGGGCGTCCTGCAGCAGAATCCTGGGGTAAAGAAGTGCCTCGAGCTTTTTTGCGGCAGTTTCGTAATCCTGGAACTTGAACGTGTTTTCGGCCTCGGCGAAGTCCTCTTCGGGGGTGCCGGCCTGAGCGCGGACGGATGGAACCATTGCGGCAAAGAACACGAGCGTCACTGCGATGATGCGTGCCGGCATGGGCTGATCCGTCCTGTTCCGGCGCAAGTATAGCATTTCGAGCCCGGCACCGACATTTCATATGTTCCCCGCGCGCGTGCGGCGGGGTTAGAATGCCCGGGTCGTCCATCAATGGAGAACAGACGATGAAAGCCTTGCTGGTCCTCGCGACGGTTTCCCTGGTCATGGCATTGAGTTCCACCGCTTCCACGGGGTTGGCGCAGGAGGAACAGGGTCAGGAACCCGCGGTGGCGAGTGACGTTCCTCCTTCCGAGAAGGCAATTGAACCTGCCCAGGCGGTCGTGTTGACTCCGGAAGGCGGGATCCCGCGCCGGATTCCGGTCGGGGCGACCGATGAGATGTTCGACGCGGTTCAGGCGATTTGTCCGCGGGTGCAGACCATCGAACAACTCGACTCGGTCAACCAGTGGGTCTGGCCGGCCATCGAAGCGCGGAGTCAGCTTGGCATGCAACTGGCCTTCCTTCGTCTCGGCGAGGCCTACGTGAAGTGTTTTGAACGCATTGACGTCTCGGGAACGCCACTCGCCGAAAGCCTGGAAAGGATCACGGTTGGCGCCTGTCTGGCGCCGGCGATGATGAATGATCAGGGCGATGCCCTTCATCAGAAGGCCGTTGCCATCGCGACCAGACTATGTCCTGTTCCCGTGGCGTTCGGCGGTGGTGATCTCGACGCCTTCGAGGCGTGGTACGCGCGTGCCAACGCGTGGCTGGTCCTGGCCGCGGGGCAGGCCGATGAATCCCGTTTCGTGTCCGTGGGGCAGGTGTGCGTCGACTCGGTCAGTCAGACGCTGGGCACGGAGTATCCGGAAGAGATGTGGCGTCTTCGCGAGTCCCTGATCATTTCCGCTTTGCGGATCGGGGACTTCGACGCGGCGCTTCGCATGGCCGGTGGCGCCGGCGTCGCTTGCGGCGATGGCCTGCCTGTCGATATCGAAAACTATCTCCCATCGGTTCATCCGGTTGAATCAACGCTCAAGCAGGGGAAGTCGGATGAAGCCGTGCTTGAATCGCTTCTGAAGGCGGCCGCCGACGGTTTGAAAACCCAGGGCGCCGATTGCGCGCTGACCAGTCTTGCCGCGTCCCTGGCGCTGAACGAGATGGATTTCGACCATGCCGATCGCCTGGCGGCGCCGGACGGAGTGGATTCGTTTGTTTCCATTGTCGTCGCGGATAACGGCAGGAGCCTGATTCCAGGCAACTCCGCCAGCCGGGTGACGGTGCTGACGCAGGCCGTGAAGGTGTCCGGAATGTCGTCCGAGGTTCGTGGCGGAAGGTTGTGTGAACTCGGTCTGGGGTTGCTTGAGGAAGGGCTGCCCCGCGAGGCCGACGATGCGTTCAGACGCGCCCGTGCCGAACTGCCGGAATCGGGCATGCCGGTGGCGTTCGCGGGACATTTCCTGGTTGCGATGCACAAGTCGGGTTCAGGTGTCGCCGACAGGGATATCGCGGCCCGTAACCTTTTGATGTCCAACCCGTCCGACGATCTTCTGAACGGAGTGCTGGATCATCTGGGCGGGCCCAATGATCGCGTCAGGGCGATAGAGTCGCTTTTCCGCGCCAGCTTCGCGACCGGCGAGACCGCGATCGGTATCGTGGCCAACTGGGTAGTCGGACTTGTCGATTCCCGTCCCGGCTCGCCGGAAGCTTCCAGGTGTGTCGCGCTGATGGAGGAGAACTCGGTTGGCGAGGATGAATCGGCCAGGCTGGTGTGGCTGGCGATTCGCGCACGACATGAATTCGTGAAGGGTGACTCCGATGCCGGATTCGGAGCTGTTGACTCGCTGATCAAGCTCGCCTCCTCGAATCCCTCTCCCGTGGCCGCGCGAATGCTGGCCAAGGTCGCAAGCGGGATGATTCAGAACAGGAAGCCGGAAATTGCGGTCGGGATCGTGACCAGAGCGGCCCGCAAGGCGGCCCTTTCCGGTGGTGACGTGGCTCGGACGGCTATTGAAACCTGGAATGCCGGCTTCAAGAAGGAAGCGGCCACGATGCTGCGTATCGCGAAGACCGTGAATGGAAATGAGAGCGCGGATCAGGTCTGGATCGCAACCGCGGCGGTTACGATGCAGAACCTGCCGGCCGCGACCGAGGCCGTGTCGAAATTCGGCGACCGATCGGAATGGGGCATGCCGGAGCGTCTCGCATATGCGGCCTTTCTGATGTTGAAGAAGGATTTCGCGGGCGTCGTGGCCGAGTTGTCCGGCGGAACCGACGATCAGGAGATGGGGTGCGTTGAATTGAGCCTCAGGGCACTGGCCTTGATGATGAACGGCGATCCCGCGGCCGCCGAGTCCGATTTCAGGTCCTGCATGCTTTCACAGGGGGCTGAAGCCAACCTGCTGTCGGGCCTCGCGTGGTCGCTGTTCGATCAGAAGAAGTACGACGAGGCGATCGACTATTTCGCGGCCGCCTTGACGGCGTTCCGTGACAGTCCCGATTCCAATGTCGGAATGGCGCTCGCCCTGTTCAGGAATGGGGATCTCGAGCGTGCCAGGCTTTACTGGGAAAAGGCGATCGAGGCCGAGCCTGTGTTTACGAAGGGGCCGGTGTTTGCCGGGAAGGCGGGATACCTGTTCTCGACCATCCAGCGCAAGGCCTGGGTCGAGATGCGCGTTGCGCTCGGCAAGAAGCCCGTGAAAGGGGGACGGTGATGAACTGTCGTCTTAACAAGGCCGGGATACTGGTCGGCATGTCTGTTATCGTGCTGATTTCGGCGTGTTCCAGGCGGGCGTCTGACCAGCCGCGGGACGCGCGACGGTTCACGACCATCCGTATCGTGACAACCAACGACATCCACGGGGCCCTGGAGCCGACCCTTTCGCCCGAACTCGTGGTCTCGCCCGAAACCGGCGAGACCGGTGTGCTCGGTGGTGTCGACTACCTGGCCGCCATGATCCACAGGATCAGGCAGGAGGCGCCGGAGCGGACTGTCGTGGTCGACGCCGGCGACTGTTCGCAGGGCGATTACGCGGTCAACGCATCGGAAGGACAGTTCTGTTCCCGTTTCTTCAACACCGCCGGCTACACGGTCCGAACCATCGGAAATCATGAATTCGACTATCTGGATGCAGGTGCCGACGATCCGTTGATCGATCCGCGCGGCGCCATGAAACAGGCGGCCGCGCTGGCCGGTCAGCCGATCGTTCTTGCCAACGCGCGCCTGGCGGACGGCTCCCCGCTGACCCCGCAGTTCAAGGAATACGTTGTCACGGACATCGCCGGCGTGAAGGTCGGGTTCACGGGCTTGCTGACTCCGACGACACCGACGGTGTCACGCAGGGCCGGCAGCGAAGGTGTCCTTTTCGAGGAACCGGTCGACGCGCTCAGGCGTGTTCTGCCACGGATGCGTGCCGATGGCGCGGGCGTCGTGGTTGTCCTGACGCACCTGACCGGACTTTGCCCGGGAAGGAGCGATGACTGGGATGGTCTGGACACACCGCCATGTTCCCTCAACGGCGAACTGGCCGCGATCCAGCAGGCGTTCACGACAGCGGACATCGACTTGATCGTGTCGGGACACGACCACGTCCGTCTCGCCGGAGACGGTCCGAACATTCCCGTGGTCGAGAATCAGGGACAGGGAGTGTCGCTGGGGCTTGCCGAGATAGACGTGGACCATTCGACGGGAAGGGCGGCTGGACGTGCCAGGGTTCTGCCGCACGTGCCGGTCTGTCCGGCACATGTCATCGGCTCGAAGGTATGTGACCGTGCCTGGCCGGGGTTTACGGGGGCAGTTGGACCGGACTCGGCGGTGGCTGCCGTGCGCGAGTCGGTCGAGGCTCTGGTGGCCGCCGAGTGTTCGGACGTGGTCGCGACCGCGATCGGGAACATCGTGTATTTTCGTGGCACCGAGCCTCCTCTGGCCAACCTGGCCGCGGATCTGCTGCGTGAGCTTGGAACCGTGACGCTGCCGGATGGAAGCGTCGTTTCGGCGGACGTCGCGTTCATGAACCGCGGTTCTTCCCGGGGCAGCCTGGCGGCCGGTCCCGTGACGGTCTGCGACATCGCCCGCGTCTGGCCCTTCACCGATCCGCCGGTACTGGTTCGCCTGACCGGCGCCGAACTGGTCCGGATGCTGACGTTCCTGATCGACGACGTCGACAAGGCGCCGGTGATCTCCGGGATCACGGTTTCCAGGACCGGTGGCGACCCGATCGCGGTACGCGATGCATCCGGCAATACGATTGACCCGGCGCGCGTCTACCGGGTGGTCACGACGCAGTACCTTAAGGAGGGTGGCGACCGGATGGACGAGTTCTTCCGGGATATTCCCGCCGATCGCTGGGAGCCTCTGCCCTTCAAGAGCTACCGCGATGGATTCGTCAAGTTGCTCCGCGAGCGCAAGCAGGTTGCCCCGCCCGCCGACCTCCGTTATTCCGGTGTCACCCGCGAGTGAGAGTTGATTCAGATGCTTAAATCCATGCCCCGCGTGTTCGACAATCACAATCATTTCAGCCTGTATCTTGTCCTGTCGATGAGTCCGTCGCTACTTGATGTCGGCGACAGGAAAAAGGCGCTCGAACTGATTTCCAGACTGCCGCCCGATCGCCCGAATCTGGTCACCGGCTGGCGGAGTCAACTGTACGGGCTTACAAAGCAGGATCTGGAGGGCCTGCCTCCTGTGGCGGTGGTGAACTTCTGTCTTCACGGATACGTGATGAACGGCGCCGCGGCGGAGATGGCGAGTGGAGCCGGTTTCGTGCTTGAACCCGCGGATGCGCTGCAGGCGGAACGACTGATGCCGGGTGTCCTGACCTATTTCGGTGGTTCCGCCAGTCCGGACGAGGGACGTCTGCGCGATTTCGTTTCGGCCATGCGGAAGCTGGGCCTGTACGGGATGGAAGACATGCTGTGCGTCAGAGATCTTCCGATACCTGACGATGCGGGATTTTCGCTGTCCACCTGGCATCTGCCCGAAGTCTGGATGAAGGCCGGCAAGCCCGTTAAACCGGGTTTCAAGGGACTCAAACTGTTTGCCGATGGCGCGCTCGGTGCGGCAACCGCCGCAATTTCATCGGGATACACAGGTTCAGGCAGTGCCGTGCTGACCCATTCCGACGATCAGATGAAATCCAGCATCAGGGAATGCTTCGAGATAATGCCGGCCGATGCGGAACTGGCCATCCATGCGATCGGCGATCTGGCAATCGGTCAGGTTCTGGATGCCATCGAATCAGTGGCCGCATCGACCGGAATGCCCGCGGATCTGCCGCGTCGAACCAGGCTTGAACACCTGCAGTTCATCACGCCGGAGCAGGCTCGGCAAGCCCTGGAACTTGGCGTCACGCTTTCGATGCAGCCGAATTTCAGCTCCGACTCCGACATCTATC
This sequence comes from Myxococcota bacterium, assembly GCA_017997155.1. Classification (GTDB taxonomy): domain Bacteria; phylum Myxococcota_A; class UBA9042; order DTJE01; family DTJE01; genus JAGOFO01. The sequence continues at coordinate 11,600 of JAGOFO010000015.1, forward strand.
GGGATCGCATCTCCGGCGTGAAACTGGCCACGAACAATCCGTTCAGAATGTTGATCGATCAGGTCGGATTCCAGCCGGGCCGCGACCTGCTGTTCGGCTCCGACGGCATGCCTCACGGTCTGGTGGGCGCCATTCAGGATGCGTTGTTCCCGCCGCTCGAATGTCAGCTTCTGACCATTGATGAACTGCTGGCAGGGTATCGCGCGGACGGGTCTTTCGGTTCGGTTGATGTTGAGATTGATTACGATCGTCGGGTTGTTTCGTGGCCGACACCGCCTATGGGCGTTGCCGGAATCTAGCTGGAGGGCACATGCCAAGGAATGACGGAAGGAATGACGATGAACTGCGGCCCGTTTCGTTTTCGCTGGGAGTCCAGCGCGGACCGGCAGGGTCGGTGATGATCACCCAGGGCGGCACGGTGGTCCTGTGCGCCGCGACGGTGCAGGACAAGGTGCCGGGCTGGCTGGCGGGCAAGGGAAGCGGATGGGTGACCGCCGAGTACTCCATGCTGCCGGGATCGGTCAACGACCGGGCGCCTCGAAGGCAGGGCGGACGTGATCACGAGATACAGCGGCTGATAGGACGCAGCCTGCGTGCCGGCGTCGACATGAAGCTGCTTGGCGAACGGTTGATAACGATAGACTGCGACGTGATCCAGGCCGACGCCGGAACCAGGGTCGCTTCGATCACCGGCGGCTGGCTGGCGCTCAGGCTCGCGGTGAATCGCCTGATGGAGCAGGGTTTGATTACGGTGGACCCGATTGTTGGACAGATAGCCGCCGTGTCGGTGGCCGTCGTCGACAACAGACCGGTCCTGGACCCTGTTTACGAAGAGGACGTGCGTGCCGAGGTCGACGCGAACTTCGTGATGACCGGCGATGGTCGCCTGGTCGAGGTTCAGAGCACGGCCGAGGGAGCGCTGTTCACCCGCGCCACCCTGGACAGGATGCTGGATCTGGCGTCCCGGGGGATATCAACCCTTGTCGCGCTTCAGAATGCGCAGCTTGCGTGAAATCTTCCCGGCGAACATCGCGATGATATCGGCGGCGTCGTTCGAACCGAGCGCGGATTGCAGCACCAGTGAGGCTGACATCAGAACCAGCCCCGCGGCACCCGCGTAAACGATAAGTGTCGCCAGCCCGGCCTGCCGCACCCATTGGGCCGTGAAGGTCTCGATGAAACGCGCCACGGCCACCATGAAGAGAAGAACAGCCAGCGCCCGTCCGATATTCTGCAGTGCAAGGCGCATTCCTTCGCGTCCGTGGCGGCGTGCCCACGCGATGCTCATCACGGCAATCTGGGTGAGGACGCCCGCGGCTCCGACCATCGGCACGCAGAGGACTCCGGCCCGTTCGGCCAGCAGGAAGTAGGCCGGAATGGTGAGCAGGAAGACCCCCGAATTGATGATGGTCGGCATCCACATCCGTTCGTGGGCATAGAACGCGCGCACCAGCACGACCTGCATGCTGAGGCCGAGCGTCGCCGGCAGATACCAGCGCAGCAGCGTCGTCACCAGTTCGGTGTCCTCCCTGGTGAACGCGCCGCGTTCGAACAGGATGCGGACGATCGGGAAGGAGAGCACCCACACGGCCACCACGGCCGCGGTCAACAGCACGAACATCCGCGACAGGCTTCGCCAGACGTCGCGGTTGACTTCCTGGAAGCGGCCCTGTTTGACCAGCAGGCTCATTCGCGGGTAACCGGTGACGCCGACCGAGTAGCCGAACACGGACACGACCGTGAACATCACCTTGTAGGCGTAGTTCAGGCTTGAGATGCTGGAGGCGCCGAAGATGCCGCCCAGCGCGCGCATGACCAGTTCCATGCCGAACTGGCTGCCCAGTCCGATCGAGAG
>JAGOFO010000015.1:13554-27303 GCA_017997155.1 Myxococcota bacterium
GCGTGCGCCATCAGCATCTCGCGGCCGATTCCGAGGACGCGGCTGAGGAGTCCGCATGCCGCGACGATGATCACGTTGACTGTGGCGCGGCTCATATTGACCGTCCGGGATTCTCGAACTTAGAATGTAGCCTATATCAACCGCCAGGCAACGGCAAAGGAGCGACAGGTGGCAGGAATGAAGAAGTGCGCGCTGTTCTCGATGGTGTTCGTGTTGCTGGTATCACCGGGATGGTCGGCCGACGCCAGGGACACTCCCGCGGCGGGGGCGGGGTCGAAGCCCGCACAGTTCACCTGTCCGAAGAAGGGGGAATCCCATTGTCGCGCGGTGCTGCGCCTTTTCGACGCGATGAACGCGCGTGAAACGTACGACATGGCTATCGCGAAGGCCCTCGACGCGCAGTTGATGGCGCAGCCCGACATCGCGCCTTTCAGGGGCGTCATGGAACGCTTTTTCGCCGAATACGCCAGCTGGGACGCGATCCTTCCCGATGTGGTCATGAGCTACATGGAGGAATTCACCGAGGTCGAGGTTGACGAGATTACGGCCTTCTACAAGACTCCAACCGGCAAGAAGGCCGTCGAACGCCTGCCTGCGCTGTTCGAAAGGGGGTCCCAGATCGGAATGAAGGCGGTCCAGAACAACCAGTCCCACCTGATCCGCATGATTGAAGAGGAAGTGGCGAGGCAGGAAGGAAGCAACCCCTGACGCATCCCCCGAGTCACTGGTTTATCTTGAAGATGTAACCCGACAGGATGACGGTAAGCAGCGTGCCGATGAAGAGCGCCGGCGCGAACGGGATGGTCCGACTGACCCAGATGGCGCCGCCCTTGCCGCGGTCTATCCACCAGCGGCGCAGCACGTCCACCTGCTGGCGACTGATGCCGTCGGGGTTGATCGGCCCCATCTTGTGGGCCAGCATGTCTCCGTCTTCCTTCAAAGTGTCCAGTGTCTTGCGGGCAAGCACCATTTGTGGACGCAGTTCCCAGATTCGAACCGGGCGGAAATCGAAGACGTTCAGATAAAGCTGGTACACGATCAGGAAGGCGACGATGCCAAGCATCAGTCCCGACATGCGAACGATGTTGAGCACGTTGTGGGACTCGGTCGGGAAGATGGCCGCGTGAGCCGTGAAACCGATGGTGAAAGCGATCATGGCGACCATGACCCACCGCTTACGCATCGCCTTGACCAGAGGCTGGAAGATCAGGAAAAGGATCACATACATCAGCGTGCCGCTGTCGATCCTCGCGAACAGGCCGATGATGTCCTGGGTGAGCATCCGAAGCGCCTTGATGACCAGCATGTAGAATAGAAAACCGAAGAAGGCGCGGACGATGTCCAGTCGGTGGTCTTTTACCCAGTTCACCGCCGTCTTCCATGTCTCGCGATCCGCGTCGGACCGGGTGAACAGGGTTCGCGCGAACCTGACCAGCAGTTCGCCGACGAGGATAGCCAGAAGGGCCACGAACGAGTTGAAGATGAGAACGTATGCCGGGAAGATCGGCCAGTACGACGCTGAGTAACTGGACAGAGGAATGATGGCCACCAGGACTCCGAACAGCTTGGCGTCGCCGGCGGCCCACATCCCGAACCACCAGAGCAGCAATCCGATAATCAGGGCGGTGATGGCATTGATGGCCATCTTCGCCGCGTAAATCCACCAGTGTGGCGTGGGCGCGGGCGGGGCGGCCTTCAGATCGCCCGCCGGATCGGCGGAGTCTTCGCCGGCAAGCGCGCGTTGTGCCTGTTCTGCCTCGCGCCACTCCTCGTCGTTCGTCGGCAGCACGCTGACTGGAGCTTCAGAGTTCCAGGCGCCGGGACCGTCCCGGACCCCTTGAAAGATCGAGGCCGCAGCCGGCTTCGGTGGCGCCTTCCACATGCCAAGTGCCGGGAATTCGTCCATCGCGGTAAGTCCGCCGAACGCGGTCCAGATTCCGGTGAACGTCAGCCACGCGACAGCGAAGAGCAGCCCGCGGGAGAGCACCTTGTTGAAGATCTTGCCCCAGACGAAGTCGGTTCCGGCGCAGATGGCGGCCAGCAGCACCGCGGCGATCCTGGGGATGATCTCGACTGCCATCAGTCCGCCTCCGGCCACGGGGCCGCGCCGCCGTCAAGGCTCCTGGAGAACGATACGCCTGACCGGTTCAGGATCCAGGAATACCGGGTACAACTCGCTGGATTTGTAATGGACATCCATGTCGAAAAGGCCGGCGCAGATAGGGTTGAACGAGCAGACCTGGCAGCAGTCGGTCTTGCCGTGCATGAACAGGGTCTCGCGAACCATGCCTTTCTCGTCCAGGAAACGCACGATGCGCTCCTCTCCCTTGATGATTTTGCGGGTCTCCGTCGATGCCCAGGCGAACTCGGCCATGTAGCACAGGGGAACCTTTTCCGCCCTGAACGAGCGCCCGCTCGAGTGAAGGAACCTCATCGCCCTGTACAGCGGGAGTTCCATCTCCCAGAGTTCATGGATCACGTCGGGATTCTCGGTCGCCCGGTTCATCGACGGATCAAGATTGTTCCACACGAAGTGGTGCAGGAACGGGAACCGTTCCACCAGGAACATCACGGTTTTGTCGAGGTGTCCCGCGTTGTAATGATTGATGGTCGTGTTCACGTCAGCGGTGATGTCACGGACACGGACGTTCTCCAGTGTGCGCAGCGCGTTCGGGAGGCTGTCCTCCTTGCCGGACAGAAACGCCTGGACGCCGGGGTCGTACGACTGGATCGAGACGTGCAGGTGCGTGAGCCCGGCCTCGATCAGGCTGTCAAGGTATTCCGGGTCGCAAGTCTTCTGGCCATTCGTGATGATTCTGGACGGCATGCCACGTTCCCGCGCATACCGTATGATTCCGGCCAGTTCTGCGTGCATCGTCGGCTCACCGCCCGTCAGTATTATCCCGTCATAGTGGCGGTTCACGAAGTCGTCGATCAGCGCGCGCGCCTGGTCGAACGTGAGAGTGGCCTCACGTTCCGGGTTCGAACACATGCGGCACTTCTGGTTGCACAGCCGCGTTACCTGGATGTAACCGAGGTTTGCCATCAGTCCTTAACCTTTTCGACCCGGTCCGGATCGAGCGCCTTGAGACCCCAGTGACGCGCCAGGTTGACCTGCAGGCCGGGGCAGTTCCGATTCTCAGGGCATTTTTCGCATCGGAGGCTTTTGACACGGTACAGTCGTTCGATGAAGAACCCCACGAATTTCCTGACGTCAGGCACTCCACGCCGGTCAAGAATGTCCCGGGGCGGGGCAGGCCACCATCCCTGACGCGTGCTGTCGGCAGGTCCGCCATCCGGCGGCACATAGCCGGGGCCTCCCAGGCATCTCGGAAGATCCCGCACCGGCATGCCAAGTTTTGCCACTACCTTCCACACATCCTCGGGCGACGGGGCGACGTGGCGCGCCTCGCCGTAGTGCTCGCGGGTGGCGATCCGCAGATGTCCCTTTGCCAGCGCGCGTAACCGGGCATCGTCCGCTTCGATGACGGCGTGCGCAAGGCCGGCGTCCAGTTCGGCAGTGTCGTCAGGTTCGACATCCCAGTTCGCGGCGTGTGCTGTGGCTTCGTCGATGGTGGCGCGCGCATATCTGACGGCGGCATCGCAAAACGGCTGCAGGAAGCAGGCTGCGCAGCGTTCCGGCTGCATGCATTCGGGAGTCGTGCCATCCGCGAACAGCAGTTTGAACGACTGGCGTTCGCCCAGTACCTCGTCATACAGTTTGTGCGGGTCCTGGAACAGGTGTTCATGTCCTTCGAGATACCGGATTGGCAGCCGGTTCGTCCAGATGAACATGCCCGGAACACGGTCGAGTTCGAGCGCCCTGGCCAGTTCCCGTCCGAGCAATTCCTGATCCGCGTAAAGCGCGTCGCGGTTTTCGTCGAAGCCGCGACCGAACGGGATCAGGTGCAGCAGATCGAATTCCATCACGCCCAGCCGCATGTAGAATTCCATTATTTCACGCAGATAAGGAAGGTTCAGCCTGGTCAGGACGATGTCGACCGACACGACGGTGCCCAGCCGTTTCAGGTTAACCAGTCCGCGTATCGCCTGCTTGAACGCGCCCTTCGCGCCGGTGAGGCGTTCAAACAGTTCCTCGGTGTGCGCGTGGAGTGAAAGCGTGGCCTCGCGAAGTCCGTTCTCGACGGCCTGGGTCGCGAATTTCTCATAGGCGAACATGCGGCCGTTGCTGATGACCTGGATCCAGGAATACCCGATCTCGCGGCCATAGGCGACGAAGTCGAGGAACTCCGGATGTGTCGTGGCCTCGCCGCCGGAAAGGATCAGACGGGTATAGCCTTCGTCACGGCCCTGACGCAGGCGTGCGCGAACCTCCGGTCCCGGGATGGGGCCACCGCCAAGCGCCCCGGAATCGAGGCAGAACTCGCAACGGTTGTTGCAGGATCTGGTAATGCGCACCCACAGCCGCTTTTCGTCTATCGCGGCCTGCCTGACATCCTGATCTCCCACGGCGCCTCAAAAAATGATACTCAGGGCTTGATGCCCCGGAACGTGTCTGGGTGCGCGCCGCTGAAGTCCATGCGGGGAACGAACTCTTCCCAGCCGTACTTCTCGGGGTATTCGCGCCACGGCCCTTCGCACATGCCACAGAAGGCGCACTCCGCGCAGCGCGGACCCTTCGCCTTGCCCTCGGTCAGACGGTGTACCGTGTAATCCTGAATCGTGACGTGCCCTTCCATGATCTTGGTGTGGGGCACGACCCGTTCGCCGATGAATGGTTCATAGCCCTTCATGAAGCAGTACGGGATGGCCTCGGTCATCACGCTGCGCCCGGCCTTGAGGCCGATATCCAGCCCTTTGTGCACGAACGGTTCGAGCAGGCTCATGCGGGGGACGATCGACGTGAACAACTCAGCCGCGGTGCCCAGTGGATGCACGAAGGCAAACTGGAACTGGTCGGCGCCCAGCGATGTGAGAAGCGCCGCCAATTCGGGCAGGTGACGGTAGTTGGCGCGGCAGATGACACTGTTCGTGATGACGAGCGCGCCGAGTTCCTTGAGGTTGGCGATCGCTCGCACTGTTTGCTTGAAAGCCCCCGGCGCGTGCACCAGGTAGTCGTGCAGTTCCGCCGAGTGACCATGAAGCGCGGGCGAGAATTCGGTGGCGCCGGCGCGGATCAGGTCCTCGCACACTTTCTTGTAAGCCAGCATGCGTCCGTTGGTCTGAATCTGGATCGATTTGTACCCAATATCACGGGCGTAGGAAACGATTTCCATCAGGTCCGGCCGGATCGTGACCTCTCCCCCGGTAAAGACTATCGAGTCGGCGTCCCGGACACCCTCGTCAAGCAGTTTCTTGACCTCGGCGGTGTCCTTGTTGCCATAAACAGACCGCTTGTTGCCCTGAACGCAGAACAGGCAACGGTTGTTGCAGTTCCAGCCGGTCTTGATGTCGATGCGTTCGGTGATTGCCTGGTCGGACATCGATTCAGTCCCCTCTGACCTTGACCGGAACGAACTCGTCCCAGCCGAAGCGGTCGGTGTAACAGGTAAAAACTCCACGGCAGATGCCGAAGTAGCCGCATGAAGCGCATTCATCGCGTTTCCCGCGGACCATCTGGTCGTGAACCGTCTTGGTGACCTTGGAGTATTCGTGCGCGTCGCCGTCCAGAACCTTGCGCGAGTAGACCTCGGCATCGGCCTCGGGACGTTTTGAACCGGGATTCCTGCCGTCCTCGAACAGGACCGTGCTGTCCGGTTCGAAGTGGAAATAGCGCTCGACGTAGCCGCGAACAGCGTCCTTGATGCCCTCGGTGGTGCAGTATGGAATGTCCAGGATGAAGACCCGGGCAAGTCCCTCGGGTGGCAGGGCGTCAGTGAACTTCCGGAATTCGTCGGCAACGTCGGTGTAGCGGACGACCAGATTGTCGAAGAACTCGTGGCCGCGTCCCTCGGGCATCATCACGTTGAACACGTGCTGGTCGACACCGAACGGAAGCATCACGTCGTAGAACTCACGGAAAAGTTTATAGTTACGCTTGTTTACCACATACGACGTATGCACTTTCAATCCAGGAAACTCGCGTTTCAGGACGAACAGGTTTGCCAGTCCGACAAGCGCCTGATCAAAAGAGCCCCTGGTCCGGGTCAGGCCGTCGTGAACCGCAGCGTTCGGACCATGAATGGAGACCAGAATGTGATTCAGTCCCGACTCCAGCAGCTTTCGCGCGTAGGCGCGATTCGACAGCCGGCGACCGTTCGTGATCATTCCGACCGTCTTGAATCCCAGGTCGCGCCCCATGGCGATGAACTCTGGCAGCAGCGGGTGCAGCGTTGGCTCGCCCGAGGTGAACATGACCTCGTCCGCGTCGGGGTCTGCCTTCATCATGCGGTGCACGTCATCCGGGGTCTGGGCGATCAGCCGCTGGAATCTGGCCTCGCGGTCCTCTTCCATGCAGAAGATGCAGTTGTTGTTGCACGAGTAGCCGACGCAGACGTGAAGACGGCTGCCGACCCGTGACTCGCCCGGGGTGGGCATCGCTTCGTCATCGCCGGAGAGATCCCGTCGCCGGTCGTTCTGTCCTTGTTCGTCGCGCGTCACAGCCCCTTCCTTCTCCTCACGGCGAATTATTGTAGGTGTTTTGGCGGCGATTACAATCGCGGCGCGGTCGGGCCGCGGGTGGCAGGGACTGGTCGTCAATGGTCCGGAATGGTCATTTTTCTGTAGATTGCCGAGTGTGCAAGACCGTTTCAGGCTTGCATTTTTAGCGGGTCTTTGGTATCGACGGATGCGGAATTCCAGACCGCCGCGACGACGGTATTTCGTCAGGGATGCCGCGGATCGGGTCCGGACGCACGGTTCATGTGGCGTTTGACCTTTCAGGAAGCCTGTGAACGTGCGTTTCCCAGTGTTCCAAGCAGGAGAATCAAAATGATAGTTGGTGTGCCGCGGGAGATCATGCCAGGTGAACGTCGTGTTGCGATGGCCCCATCGTCGGTGAAGTCTTACATCGACTTCGGGTTCGAGGTTCTGGTCGAGACCGGTGCAGGCGCCGGCATCTTCGCAACGGATCAGGACTACGCCGATCAGGGCGCAAAGATCGTTAACGACGTCCAGGAACTGTTCAACAGGGCCGATATCATCCTGAAGGTCAAGCAGCCCGAGTTCAACGAGCATACCGGCAAGAACGAGATCGAGATGATGCCGGAGGGTCGTATGCTTGTGACCTTCCTTCACCCGGCCAACCCCGAGAGCCACGCGAACGTCCGCTTGATGCGCGACAGGAAGATCCTGGCGTTCACCATGGACGGCATTCCGCGTATCTCCAGGGCGCAGCGCATGGACGCGTTGACTTCGATGTCCACGTGCACCGGGTACCTGTCGGTCGTTGACGCCGCCCGTCGCCTGCCGCGCTTCGTTCCGATGATGACCACCGCCATCGGCATGGTGAAGCCGGCTCACGCGCTGATCATCGGTTGCGGCGTTGTCGGTCTGCAGGCCGTCGCCACGGCCAAGCGTCTGGGCGCCGTTACTCACGTGTTCGATATCCGCGACGCGGCCAAGACCGAAGGCGGCAGCCTGGGCGCCAAGATCGAGGGCTTCGATATCCCGCAGGACATCGCCCTGGCCCCCGGCGGCTACGCGCTTCCGCTGCCCGAGGAATGGCTGAAGAAGGAAAGGGCCGCACTCGCCCCTGTCATCAAGGACATGGACATCGTCATCCTCAGCTCGCTGGTGTTCGGTCAGAAGGCGCCGGTCCTCGTAACCGAGGAGATGGTGAAGTCGATGAAGCCGGGTTCCGTGATCATCGACGTCGCTATCGATCAGGGTGGAAACTGCGCGGTGACCGTTCCTGGCAAGGAGATCGAGGTCAACGGCGTGCAGGTCTGCGGCATCCAGAACATCCCCGGACGCCTGCCTGTGCACAGCACCTGGCTCTACTCGCAGAACATGTACCACTACATCGCGAACATGTTCAAGAACAGCAAGACCGAGCCGGATTACAGCGACGAAATCGTGATCAGTTCGCTGGTCACGAAGGACGGAAAGCTCGTCCACAAGGGCGCGCTGAAGGCAATGGGGGAGGTTTGATTCATGGGAACTGAAGCCACACCCGAGGTGATAAGCGGCGTCGAGATGCTGATCATGGCCGGCGTCTTTGTCGTGGCGAGTCTAGTGGGATATTTCCTGATTTCCCGCGTGCCTTCGCTGATTCACACGCCGTTGATGTCGATGACCAACGCGTTGTCGGCGGTGACCATCCTGGGCGGGATACTGCTGTTTTCCAACGATATCGGGATGATTGAGACAGTGATCGGCTGCATAGCGCTGGTCGCGGCCTCGTTCAACCTGTTCGGCGGGTATCTGGTGTCCCACAGGATGCTCAAGATGTTCAAGACAAAGAAGGCTGCGTCCTGACATTGTCTTCGGCCCCGGCCGCGCCGGGTGCGGAGGTTTTCATGTTCCAGGGAATCGAACTTTCCGACAACGTGGTGTTGATCGTTGAGATTGCGATCATCGGACTGCTGCTGCTCGGTATTTCACGCTTCCGGAATCCGCCGGGAGCGCGTTTCGGCAACCACGCCGCCCTGATTTCGATCCTGGCGGCGATGGCGCTGGTTCTTGTCGATAACGGTACCCGTCATCCGATCCTGCTCGGAGTCGTGATCGTCATCGGTCTGATTCTGGGCTTCATCAGCGCCTATCGGATCGACATGACACAGATGCCGGCGATGATCGCCATCCAGAACGGGATGGGCGGCCTGGCGTCGTTGATGATTTCGTTTTCCGAAATCGGCTTCGCCGACAAGCCGGTCACCGGCCTGAACGGTGTCGGCGGCTTCATCGGTATCGTCCTGGGTTCCTTCACGCTTTCCGGCAGCGTCGTCGCGGCACTGAAGCTCAGCAACAGGTTGAAGGGCGCCGGCAAGTCCGGTGCGATCAACCCGCTTCTGGTTGTCACGTCGCTGGTGGCGGTGGCGGGATGCGTGGTCGCCTGGGGAATGACCGGCTCGATCGCGTTGCTCATCCTTGCCGGACTGGTGCTTCTGTCGCTGGTGATGGGTTACCTGTTCGCCATCAGGATCGGCGGAGCCGACATGCCCGTGGTCATTTCGTTTCTGAACTCTGCGTCCGGCCTCGCGGCCGCATTCACCGGCCTGGCTCTCAACAGCCGTCTGCTGGTGGTTTGCGGCGCGACGGTCGGTTCGTCGGGATTCATCCTGACGGCCGCCATGTGCAAGGCGATGAACCGCAGCCTGCTTAACCTTTTCGTGGGCACCGCCCACGCGAAGGCAGCGGCCGGTCATTGCGCGAAGGTCGAGGAGCAGCCGGCCGAGGCCCCGGCCGACGCGTGTGAAGCTGTCGCGGCGCTCGAGCCCGAGGTCGAACTGACCACCGAGCAGAAGATCGCCAAGGTGGCTTGCGCCGCCCGTGACGCCAAATCCGTCGTGTTTATTCCGGGATACGGTATGGCACTGGCGCAGGCGCAGTTCGCGGTCGTCAATCTTGCGACTCAGCTCGAGAAGATGGGCAAGAACGTCGTGTTCGCGATCCATCCGGTCGCCGGCCGCATGCCGGGACACATGAACGTTCTTCTGGCCGAGGCGGACGTGGACTACGAGAAGCTGATCGAGATGGACGAGATCAATCCGAAGTTCTCGTCGACCGATCTGGTCATCGTGGTCGGGGCGTGTGACGTCGTCAACTCTGCGGCAATCCACAAGGAAGGCACTCCGATCTCCGGCATGCCGGTCCTGCTGGCGCACGAGGCGGCGATGGTCGCGGTGTGCAACCTCGACGCGCGTCCCGGATACTCCGGCGTGGACAATCCGCTGTACGCCGATCCGCGGACCGTCATGATTCTGGGTGATGCCAAGGCAACGATGGAGTCGCTTTCGACAGCCGTATCCGGGGTGGCCCAGGGCTGACCCGTACCTTACGCCGAACCGGGTCGCCGAGGTTCGGCACCCGTGCTCAGGCATTCTTCTCGAGATGTCCAGTCTGGCCGGGTCGTTCAGGCGACAGGAGGTGTCGTCATGGAAATCGACCTCGAGAGCAAGCCGGTCAGTCGTCTTGTTCCAACCGACATCGTGTTCCAGACCCCGTTCTGGGCCGCCGTGAAGGGTTGTCTGGGTTGGAATACGCTGGCTTACGACTTCTCCTGCAAAGGTGTCGACGGCGATGTCCTGCTGCTGCAACGCGCGGTGGGCGGGAACTCCAGCGTGGTTTACGTGCCTCAGGGACCCGAGGTTCTGCCGGACGAGGAGGCCAGGGGACTTTTTCTGGAATCCCTGGCGCACCACATCAGGGGAACGTTGGGAACGTCGACGCGCATCGTCAGGTTCGATCTGCCGTGGCGGTCGGTCTTTGAACCGGGCAAGGACGACGACGCGACCGACTTCAGGCCGGGGACGCACGTGCGCGAGATGCGCATGAACTTCGGGACCAGGACCTGGAATCTGAGGGCCGCGCCGTCCGACGTCTTCGCGCCCGTGACGATGGTCCTGGACTTGTCCGGGTCGCCGGATCAGATACTGACCGCGATGAAACCCAAGACCAGGTACAACATCAGGCTGGCCCAGCGCAAGGGCGTGGTGGTGAAGTCGATGCCGCAGGCTTTCCTGCCGGCCTTCCACCGGATGTACGTCGAGACCGCGCGCCGGGATGGATTCCCGGTTCCGACGCTGGATCACCTGACCGCGCTTTTCGCGGCGGCGGATCCGGCGATCGACGACGTGGATGTCGAGATGCTGTGCGCCTTCAAGGGTGACGAGATTCTGGCGGGCGCGATCATCGCGTACAGCGAGAAGTGCGCCATCTATCTTCACGGAGCGTCCTACGCGCACATGCGTGACCACATGGCCTCGTATGCTGTGCAGTGGGCGGTGATCAACAGCGCCAAGCGCAGGGGCTGCACGTCCTACGACATGTTCGGCGTTTCGCCCCAGGGTTCGGAGACACACCCGCTGACGGGAGTCAGGCGATTCAAGGCCGGATTTGGCGGACAGGTCGTGCAGCGCGCCGGGACATGGGACTATCCGTTCGACGATGACCTCTACGAGGCTTTCAAACTGGGCGAGATGTTGATGTAGACCGAGCGGCCAACGGGGGTTGCGGCGGCTTTCGGTCGCGCCGGATCGGGGCGGGCCGGGATGAAATCGTCAGCGTCATAGTGTATAGTGACACCCATGAATCAAAGACCATTTGCTGGTCGATGCCTTTCGAAAACAGGGGGCCTGATGAAGAACCTCGTGATCGTTTCCGTCCTGGCCGTGATGGTTGTCTGGTCCGGTTCCGCCTTCGCCCAGATCAAGGTCGAGTCTTCCGGGGGACTGGCCACGTCGGTGACTCCACCCACGACATTGATGCTGGTCGGAAAAGACGGGCGGCAGGTCCCGGTCAGGGTGGTGACCGGCGTTACCGACGCCGTTGTGTATTCAGGATACGGGAGCGCGTATGGCACTGCGGTCAGCTACAGCGAACTGTGCACCACGCCCTGCAAGCTGACCCTGGATCCCGGAGCGCACAAGTTGATGTTCGGCGACCTGAACACGCCGTTGTGGGTCGATGCCGCGGGCCAGTCGGTCGCCTACTCGCTTGAACCCGGAAATCAAGGCATGCAGATCGGTGGCTGGGTCCTGATGTCGCTGGGTATTCCGGCCGCCATTTCAGGCAGCGTCCTGCTGGCCTTCTCGGATGTCCTGGGCAGGGACTTCAGGGACGGCGGAATCGCGACGCTGACCATCGGCGTCAGCGCACTGGTTTCCGGAATCGTCATGTACGTCCTGTCGCGCGGCAAGTCCGAACAGGTTCCCGTCGAGTCGGTCGAGCCATATTTCTGATTCAAGGCGGTCAAGCGCGGTTACGGCGGTTGGCCATGCAGAATCCGGTCATCAGTATCGCGGCCAGGGCAGCGGTGGCCGCGCCGAAATAGAACGGAACGCGGTTGTCCACCTTGTCGTACAGGACGCCCGCGATGATGCTGGCGGGCAGCAGGGTCAGGCCCAGAAGCGCGTTGTAGATTCCGAGTCCGGTTCCACGCTTGTTCTTGTCAAGCATGTCCGACACGAAAGCTTTCTGGATGCCGTCCGTGCAGGCGGAATAGAGGCCGTACGTGGCGAACAGTCCGATGATGACTCCCACGTCGGTCGCGCGGCCGAAACCAAGATACACGACCGCGTATACCAGGTATCCCACAATCAGGATGACCTCGCGTCCAACGCGGTCCGAGAGCGTGCCGATCGGAATCGCCAGAACCACGGACACCACGTTGAAGACCAGGTATACCAGCGGGATGTAGGCAACCTTCACGCCGACCTCGTTCGCCTTGACGATCAACAGCGCGTCGGTCGAGTTGCCCAGCGTGAACACGAAGACGATGCCAAGCAGCAGGTAGTACCGGATCGGAAAGTCCCGGAATCTGAAACGGCGGTAGAGCGACTCCGCCGGTTTCTTCGCCTCGTGGATCAACGCGATTATGGTTACGACGCCGGCGACCGCGGGGATGGCGGCCAGGATGAAGATCAGGCGGTAGGACTCGAGGCTTTCGCCAAACCATGCGATGAGACCGAACGCGGCCAGTGGCCCGATGATGGCGCCGCTGTTGTCCATGGCCTTGTGCAGGCCGAAGCTGCGTCCGACGTTGCCTTCCAGGGCGGAACCGGCGACCAGGCTGTCGCGGGGCGCGGTGCGGATGCCCTTGCCGAAGCGCTCGATGAAGCGCAGGCCCAGCACCTGCAGCGGCGACGTGACCGCCGCGTAGATGGGAGTGACGATGGCCGTGATCGCGTAGCCGATCACCATGAAAGGCTTGTTCCGCCCGATCCGGTCGGAGAAGAAGCCGGACAGCGTCTTTACCAGGGCCGCCGTGCTCTCCGCGATTCCCTCGATGACCGACAGCGTCGTTTTGGACGCGCCGATCGACAGCAGGAACATCGGCATGATCGAGTAGACCAGTTTGGTGGAGGTGTCGGTCAGAAGGCTGACAAGTCCGACCATGAATATGTTGCGGTTGAAACCCAGGATGGTCTGGCCTTTTTCGTCGGATGGCATTTTGGGGCGCCTTTTGTCGGTAAAGCGATTCATGCGCGGATTGTACTCCAAGGCGGGCCCGCAGGGGCTGCCGTTTATTCGTAGGGGCGAATAACATTCGCCCTTCAGGCACGAGGCCGGCGCCATTGGCGCCGCCGAGGTCCTGGGATCACGAGCGTCACCCACCAATCTCCCACCATCTTGAGGCCGGCCCTCCCGGGCCGCACGTTCATGCATCGCCCTGGGCTTTGCATGGTCTTGCGCAAGGAGACGATCAACCCAATAGTTTCACCGGTCGCGGCTCACGGGATGCGTGATTGATGCCGGACCGGAGGTGCTTGAATGAGGATGGACAGTTTCACCACGAAGGCACGCGAGGCGATTGAGGCCGCCGTGCAGGATGCGACGGCCAGGGGGAACCCGCAGGTCGAGCCGGAACACCTGCTTGTCGCGGTCCTGGGACAGAAGGACGGTGTCGTCGCCAGCGTCCTGAAGTTGATGGAAAAGGCTCCGGAAGCCTTGTCGGGCCGTCTTGAGGCGGTGATCGACGGTTTCCCGCGCGCCACGGGCGCCCAGGTCGGCGCCGGTCGCGGCCTGCAGGAACTGCTTGCAGCCGCTGGCACGGAGGCGGCGGGGTTCAAGGACGATTTTATCAGCACGGAACATCTGTTCCTGGCTGCCCTTTCAACGCGCGAAGGCGAGGTCGCCCGGATTCTGAGGGACGCCGGGATTGAACGGTCCAGTTTCCTGCTCGCC
>JAGOFO010000148.1 GCA_017997155.1 Myxococcota bacterium
CGAATAGGAAGGCCACTTTCCTGGTCATCTGTTTTCCTCGCGTCAAACCCCGGATAAACCGGCTCAAGGACAATCCGACAGATACTAATCGTAAAGGTTCGGTTAACGCAAGAGGAAAACCGGGACGCTGAAGCGGATAAGTTGAATTCCAGTTCACACATGAGGCGGATGCCCTTGTCCGCGCCATCCGGGGTGCCTGGTTGGCTGGCCGGGCGGTCCCGATAATCGTACAATGTCGGCGTCATCAACTGGTGAATATACATGAGTCGACTAATCGTTGGCGGGTTGCCCTTGCTGGCCATGGCGGCGCTTCTGACGGCCGGCATTGGCTGCGGCATTGGAATCAATCCCGAGATCAGCGAGTGCGGCGGGTTTGAAACGGTGACCAGAGCACTCGACGACAATCCGGACTGTGCGGACCTGTCCGTTACCGTGACCGTTGACCAGGATGACCCCGAACTGGTGCATTTTGTTAACCGCGGCGTGTGGCTGAACTGTTGCGGCGAGCACGACATCGATGTGCGCCTGGAAGACAGCGTGTATGTCGTTTACGAGTCGGACGAACCAGTGGGATTGTTCGGGGGCGCAAGGTGCAGTTGCATGTGCCTGTTCGATTTCGCGGTGGACATTCCCGGGGTCGAGGGGGATCGGATTTCGCTGCGCGTGGTCCTGGACGTGTCCGACGACGATGAGCCCGAGGAGATCGTGTGGGAAGGTGAACTGGACCTGACCTCGGGCAGCGCCACTCATGTCATCAGGGACAACGTCGGCTGGTGCGATTAACTGTTGCGGCGAATTACATTCGCCGTTGGGAAAGGGCGAATTGTCATTCGCCCCTACGCGAAGGCGCGAAGATTTGCCTTTTGACAGCGCAAACGTGGTGTAAAATCCGGCCAGCCGCCGTCAGAGGGACGGCAGCCATCCAAAGCCGGAGGATTTCATGGGCGCGCCCGTCATCCAGACCGCATTTTCCGAATTTCCTTTGATTTCGAAAGGCAAGGTACGCGACATCTACGATCTGGGCGAAAACCTTCTGATCGTCGTCACCGACCGCCTGTCCGCGTTTGATCACATACTTCCGCAGCCCATCCCGCAGAAGGGCCGCGTTCTGAACCTGATGTCCCGCTTCTGGTTCGAGATGACCGCCGGGAAGATCGGCAATCACATGGTGTCGACCGATGTGGCCGACCTGCCGGCGTCGCTGCACAAACACGCCGACGTTCTGGAAGGCCGTTTCACCCTGGCGCGTAAAGCCAGGATGGTGCCGGTCGAGTGCATCGTGCGCGGGTACCTGTCCGGTTCCGGTCTGAATGACTACCGCCGAACGGGTACTGTCTGCGGCATCGCCTTGCCGTCCGGTCTTCAGGATTCCAGCCGCCTGCCGCAGCCGATATTTACGCCGTCGACCAAGGCGGACTCGGGACACGACGAAAACATCAGCTTCGAGCAGGCGGTCAAGCTTGTCGGCGCCGATACCGCCGCCAGGATCCGCGACGCGGCTCTGATGCTTTACACGACCGCGGCGGACTACGCGCTGACCCGCGGCATCATCATCGCCGACACCAAGTTCGAATTCGGATACATCGATGGCGAGCTGATCGTCTGCGACGAGGTGCTGACCCCGGATTCAAGCCGCTTCTGGCCCGCCGCCACCTGGCAGCCGGGCAGGGCGCAGCCTTCTTTCGACAAACAGTATGTGCGTGACTACCTGCTTGGCATCGGATGGAACAAGGAACCCCCGGTTCCGAACCTTCCCGCCGAGGTCGTTCAAAACACTTCCATGCGTTATGTCGAGGCTTACCGCCTGCTTACCGGACTTGAGATTTGAAGACTGGCAGGAACTTCGCCGACATCTCGGGTGAGAACGCGACAACTTGATTCCGACCCTGGTTTTTAGCCGCGTACATGGCGATATCCGCCGCATCCACCAGTAAATCGGCGTCCTTGGCGTCATCGGGATATGTAGCCACGCCGATCGATACCGTCAGTTTGCCCTGGGGCTGTTGTCGTTCTCCGTAGAAGTCGTCTTCCTCGACCCTGGCCCGGATCGATTCCGCGATCTCGATGGCCCCGGCCCGATCGGTGGTGATCAGCAGCATGGCGAACTCCTCGCCACCGTATCTGCAAGGAATATCGGTAACGCGCAGCCGATTACGGATGATCTCGCCCAGCTTCGCAAGAACGGCGTCGCCGGCGGGATGGCCGTGGGTGTCGTTGTAGTGCTTGAAGTGGTCCACGTCCAGCATCAGCAGGCTGAAAGTCGAGAAGTCACGCTGGCTGCGTCGGACCTCGCGTTTCAACGATGTCTGGAATGTCCGCCTGTTTCCAAGCCCGGTCAATTCGTCAGTTGCCGCCAGTTCCTGCAGGCGCGAGTTCGCCTTCTCCAGTTCCCAGGTTCGCGCCTTGACGGTCTCTTCCAGGTGTTCCGTCTGAACCTGTATCTCGTCCGCCATATCGTTGAAGGTAGCCGCGAGCTGCCCGATCTCGTCGTAGCTGGTTATCGCGGCACGGCTGCGCAGGTCGCCAGTGGCGAATCTCTCGGCCGCCTTGGTCAGGCGCCTGACCGGCAGGATAAGGCTACGTCGGACCAGCAGGATCACGACTGTCAGGAAGGCCGTCAGAAAGATCAGCGACACGACCACGGATCGCAGGATCAGCGGGATGATGGAAGCCCTGACGCGGCCGATGTCCATGCCGCCGATCACCGTTCCCCAGCGGATGCCCGGCAGGTCCTTGACGGCGGTCTTAACCGGTTTACTGACAAGAAGGATTTCGTGTCCCCCGAAGTCGATACGGTTTCGCAGAGGTATTTCGGCGGCCCCGGCGCGAGTGATGAACTCGTGTTCGCTGATGTAGTCGTAGCCCTCGGCGACCTCGCGCGTGATGATGCGGCCGTGTCCGTCCAGAACAACCGCGAAGACGAGACCGATGTTGCCCTCCTGCTCACCGCGAAGGGTCGAGAGTGCCTCGTCGATTCCCCGGAGCGAACGGGCCGCAAGGTCGTCTCTAGCCATCTGCGCGACGCCGTCCACCAGAGCCACGGCGCGCAGTTCGGATTCCTGAATCAGGCTTCGATAGAACCCGGTTACCATCAGGAACGACGACACCGCGAACGATCCCGTTATCATAAGGACGGTGGTCAGGATCACCTTGGCCCGGAAAGTCATCTGGTCCCCTCCTGGGCAGTCAGAGCCTGAACCGACGCGATCACGTCCTCGATCGCCGTGTACACCGAATCGTCGGTCTCGACCCAACCCGACATCAGATCTTCCGGCCCAAGCAGCGAACGCTCCTCGGCGGTTCCTTCATCGATCTCAAGGAATGCCGTGCCGATGCGTCTGGCCAGCTCCGGGGTCAGATCGCCTGACACGACCAGGGGTTCGGACGGAATCTCACCGGCTACAGCCAGGATGCTGAGATCTGAAAGGTCGACCCCGGCCAGTCCCGCCAGTCTGAGTGCGTCCGTGAACGTCGCGCCGGCGTCGACGCTTCTGCTCTGAACGGCCTGAATCGTCTCCCGATGACCTCCGGTGAACACCGGCTCGTAGTCCCGCCATGGCAGCATTCCATGTCTGGCAAGGTAGTCCGCCGCGTAGATGTATCCGGATGCGGACCTGGGTGATGAAAACGCGATCCGCGTTCCGTGCAGCGCCGCCGTGGACTTAATGCTCGAGTCGCGGTGCACGATCAGGTTGGTTCCGTAGAAGGTCGAAGTGCCGTAGACCGTAGCCGCGACCAACCGCAGACAAGGGATCTGGCTGCGAGCCTGCACGAACTCGGCCGGTGGGATCATTGCCCCCGCCAGGGTTCCATTGGCCAGTCCGGAAGTGAACTCGTTGTAGTTCCTGATCGGTACGAACTCGACCGGCGCCCCGATCCTGGTGGAAAGCCATGTCTGAAGCTTGGGCAGCACTGGCGCGTCCTGTCTGTATGAACCCGAGATCGAATCGGGAAGACCGATTCGAATGATCGATGGCTGCGCCGTGCCCGGCAGGCACATCGCGCGCGGAACCGAAATCGTGGCGGGCCTTCGCGGGGCCACCGTAGATTCAGGGGATCGCGTGGAGCAAGCCGACGCGACCAGGAAGACGGAGATCGCCAACAGGATCAGTTTTGCCACGCGTGAACTGGAGATGGGCCGGGGCAGGGCATGACAATGTACCATTTCGACCGGTGCCTGAGCCTTGTCGAACATGTCTGAATCCGTCAAATCGGTTCGCCCGTCCATTCAGATAGTGCGGGAGTCCAGCCCCCGGAGCGGCGCCATTATAACAAATATTGAAATAGTTTAAAGATATCACAGGGAAACATCGTCGAATGCCCGATTGTCCTTGACGCGCGTGCGGCCGGACAATAACCTAGCGGCGGCAAAGGCCGGTAATCAGGTGTCCGATGTTTCGCAGGCGCATTTCGATTCTTGCGGGTCATTTCGGCAGCGGAAAGAGCGAGATCGCGGTCAATTACGCGATGAGTCTTGCCACTCAGGGCCAGCCGGTCTCTCTGGTCGACCTCGATGTAGTCAAGCCGTATTTCCGTTCCCGGTCCGCGCGCGCCGAACTGGCCGCTGCCGGCGTCGATCTGGTCGCGCCCTCCGGTGAGAACTACTACGCCGATCTTCCCATCATCATTCCGCGCGTGCGGGCGTTGTGTGCCGCGCCCGACCCCCGTGTGATAATGGATCTCGGCGGCGACGAGGTCGGCGCGAAGGTTCTGGGATCCCTGGCGGACGTGGTCCGGCCCGACGAAGTCGAGGTCGCGGCGGTGTTGAACTTCCGGCGTCCGCTGACTCCTGATCCGGAAGCTGCCATCGCGATGGTCCGCGCCATCGAGGGAAACGCCAGGCTGCGCGTCTCCGGTGTGATTGCAAATACGCACGTGATGCACCTGACAACGCCGGACGTGGTTCGCGACGGATATGTCATGGCAGTCGAGACCGCTCGCGTTTTGGGCGCGAAAGTGATGGCGGTCTGTGTGCCATCCATGATAATGAATCAGTTCAAGGCCGATGAGTTCGACTGCGGGATATTCCCAATATCGCGGGTGATCCTCACTGATTTTGCGGCCGACGAAGGTCGCTACGGGGTAAGGAAAATCGGTCCGTTGTTTGTTCCGGCGCCGTTGCCGGACGAGGAAGGATAAGTCATGCCCAGGATTGATGTGAACAAAGAGCGCTGCAAAGGCTGCGAGTTGTGCGTGAAGGCCTGCCCGCAGGGGGTTCTGGCCATCGGCACCGAGATGAACGGCAAGGGATACTTCTTTGTGAAGCTCGCCGAGCCGACGAAGTGCATCGGATGCCGGCTGTGCTGTATCACGTGTCCGGACGTGGCGTTGAACCTGAAGGTCAACGGCACGATGTACCACTATTTCAGGTACTGAACGCCAGGTCGTAAATCGTGAAAGGTCCGCGGGCGGACCGCAGGGGTTGTCAATGGCCAGAAAATTGATGAAAGGATGCGAGGCGATCGGCGAAGCAGCCATCCGTGCGAACTGCAAGCTGTTCTTCGGGTACCCGATCACCCCACAGAACGAGATCCCGGAGTACATGTCGCGCCGTCTGCCGCAGGTGGGTGGCACCTTTGTCCAGGCCGAGAGTGAAGTGGCCGCGTCCAACATGCTGTATGGCGCGTCCGGCGC
>JAGOFO010000149.1 GCA_017997155.1 Myxococcota bacterium
TGTCACGGTTGACGGTGAACTCGACCGAGTCGAGCTCCATGTCCTTGCCTGGAAATGGATCCGGGACCGGGATCGCCACGATCCTTGCAATGTCCCCCGAGTCGTTGTGACCCCACAGCACTCCCGGATGCCTGATGCTGGCCGCAAGCCCCGACACCTCGTTGAGCGGGGTCGAATCAAGGATTCCGACCACAGAACTGGAGTCGAAGGCTGGACAACGCACCGGCGGATCCGCCACGTCACCGGCATCGACTTCGGCTGTTGCGTCCACCGACACATCACCAATCGACGTGTCGGAAACCGAATCCGCATCCTCAATGTCATCAAGGGCAAGGTCGGTCAGCGGCGCATCAGCGCCGGTGTCCAGCCATGCGTCGACCATCGTGTCGGTCGGGTCGCCGGGGTCACCGCCGCATCCTCCGGAAAAGGGAACACCAATGACGACAAATGCAATCAGCAATAAGGATGCCGCAGAATACCGGGACATCGTCTACACCATCATGCCGGCTCGTCAGGATCCCATGACTGAGTGAACGGGTCCACCCTGCGAAGCGAAAGATTATTGAACGCAAACCTGAGCTTGCGAACCGTACCCATGTCGTTCGCCTGGGTCTCGTGGAGCCTGGTCGCGTAGACCATGAAATCGACACAGGACATCACGTCCGTGGCCTTAACGGTGGCGTCAAAGACTTCGGACACGGGTCCCGGGTCGGCGGCGCCCGCGAGCCTGAGAAGCCAGAAACGGTTCAAAAGGAAATAGGTTCTCTCGACTTTGTGAGGCGCTTCGCCTGCAAAGGCCGGATCGGCAGCAAGCCTGACCGCGTTGAACGCGAGGCGCGAGGTGAGCTGATGCTCCGGATGACCTGTCGCGCCGTAAGTGGGCTCGAATGTCAGGACCAGGTCCGGCTTGAAAGCGCGGATCTGGCCAACCAGGTATTCCATCGGGTCGCGGTGTTCCTTCCACATGCCGTGAAGGACGTGGCGCTTCGGGAAGGATTCCACCGGAAGCGGGGCGTTGAAATAGCTTTCCATGGCCAGTCCGCCGCGGTACAGGTCGGCGACCTTCTGCATCTCGCCCGCCCTGACGGTCGCGAGGTCGGGCTCGCACCCCTGGGGACGACAGCACTCGCCACCGTCGCCACGGGTCATCAGGACAAACTGGAGGGGATTGCCGTAATGGATCGAGGCTCTGGCCAGGATGGACCCGCAGAAGCACTCATCATCGGGGTGCGCGGCGATCCACATGACGCGGGCGCCCTCGGACATGAACGCGTCAAGCCCTTTCGATTCGGGCCGGCCATCGGCGCCCAGCTGCGGACGCCCGCAGGCGACCGAGGAAGAGAGAAGCGTCGGGGCCACGGCAACCGCCGCGCCGGCCATCAATCCTTTACTGATGAAAGACCTGCGATCCATGAAGCCCCCTGTTTGCTTAAATGCTCTTCACGAGATGCTCGACAACGATCTTGACCCCGATCGCAACCAGCACGACACCGCCGACGATCTCCATCCTGGTGCCGAAAGCGCAACCAAGTCTGCGTCCGGAAACAAGACCGACTGCCGTGAACGCCGCACAGACCACGCCGATGATTATCGCCGGAACGACGATCGGCGACCTGGTCAGTCCGAAGGATACTCCAACGGCAAGGGCGTCTATGCTGGTCGCGATCGCCAGCGTCAAGAGGACGACACCCCTTGTGGGATCTCGACGGGGCGCCGTCTCGCAGGAATCACCCCGAAATCCCTCATAAATCATTTTCGCGCCGATGCCCGCGAGAAGCGCCATCGCAATCCAGTGATCGAATCCGGCCAGAGCGCCGGCAAGGGTTCTGCCGCCGAACCAGCCAATCACCGGCATCACAGCCTGAAAGAGGCCGAACGCCCCTGCCATCCGTATTATCTGGGCGGGCCGGGCCCTGTCCTTCAGGCCGCATCCGGTCCCGAGCGAAACCGCGAAGGCGTCCATTGCGAGCCCGATGGCGATGAGCAGGACCGTCACGTACCACATTCGAATCCACCCCGGAGAGACGGCGACGAGAACCGGGGTCATTGTCGTTTCCAAGTCTGGGCAGGTCAAGGCCGTTTGCGGAATTTGGGCACCAATTCCCAGGGCTGGCGCCCTGGGGTTTTGGATATTGGGCACCTGTCCCACGGCTCGCGCCGTGGGCTCTGGATGGACGGCCCCTTGATGACGAGGGGCCTGGGTCAGGGTCCGGTGTAGGGGCGAATCACATTCGCCCTTCTGCGACAGGGTCAGGATCAGGGACAAAATCCGGCGTAGGGGCGAATCACATTCGCCCTTCTGCGA
The DNA here is from genome assembly GCA_017997155.1 of Myxococcota bacterium. Taxonomy (GTDB): domain Bacteria; phylum Myxococcota_A; class UBA9042; order DTJE01; family DTJE01; genus JAGOFO01. Next base: position 2,306 of record JAGOFO010000149.1, read on the forward strand.
CATGGGCAGGATCAGGAACAGGATCAGGGGCAGGGTCAGGATCAGGGTCAGGATCAGGGACAAAATCCGGCGTAGGGGCGAATCACATTCGCCCTTCTGCGACATGGGCAGGATCAGGAACAGGATCAGGGGCAGGGTCAGGATCAGGGTCAGGGTCAGGATCAGGGACAAAATCCGGCGTAGGGGCGAATCACATTCGCCCTTCTGCGACATGGGCAGGATCAGGAACAGGATCAGGGGCAGGATCAGGGTCAGGGACAGGTTACGGATCGGGGATGGGCGGGTCGCCGGCCAGGAACATGTCGCCCTCGTCGATCTCGACGCCGATGGCGTCGGGGTCAATCGCGTCGGGATCGACGGCGTCCGGAGCGAGGACGTCATCCGGGGCCACGTCGTCCGTGGCATCAACCGTGTCTGGCGGAACCGGAGTATCCTGCTCGGCGTCGACGTCCGGGGTGTCCCAGCCGCCAACATCATAGGGCGCGACGCCCATCAATTCCGGAAATCCATAATCTGGAGGAACGTCGACCTTGACCTCGGGTTGGACATAGATGTCGGACATCACGTCGACAACACCCATCACGTCGGGTACCTCGAGCACATCCCCCTCGACGACGTCGAGGTCCACAATACCGGTGGTGTCGGATCCGCAGCCGGTCGACCCGCCGATGATGGCGGCGCCCGATCCGGCCAGGACGGACCATTTTCCGGCCTTCAAGGCCAGCTCAAAAATGCTGGGGTACTTGCGATCACCCATTTCACACCTGAAAGGTTTGTGAACCAACCAATCGTACAGATTATCGTACAGATTAAAAGGACACTATTCAACGGAGCAGATGGACTGACGGTTGGGGACAAAACAGTATCAGTCGACGTCCTCGACGACATCGGCCACCGGCTCGATACCGGCCGCTCGCGCCACGTTCCACAAACCTGTGGCTCGATCCCACGTCAGGTCATATCTGGAGTCGGCGTCATCGTCGGGGAACGCGGCCAGGATCGCGGCCGCCGAGTCCGTGGTGGGCATAGCGGGCGCCGCGGCTGGCGCCTGATATCCTTCACAAGTCAGACTGGTGACGCACGAACAGCGATTCTGAACCCTGCATTCACCACCTGTCGTATCCAGGACAAGCATGTCGGGGTCGGCTGCATCACCGGTCGTCCAGGCCGTCGACCACCCGGAAAGGCCCGAGTCGTCGTTCCTGCCATCCCTGGTTATCCCGACTCCGACCATCCTGCCGGACCAGACGCGTTCAACCCCGAACGCGGCCCGCGCATCATCGTCCAGAAGTTCAAGCGCCTCGATTGCCGTGACATTTCCAACCAGCGGATGAAGATAGCAGCGGTCGACCAGGCCGGGCCGATCCGGGTCGGCGCACTTCACGGGCTCGACGACCCCCTCCCCCAGCGCGTCAAATGGCACGTCACCCAGACTGGAACTGCAGGACACATGTGAAAAAGACAACGCCGCGATCATCGGCAGCAGGCTGACAACAGAAAACCGTTTCATCGATCCCTCCAGCGGATCCCGGCTCGGCAGTGCGTCCGGTTCCACGGCGCGATGGTATCAGATCCGGACACGTTTCACATGGGCCGGATCAGGGCCCGCGCCGGAGCGCCATCCCCACCGTCAAGTCGAAGCGGCAGACACATCATTTCGCATCGCCCCCACGGCGCGTCGTTCAAGGCCAGGCCTTCGATCACGGTCACCGTGTTGGTCAAAAGTATCCTGTGAACGCGATCTCCTTCCTCGTCCGGACCACCGATGGACAGGCCATCAATGCCTACCGTCCGGACTCCGGCGGCGACCAGTTCCTCGGCGGCTCCCGGTGTCAGGCGACAGAAGTCCGGGTCGAAAGGCAGCTTCCACCACTCCAGTTCACTGTTGTCCGTCTTGATCAGCAGCATCTCCCCACGCTCGGGACTGTGCTGAAGAATCTCGCGCGCCCCGATCCGCCTGACGCCGCGTATGCCAATCACCCTTGCCCGGCCCGTCAACGACTCTATCGGCACGTGGGCCACGTCGATACCCCTGTCCACATAGTGCAGCGGCGCGTCCACATGGGTTCCAGCGTGCGCTGACATCGAGATCCGCGACACGTTGCAGGCGTCACCGGCCTCCATCGAAGCGAACCGGGACAGCAGAACCTCGGGATCGCCAGGCCACACCGTCATCCCCGGCCCGACCGGCACTGAAATATCGATCCATTTCTGCATCATTCACCGTCCCCCCGTGATACGTCCCGAAGCCCCTTCATCGTCAATGATATACGCCTGCGCCGCGCGTCAACCTCTTTGACCTTCACCACGACCTTCTGACCGGTCCTGACAACGTCGGACGGGTTCCTTACGAAAGAATCAGACAACTCCGACACATGCACCAGTCCGTCCTGATGAACACCGATATCCACAAAGGCCCCGAATGCCGCGACGTTAGTGACGATGCCCTCGAGCACCATGCCAACCTCAAGATCCTCGATCTCACGGACGTCGTCCTTGAAGGCCGGAGCCTCGAATGAACTGCGCGGGTCGCGCCCGGGACGTGTCAGTTCGGCGGCGATATCCACCAGGGTTGGCATTCCGAGGCGATCGACGGCGTCTTCGTTGCCTTTGTCGACATACTTCGACAGATTGATACTGGAAACAAGCCCGGCGTTTCCGACCAGCTCGGCGACCGAGCGACCGAGGTCGCGAGCCATTTCCGCAACCACCCCGTACCTTTCCGGATGCACGGCGGACGAATCAAGCGGGTTTCGCGCATCCCGGATACGCAGAAAGCCGGCGCACTGAGTAAAGGTCGCCGGACCCAGCCGCGGAACCTTCAGAAGCTGCGAACGCTGCGCAAACGGTCCGGCCGTCTCGCGCCACTTGACGATCGCTTTCGAAAGAGCCGGCCCGATTCCCGCGACCCTCGACAGAAGCGGCGCGCTTGCCGTGTTCAGATCAACCCCGACCGCGTTGACGCAGTCCTCGACGACTTCATCCAGGCGCGCGGCCAGCAGCGCCGGGTCTACGTCGTGCTGATACTGTCCCACGCCCAGTGACCGCGGTTCGACCTTCACCAGTTCAGCAAGAGGATCCTGCAGACGACGCGCGATCGAGATCGCCCCCCGCACCGTCAGGTCCAGATCCGGGAACTCGTCGCGCGCCACGTCGGACGCGGAGTACACGCTCGCGCCGGATTCGCTGACAGGGACGACCATGACGTCGCCCATGCCCGCGCCGATCAGCACCTTCCTGGCGAAGGCGGCTGCCTCGCGACCCCAGGTGCCGTTGCCAACCGCCACGGCAGCGGCCGACACGCGCTTCACCATCCGCAGCAGTTCAGT
>JAGOFO010000150.1:0-3064 GCA_017997155.1 Myxococcota bacterium
GCGGCCGTCGGCTCGTTGATGATTCGCTTGACCTCGAGCCCGGCGATCCTGCCGGCGTCACGCGTGGCCTGGCGCTGAGCGTCATCGAAATAGGCCGGAACCGTGATGACGGCCTCGGTGACCGTCTCCCCAAGGTATTCCTCGGCGAATTCCTTCATCCGCTTGAGGATGATCGCGGAGATTTCCGGAGGTGAAAAATTCTTTCCACCAATGCTGACGGCGGCGTCACCGTTGGGCGCCTTTACGATTTCGTACGGGTAGGACGAGGAGATCCGGCCGACCTCCGGGGACTCAAACTTGCGCCCCATCATCCTTTTGATCGCGAAGACGGTGTTGGATGCGTTCGTTATGGCCTGTCGCTTGGCAACCGCGCCAACCAGCCGCTCACCGTCATCACTGACGGCAACCACCGAAGGCGTGATCCTGCTGCCCTCAAGATTGGGAATTACAACAGGATTCCCGGCCTCCATGACAGCCACGCAGCTGTTCGTGGTACCCAGGTCGATTCCAATCACCCTTCCCATAGAGAACCGCCTCCGTTCGATGTCGCCAGACCGCCGGCCTGAAAAATCGCAGAAATGGTACCATCGGCGAGGTCAATTCTCAACAACAGGGGTGCTTTTTGTCAAAAGAAAGGGCACGTTCCCTTGTCAACTATACCTGGCCACGATGTATGCCGGCGTTCAAAGCCAGGCCGACAGCAAGCATCGTCGACAGAATAGACGAGCCGCCATAAGACATTAGTGGCAGAGTCAAGCCGACAACTGGAAAGATTCCAAGCACCATCCCGATGTTGAAAAACACCTGCCAGAAGATGATTGCCACGGCGCCGATGCTTACAAGGACCCCGAATCTCTCACGGGCGCGAATCGCCACGACCATCAGGGAAACAACAAGGACCGTGTACAGACCTATCAGGAGCACACAGCCGATGAAACCACGTTCCTCGGCGTAAGAGGCGAATATGTAGTCGTTGTGCATTTCGGGGAGATACCGCAGTCTGGACTGGATTCCCTGCCCGCCGCCCTTTCCGGCGAAGCGTCCGCTGCCGACAGCCCAGAGTGCCTGCTCCGGCTGCATCCCCTTGTCCAGGTTGCGCTGACCGGTCGGCTCCTCGGTCGTCATCTCGAGCCAGACGCGCACCCGGTCCTTCTGGTAAGGCTTGATCAGGTTCAGGTTCCAGGCGAGCGGCACGATCAGGACGCCAATCGTCAGAAGTGCCAGGAATGAACGAAATCTGATTCCCTCGAAAAACATGATCGAGAATCCGACCGCCATCACGACCAGCGACGTGCCGAGGTCCGGCTGCATCAGGATTAGAATCATCGGGATGATGATGAACGCCATCGGCTTCAAAAGCATCCTGAGCGTGTAACGCTCCGGGTTTCTTTCGGTGTGAAAGAAACGCGCCATCATCAGGACCATGGCGACCTTCACGAACTCGGAAGGCTGGATGCCGAGGATCCAGCGCCTGGAGTGGTTGACCTCGCGTCCAAAAACGAGCGTGGCGGCCAGCAGCGCCACGGCGATCCAGAAGAAAACGGGAGCGAGCTGCTCAAAAAACCTGAGGTCGATGAACGCGACTGCCGTGGCCATGACGAGCCCGACCACCACCCACAGCACCTGTGTCTGATGGAAGGTCTCGCCGGTATATGAAGCGGCGTTCGTCAGATTGATCAGACCAACGATCGTGATGGCGGCCAGCGCTGATGCCGCCACCCACACCGCTCTGCTGAAGCGCCTCTTTTCGTGTTTACGGATCATTCGCCTTCCCCGACGACCGACATTTCCTCGACCGGCACTTCCCCGGTGACGATCGATCGCGCATCACCGACCGTCGCCTGCGACTGATCCGAATCCGGCGCGGCCGGTTCGGGCGTCTCGTCGTGAACGATTTCCGGCACTATCTCAAGCACCGGCCTGGAGTCAAAACCTTCCCAGAGATCTACGAACTCGTCGGCATGCGACCGATAGTATGCCTCGATAACCCGTCGAGCTATCGGCGCGGCCACTTCGCCACCAAAACCGGCGTGCTCGACAAACGACACGACCGCGATCCGCGGTCTTCTGGCGGGCGCCACCGCAACGAACCAGGCGTGGTCCTCCTTCAGCCATTCGGAGATCTCGGGACTGACGCCCTTTCTGGACTCCCGGGCCTCGGCGGTTCCAGTCTTGCCCATGTATGGCAATTCCTCGATCCTGGAGGCGTAGGCCGTTCCGCCCTCTTCGTTGACCGCGCCCCACAGCCCCCGCGAAACCAGTTCGACGTCGGCTGGGTCAAGATTGAGCCGCCTGACGACCTCGGTCAGCGCCGGGGTCTCCTGATGACTGGCAGGGTCGATCCAAGACAGAACCATCCTGGGTTTCAACACCCGACCGCCGTTGAACACCGCCGCGTAAGCGCGCGCCATCGCGAGCGGAGTGGTGCGGATATCGCCCTGTCCGACCGACGCGTTGACGGCGAATCCGGGCTGATAGCCGGTCTTGCGGTTCTCGTACCATTTTTCGGTGGGCATAAGCCCAGACATCTCGCTTATCTCGACGCCGGTTTTCTCGCCGATGCCGAACATGTCGTGCGCGTATCGGGCAATGACGTCCAGCCCGAGCAGATCCCCGAGCCTGTAAAAGTAGACGTCGCAGGACTTCGCGATCGACTCGACCAGATCCAGTTCGCCATGACCGCTTCGAACAAAGCACCTGAACTTCCTGTTCCTGTACTCGTAGAAGCCGGGGCAATCCACCTTGGTCCTGCGGTCGACCACATCCTCCATCAGGCCGGCAAATGCCGTGAATACCTTGAACGTGGATCCCGGTGGAAACGCAGATACGGCCTTGTTCATCATGGGGGCGTACTCGGCCGCGGCCGGCTCCTCCCGCCTGGATGCCACCGCGGTCAACCTGGGTCCAAGCTCGAACGTCGGCTGGCTGGCCATCGCGAGGATCTCGCCGGTCTCGATGTCGAGCACGACGACGGCACCGGACTTGTAGGGTTTGAGTGCCTGGACCGCGACTTTCTGAAGTTCGATGTCCAGGGTCGACTTAACGCCGCGGCCTGGAACCGGCG
>JAGOFO010000150.1:3164-5633 GCA_017997155.1 Myxococcota bacterium
AGGATCTCGCCGGTCTCGATGTCGAGCACGACGACGGCACCGGACTTGTAGGGTTTGAGTGCCTGGACCGCGACTTTCTGAAGTTCGATGTCCAGGGTCGACTTAACGCCGCGGCCTGGAACCGGCGAATGGGACTCGTACTTTCTGAAAGGCTCCGGCAGATCGGCAGGTTCGAGTCTGGATCCGTCGGCACTGCGCACGAATACATCCTCGCCAACCTCGCCGCGCAACTCGGCGTCCAGCGCCTTCTCAAGGCCGGCCCTGCCGATGACGTCTCCCGGCTTGAACTTGCCGTCAGACTCCGCCACTTCCTCGCCGCCGACCTCATTGACGTATCCGACCGCATGGATGGCCGAAGCGCCGACCGGATAATACCTGACCATTCTGGAACTGAGCGAGAAGCCCCTCATCTCGTGCAGGTGAGCCTGCATCACGGCCTTCTCGTCCAGAAACGAGCGCCCGCAGACCGAACAGATCATCCGGCCGCTGACCGCGTCGAAACGCAATGGTTCCAGATCGTACGGACATCTCGATCCGACCAGATTTCTTTTTACCGGAATCCTCTGAAAACGCCGGAGTCCCTGCTTTCCCTCGGATATCTTCTCCAGAGCGTCGGCAGCCTCGGCCGCGTTCAATACGCCAAGGTTCATCAACTGTTCGACCGACGCCTGCGGATTCTTGACGTGCTGCGGAATCACCATCAGATCGGAGACTTCGACATCGGTTGCCAGAAGGACTCCGTTCCTGTCATAGATGCTGCCCCGGGGCGGGATGATTCTCTCGGTCTCGACATGACTGACCGCTGCCAGGCTCTCGTAAAGTTCCCCGCGGACTATCTGAAGGTAGAAAAGACGGACGACCAGCGCCGAGAACAGTATCGCCACCAGGATCACGGCCCAGCGGAAATGTGTTCGGTATTCGACCAGTCCGTCCTGAAGTCCTATCACTCCGCTCTCCTGGATGCGGATTCACCCGGCAAGACCAGATCCGTCAAAAGATCAGACCCCTTGAATCGCGCTTTCGACGGGCCCGCCCGTCCACAAGGGAGAAAAGCCTGAACACGAGCGGTGCGAAAACCGCCGTTGCAATCGCCTGGAGAACGCCTGCCAGGACGACGGAGGAAGAATACTCGTACGCGCGGTCGAAGATGACCGAAAGCAGCAAAAACATGAGCAGCGAGGCAATTGAGGACACCGCCACCACCAGCATCACCGTAACCGCGCGGTTCAATTGGAGTCTGGCCAGGACAGATCTGGCAAGAAGAAACAGGACGACCTGGATCTCCATCTCGACTCCAACCAGGCCGCCCGGAACCAGGAAATCAGCCGCGAGCCCGAGGATTGCCGCAAAAACGAGACCGAGCGCCCCCGCGTTGACCGAGGCCATGTAGATCGTCGCACACAGAGCGATATCGATTGAGAACACCTGCAGTCCGATCAGCTTCAGCAGAGGCGCCTGAAGGAGCATGCAGACGAGCGCAGTGAGCATCATCAGCAGATCGCGAATCATTTGACCTCAAATGCTTTCAATGCGTCGGCCCCGGTTATCTCGGTGACGATCATCACCACGTCGACGGTGGCCGGGTCGACCGAAAGACTGACGTCGTACTCCATGAACGTCCCGGACTGACGCCTGTCGTCGGGATTAAGGATGTAACCGATCTCGATTCCGCGGGGAAAGACCCTGTCATGACCGGAGGTCACCACCACCGCGCCCTTGGCCAGCACCGGGTCGCTGACCGAGACCTGAAGTCTCGCTACGTAGCCACCCTTCCTTCCCGAACCGATAACGGTGCCAATCACGCCCGTTCCGGCGACCTGGCCAGCGACACGGCTGCGATAATCAGACACCAGCATCACGTCTGCGAACCTGCCGCGGATCTCGGTGATGCGACCCATCAGACCGCTTTTGGTTATGACGGCGTTGCCGGGCGCGGGCGCGGCCTGGGAGCCATCAACCACGTCAAGCCAGACCCTGTCCACCATGAAGCCGGTCCCAACGTGTCTCGCCACGACCTCGGCGGCCACGGTCGTGAGATCCTCGCGCGATTCTCTCAATCCCAGAAGCTGACGCAGTTCGTGGTTCTGATCGGCAAGTTCGCGGACCGTCTGAACAAGGCCTTTCAGTTCGTCGTTCTCGGCCCTGAGCCTGCCGATTTCACCGGACATTCCGAATACGGTTCCAAGTCCGGTCGTCATGCCATCGACGGCGTCGACAGCTCCCGATGTGCCGGCCTGGCTGAGTCCAGCCATCGTTCCGCCGGTCGACTCGAGAAAACCTGAACTGGATCTGGAACTACCCGCCATGTACATGATGAGCAGTGGAGCGATCACCAGCAGGGCGCCCAGTAACAACAGCCTGTGCCTGAAAAACCAGTACAACATCGCATCCAACCGTCAGGCGACCTGCCTAGATGGCGCTGCGCCGCAGAAGGTCCATGTCGTCAAGGACCCTGCCTGCGCCCAGCAC
>JAGOFO010000151.1 GCA_017997155.1 Myxococcota bacterium
GTGTTCGCCGCGGCTACCGCCACCGCCGCTCTTTACGGCTGGTTCTGCCGCGCCCCGACCGCGACAGCCTGGCTGACCGTGATGCTGGTCGCCAACGTAGCGAGTCCCAAAAACTGCCCCCACCTGTTCATGGCCATGACCTTCGGCCTGTTCGTGCTGTTCGCGCGCCACATGGCGGACCTTGCGGCCACCCACGTCGATCGCGCCGCCGTCCTGCTGCGGCTGATCCCGGCCATCGCCCTGCCCCTGCTGGCCGCATCGTCCGAATACTTCTACTTTCGGGGCCACCCGGTTGGCACCCTCGTGCTTCCCCTGATCCCGCCACTTGCCGGCATAGTCATCGCCCTGGAACTGAATTCCAGTCGCCCAGCTCCCACGCGCAACTGACGCCGGCCGCGGGCACCGTTGAATAAATCAATTCACAAGCTAGAATCATGGGCTGCCCGGGAATGGCAGTTCCTGTCGAAAATGGGGTACTGGCGATGAAAATGTGCGTCATCGGTGGCGGATCCACTTACACGCCCGAGCTTTTCGAAGGACTGATTCAACGCGGACCGGAGATCGACCTGACCGAGGTCGTGCTGCACGACATCGACCCGGAACGCCTGGATCCGGTGGCCGCTTTCTGCGGACGCATGGCTGACGCGGGCGGGGCCACCTTCACCGTCAGACAGACGACCGACCTTGACGACGCGGTCGCAGACTCGCGGTTTGTTGTGACCCAGATTCGCGTGGGCGGCCAGAAGGCGCGCCTGCGAGACGAGCAGATCCCCCTTCAGTTCGGTCTGATCGGGCAGGAGACTACCGGCGCGGGCGGCTTCGCGAAGGCGCTCAGAACCATACCGAAAATTCTTGAGATCGCCGGCCGGGTGCGGGCGCTGGCGCCCGACGCCACGGTCGTGAATTTTACCAACCCATCCGGGATCATCACCGAAACGCTGCTGCGGCACGGCGGCGTCCGCGCTGTCGGACTCTGCAACATCCCGATGGAGATGCGGATCGAGACCGCACGCGCGATCGGGGTGGACCCCGGCCGGGTCGAGCTGGACTACATCGGTCTGAACCACTTCGGCTGGGTCAGGGGCGTCCGTCTGGACGGCATGGACATCACCGACATGGTGATGGCCGGGTTCACTGGTGGCGCGATCCCCGCGAATATTCCCGAGCTGAATTTCGGGCAGGCGTTCTACCAGGCGCTCGGAATGGTTCCCAGTCCGTACCTTCAATATTTCTACGCGACCACCGAGATGGTCGATCGGTTGAAGTCGGAACGCTCAAGAGCCCTGGTGGTGATGGATCTTGAAAAGCAGCTTTTCAAGATCTATCGCGATCCGGCCGAACACCGGAAACCCGACCTTCTATCGCAGCGTGGCGGCGCCTGGTATTCCCGGGTCGCGCTGGACGTGATTTCGTCATTGTCGGCCTCCGAGCCGTCCAGACACGTCGTCAATCTGCTCAACAGGCTTGATGACGGAGGGCGGGTGATCGACGAACTGCCCGAAGACGCCGTGATCGAGGCACCGGCCATGATCGACCGCAACGGAGTTCATGCGCTTCCAGCGGCTCCCCTGCCGGAGGAGATCATCGGTCAGGTCAGGCACCTGAAGTCGTACGAGCGCCTGACGATCGAGGCGGCGGTCAACAGGTCGCGCCGCAAGGCCCTGATGGCGTTGATCAACAACCCTCTGGTCGCCGACGTGTCGATTGCGGTTCGGATTCTTGATATGCTCGTCGCGAACGGCGAGATGGATCCGGTCGATTGACCGGTCCTCCAATGTTCCGGGTTCGCTCGGTGGCGAATTGGTCGCCGCCGTTTGTTTTTTCATGGAGATAGTGTCATGTCCAAGCTCGCGCTCTTTGGTGGAACTCCAGTCAGGACCAAACCTTTCTCCCCGTGGCCGCAGTTCGACGAACGCGAAGAGAAGTACGTACTTCAGACTCTGCGTTCTAGAAAATGGGGTGGCTATCCTTTCCCCAGCAAATTGTCGGTGGATTTCTGCCGGCGGTTCGCTGATTACCACGGCGCCCGGCACTGCGTGCTGGCGTCAAACGGCTCCGTGACGCTGGAAGTGGCGCTCAAGGCTGCCGGGGTACAGGCGGGTGACGAGGTCATCGTCCCGAACTACACGTTCGCCGCGACCGCGCAATGCGCCGTAAGGTGCAACGCCGTGCCGGTGTTCGTGGACATCGAGGAACGCAACTACTGCATGGATCCCGATCTGGTCGAACAGGCAATCACCCCGAAGACCAGGTTCATCATCCCTGTCCACCTTGGTTCATCGTGCACCGACATGGACCGGATCATGCAGATCGCCAGGAAGCACAACCTGATCGTTATTGAAGACTGCGCGCATGCCCACGGCGGACAGTGGCGCGGCATGGGCGTCGGGTCGATCGGCGATTTCGGCTCGTTCTCGTTCCAGTCCTCCAAGCTGATGACCTCCGGCGAGGGCGGTGCCATCACGATCAAGGACGACACGCACCTGGCGCGTGCGATGTCGCTGATCAACTGCGGCCGCAAGGAACCCGGATACGACGCTTACGAAGGCCTGGTGTTCGGGTGGAACTACCGACTGGGCGACATGCACGTCGCGGTTCTGATGGGTCAGATGGATCGCCTGGACGAAGTCACCATCGCACGCGAAAAGATGTCCACCGAGTTCACGCGCCTGCTGCATGAAAACGTGAAGGGCATCCGTGTCCTGGACGTAGATCCGCGCGTGACCAGGCGGCATTGCTACCAGACGGTCATGAAATACGACCCGTCCTGCTTCAAGGGCGTTCACCGCGACCGGTTCCTGCAGGCTCTGGAAGCCGAAGGCGTCTCGCTGGATGGCGATTTCTACACCGCCCTGCACGAACATCCGTTGATGGACGCGAAGACCAGCGAATTCCCGATGTTGCGCGAACGGTATGGCGAAGGCATCCACTCGGTCAAGGGTGACTTCCCGGTGTCCGTCAAGGCGGGCTACCACGAAGCGATCTGGATGCACTACAGCTTCCTGTCGGGCACGGTTCAGGATCTGCAGGATATCGTTGACGCCATCCTGAAGGTTCAGGCCAACATCGACGAACTGGTCGAACGCTGAAGGGGGGGGCAGATGGAACGAAAAATCAGGGTCGGTCTGATCGGGACCGGCATGATCTCGCAGGTTCATTTCAACGCGCTGGCGACTGTTCCGGCGGCAACCGTGGTCGCGGTGGCGGATCTCAACCAGGAGCGGGCGCGTAAGTTCGCGGCCGACAATGGCGTCGGCAAGGTATACGGGGCCCACACCGAACTGCTGGCCGATCCGGACGTGGATGCCGTGGTCGTGGCGATCCCGAACTGCTTCCACGCGCCGGTATCAATCGACGCGCTTGAAGCCGGCAAGCATGTCATATGCGAGAAGCCGCTGGCGTTGAAGCTGGAAGACGCGAAGAAGATGATCGAAACGGCCAGGCGGAAGGGGCTGGTGCTTGCCCATGCCGAGGAGCTCTGTTTCATCCCGAAGTTCGTCAAGGCGTTCGAACTGATGAAATCGGGCGGCATCGGTCGGCCATACCTGCTGCGCCAGTGCGAAAAGCACGACGGGCCTTACTCGCCGTGGTTCTGGGAACCGACTCAGGCCGGCGGCGGCATCGTGATGGACATGGGCTGCCACTCAATCGAGTGCATCCGTTTCTTCCTGGGCAAGAAAAAGGTCAAGTCGGTGCAGGCACACATGGGAACCTACCTGCACGGCGAGATTACCCGCGAGGAAGACCATGCGATCATCATCATGGAATTCGAGGATGGCACGGTTGGTCAGGCCGAGTCGTCGTGGGCGCTCCGCGGCGGCATGGACAGCACGTTCGAGATCTTCGGCACGGACGGCGTGGTTTACGCTGACCTGCTGAAGGGCAGCGCCCTCAGGGCGTTCTCGAAGAACGGCTTCCCGGAATCGGACGAACCTTCGAACGGGTGGACCTACCATGATTACGAGTGGCTGTTCAACAACGGCTACCCGCAGGAAGACGCCCACTTCATCGACTGCATGCTCAAAGGCAGGCAGCCGGATGAAAGTGGCGAGGATGGTCTGGCTGTTCTCGAAGTGATCCTGGCCGCGTACCACAGCGCCGGAATCGGACGGAAGGTGACCCTGCCGTTCAGGCCGGCCGGGATTCCGTACCCGGTCGATCTCTGGCTGAATCCCAGGCCTGAACTGGGTGCCGGGCCTGTCAACGAGATCTGACCGTCAACCCGCCCGCACTCCCTGAAAAGGGTGCTTTTCATGCCGACAACGATGTGATAGTGTTCCATCGCGAAGCAGATATGGTTTGCCTGGAATGAATCCAACGAAACCTGACAACAGTGGCAACAGAACGCCGAAGGTCGCGGCGGCAGACGGCTCCGCCAACGATCAGGGCGGCACGTCCGCCGGTCGTCAGGGCAAGAGACGCTCCCGGACCATCGCGGCCAGAAAGCTCAGCAAAGTGGATTTTTCGGATGGGCTCGAGATCGACGAGGGTCTGCAGGCTCTGCGTCCACGCACCCGCGGCGACTGCGCCAAGGGGCCGCGCCCGTGTCCGTGGGTCGCGTGCAAGTACCATCTGTACCTCGATGTCAGCAGCAAGACAGGTTCGATCAAGTTGAACTTTCCGGATCTGGAACCCTGGGAGCTTCAGGACTCGTGCGTGCTGGACGTTGCCGACAAGGGCCCGGTCACTCTTGAAGATGTCGGGAGGATCATGAACTTGACCAGAGAAAGGATCCGCCAGCTTGAGCAGGCTGCCTCGGTTCGAATCAAGGACACCAGGCTTGCCAGGGAATACAAGACCTTCACCCTTGAAAAAAAGGACAAGGCCGGTAACAAGACCCCCGACACGAAAGATCCCGAAACTCAGAACTGATCCCCTGCAATTCAAACCAGAGCGCCAGATTTCGAATCGTCGCATTACAGCCATGGGGTAGTTAGATCTGACTTCTATCTGTATAATAGCCGTGTCCATTTTGCTTTCTTGATGCCACTGGGGGACGAACGATGCTTCGCCGCTTTGGATCGATATTGCCCGCAGCGCTCCTTCTGGTGCTCTGGTCGGGGTGTTCTGACTTCCAGTCCACCGATGATACCGGCGTCAGCGACGTCGCCGACACGGGACTGGACGACGCCACGACGGATACGAACGTTTTATCCGACATCCTGTTCTTCGACGTGCCTGACATCCACTACTCCGACACCGAACCGGACATGGCGACGGACGTGATTTCGGATGTCCCGCCTGAGATTCACGAGGGGGAGCCCGGCTGGCCATGCCAGCAATCGACGGACTGCAACTCGGGATTCTGCCTGGACACGCCCGATGGGCTTCAGTGCACGTCCTTCTGCCAGACAAGCGAATCATGCCCGCGCGGTTTCGACTGTCTGATGGTGGCCAGCGGGTCGGACGCGGTGTTCGTTTGTGTCCACACCATGCCGAAGCTGTGTATGCCATGCAGAGTCGACTCTGATTGCGCCAGCCCGCAGACCGAGGATTTCGCCGCGTGTGTCGGTGACAACAGCGGTCGTTTCTGTGCCGGTCAGTGCGCCGCTGACGGCGAC
>JAGOFO010000152.1 GCA_017997155.1 Myxococcota bacterium
ACGTCGCCCCGACGAAAGCTGCAGACGTCCGCCCGGACTGATATGGACGCACTGGGATCCGCGGGCGAGCCACGGCGGCAGCCGGTGTCTGGTCGTGCCTTCCGACGTTTGAACCTGAACCTTCGCTGTATGCGACGACCAGCGCAGATCGACCGCGAAGTCACCCTCGCCGTCAACCGAGACAACGCCCTCGCGCACAACGGCCTTCAAGGCGACGGCGCCAGCGCTGGAGATGACGCGTCCGGGCGAATCCAGGCTCCAGCGCTCAACGGTGATGCTGGCGCCTCCACGCGGCTCGACCGACATGGCGCGGCCTTCGCCGCCCGGCACCACGAACGCGCCGATATCGCCCTCGACCGTGGCGAACGCGTCCAGATGAACCGGACCGGGGACCATGTTCAGTTCCGGAATCGCCTTGACTCGCGTGGTCAACACCATGGCGGTCGGGAACACCAGTGTCGACGACACGTCGAAACCGTCGTCCATGGCCTTGACAGAGCAGTCGATCCGGCCCCTTGTAACCGATCCCGAGACCGTCGCGGACGCGAATTGCCCGAACTGCTGATCCGGCAGCGAGAACACGCCGGTGATGCCCGCCGCGCCGTCCGGAAGTTTGAAACCGGGGTTGCCTTCGGCGTCGACGTCGAAGGAAATGCTGCCCGTGGACCGCACCTCGTCGATCTGCACCGTCAACGCGCTGCCTGTCTTCACGAACGGGTTCTCGCCGCTCAGCCTGACAAGAAACACCGGCAGCGCGCCCCGATTGGTCTGTCCAAGCGTGCCCGACAGATTGGAAAGTCTGGGACGGCCGTCCTCAATCCCGACCGTGCCGCCAAGGGTGGCGCGACACACGAAAGTGCGCCTTGAGCCGGGTGACTTGACGGTGAGTTCCTGCATCTCAAGCGCGACGTCGGCCCCGGTGATGCTTGCGTCGAAATGGGCGCCAAGGGACAGGAAGGACTGTTCGGTCCACACTGAAACGCGCGAGTCGGTGCGGTCCGCCGACAACCATGACGCCTCGACGATCGGCATGGTCACGTCGGCATCCACCCTGCCCGAAATCGAGTCGATCATCCTGGCGATGTCGACGGCCAGAACCGCGGGTTCGATGTCGGACAACGGACCGCCTTCTTCCCCGGCCGACGGCGCGAGGAATCCGGAAAGACGCGTGGATGGGCGAGGCATCACAACTGCCGGAACTTCAAGCTCCTTGAACGCGACCTTGGCGCCGGTGCGCGAGATGACGATGCTGCCCGATACGGACATCACCAGAACGGGCTCAGAATCAGGTTTCAGACGATCGGCACGCGCCACGCCGGTGATGCGCGAGATCTCGACCGCCAGAGGCTCACCGACCATCGATGACAGAATGGCGCCGGCTCGATCCAGATTGCGCCTGGCAAAACCGGCCACCTCGGGAACACGCTGGGTCGCGCCGCCGACAAGTCTGCGCAGCATCGACGCCAGCATACCCGGGGGGACCTCGCTGCCACCACCGCCATCGGCAGTCTGAGTGCCCTGCCCGCTGTCGCAGGGATCGCCGGGGCGGGCCTCGAAAAGGCCGGAAAAACGCTTCAGGATGCCCAGCACGTTCGTAACGGTCAGAGGCTTTTCGAACGTTGCTGAAAAGCTCTCAAGCCTGGCCTCGCGGGTCACGTCGTCGGTCGAGGTGCGTACCGAAACGCGCGCGACGCCGCCCGGCGCAACGTCCACGCCGACGCACATGGTCGGATTCAGCCTGACCCGGTGGCGACCACCCTTCAGGGCGACGTCCATGCCCAGCATGACCTGGCGCAGCAGGTCGGGCGTGGCCTCGCTGAAGTCCCAGTCGACCGGCACCGGGATTCTGGCGGGAGAAAGCACATCGGCGCTGGCTCGCGACGCGAAGCGCGCCGTCTTTATACAAATCTTCGGTCTGAGCACATTCATCTGGCAGCCACCACCCGAAATCACAGGAGTGCCGTATATTACACCACACCGGACGCTGTCGGCGACAGTTGACCGGTTACCGGCATTCGATCACAATGTTGCCGGATTATCCCGCAACTTGACGGTTGATGCAATGCGTCAGACGCTCCCAGACAGTTCCCGCGAGATCAGGCACATCGGGCGGCTTGGTCTTTTCTTCTGCGTCATGGCTGGTTTGCTGGCCACCTGGTCGGCGACAGGCTGCGACGACGGCATTGGGCGGTTTCGCCCGCCGACATCCTGCACCCCTGGTTGTGTAAACCGTTTCTGCGGCACGGACGGATGCGGCGGTGTGTGCGGAACCTGCGATGACGACTTTTTTTGCGAGCCTGTCTCCGGACTGTGCCTTGGAGACTCGGAGTACAACGTCTCTGGAACCCTCTCGGTCGAGTACATGTACGGCGACGTCCAGTCCGGACGCGTGGTTATGACGGGTCCCGACGAGATGCCGGTGCGGGACGTGCTGGTGACGGTCGTTGACGCCGATGGCGCGGTCCTCGGCGCCGGCTATATCACTGATGACGATGGCGCTTTCAGGGTTCCCGTCTCACGTCGTCCCGTCGGTGCCGAGAAGATGGTCGTGTCGACGGTGTGGGCCCCCGAGGGCCGGGTTCTGATGGCGGTTCTGGATCCCCTTACAGAACCACGCGACAACGGCCTGCGGACGTTCGACCCCTACTCATGGTATGTCGACGTGCCCGCCGGCGGAGCCATTGGACAAATAACCATTCCGATAGAACAGCAGGCCGGCGCCATGTTCGTGTTCCAGATGAACCGCGTCAGCTTCTCGAATATCGTGCAGCCGCTTGTCGACAGGGCCTTCGATGGAAAACCGGAGACCCTGGCGGTCATTTACGGCCCATGGGACGACACCTTCGTGCCCTGCACCTGCTACCAGGGTCTTAACCCGACATGGATCGGCACCAGCCGGGGACCGAACCTGGCCAACGTCATCTCGGTGGTCTCGGCCCAGGGGTGGTCTTCCGCCTGGGGATGGGCTGTCCTTTTCCATGAGTTCGGCCACTATGTGCTGGACTCCTACTCCAAGGACAACTCGACCGGTGGCGCGCACTACCTGGGACAGACACTCGATCCCAGGTTCGCCTTCAGCGAGGGCTGGGCGACGTTCATGTCTCTTGTGACCGCCACGCTCTGGTTCGATACGACCTGGCCGTTCTACTGGGATATCCAGAACGACTCGTGGTTCTACGTGGACTTCGAAAACGGGGAGTACCTCTCCCAGCAGGGACAGTCCGATATGGTGTTCCCGACAGCGACTGGTTCCTCGACACAGAAGCTTGACGAGAACTGGGTCGCGCGAACCCTTTACATGCTGTGGGACGAATCCGGCACCGCGGAAACGGCGGATGCGTCGTTGACCCTCGACGAAATGATGGACACTGTTTCGTCCAGGTACTTCCTGACGAACATCGCGTGGGCGCCGGAGGCCGACCTGTACAGCTTCCTTGACTCGGCGCTCTGTCTTTTCCCGGAAAAGGCCGACGCCATAGCGGACAGGGTCAAACGCGAGTTCCGATTCCAGTACGCCGGCGATCCCGACTGCCCGTCACTGATCCGTGCCACCGTACCTGTCCAGAAGGGCGAATTTTCATTCGCCCCTACGCCGGATCCTGATCCTGTCCCTGTACCTGTCCAGAAGGGCGAATTTTCATTCGCCCCTACGCCGGATCCTGATCCTGTCCCTGTACCTGTCCAGAAGGGCGAATTGTCATTCGCCCCTACGTCGGAGGGCGAGTATCATTCGCCCCTACGGTCCCCGGTTCGTGTGCCGATTCCGCCTGTGTCCCTCAACGGGATCACGCTGGATTCGGCGATCCGGCTCGAAGCGAAGCCATCCGGAGCGAACCTCGAATGAACGAACGGGTCGATTATGTGTGTGGAGGTTGCGGCCAGCGTCTGTCCGCGCCCGAATCGTGGAGCGGCCGTCGCGCGGCCTGCCCGGTCTGCGGCGCCACGGTCCCGGTGCCGGAGGGCGAATTGATATTCGCCCCTACACCGGATCCTGATCCTGCCCCTGATCCTGTCCCAGACCCTGATCCTGTCCCTGATGGCGAATTGTCATCCCCTGACACGCCGGAGGGCGAATTTTCATTCGCCCCTACGCAGGAACCCGCCGACAACATCGTTTTCGCTTCCCCGCCGCGCAGGACATCCTCCGCCGCCGCAGCCGTGCCGCCAGCCGGGCCGGGCTTTTTCAGACGCTACCGCGTGTATCTGATCGCCGGACTCGTGGTGCTGCTGCTTGTCGGCTGGTGGTGGTCCTGGCGCTGGTACTACCGGAATTACGTGCGTGCCGACGCGATAATGCGCAATCGAGGTTACGGAGTTCAACTGGAAAAGCCGCCGGACCCCGCGCGCCAGCAGGCTGATCGCCATCTTGCAGGTATCGGCCGGGCGCTTCGCGCCTATGACGCCAACCCGGCCAGCCTGGACATCGCCATTTCCCTTTCTCGCGACCTGGACGCCGCCCTGCGCGATATAGACCGGTTCAACCCTGACGAGGCAGCCTGGATCATGAACAACGCCGCGTGGGTGATGTCCACCAGTCCCCACCTGGGCCTGCGGGACGCTCCTCGCGCCCTCGAGCTCGCGCGCGCCGCGGTCGACATTTCCGGTCGAGGCAAATCCGCCATCCTGGACACTCTCGCCGAGGCGCTTTTTATCAACGGTTTCCCGGACGAGGCTCTGGCAGTCTCGCGTGAAGCCCTGGCCCTGTCACCGGACGACCCCTATCTGCAGAAACGTCCCGGCGAATTCGAAAGCCGTGTCGGCAACCAGTCAGGCGATAAGGATTGAATTGATTCGCCGGGCGAATTGACATCCGCCCGGGTGCGGGACGGGTGCGGAACTACTCTTCGTCTTCCTCGAGCTTCGCGTCGGCCATCAGCTTCTCGGCCAGGTTCGGGGGCAGTTCCTCGTAGTGGTCGAATGACATGCTGAACGAGCCGCGATCCGACGTCATCGAGCGAAGGTCGGACGCGTAGGTCTGGCACTCGGACATCGGGACGGTCGCCTTGACGACCTGCTTGCCGCCGATGGCGTCTCCACCCATGATGCGGCCGCGACGGCTGCTGATGTCGCCCATGACCGTGCCCTGGTATTCCTCGGGAACAACGATGGTCAGCTCCATGATCGGCTCAAGGATGATCGGGGTGCACAGCTTGAACGCCGCCTTGAATCCGCGTGAGCCGGCCATTTCGAACGACCGGGCGTCGGAGTCGACGTCATGGTACTTGCCGTCGATCAGCTTGACCTTGATGTCCACGACCGGGTAACCGGCGACAACGCCGCGGGTCATGCAGTCTTCCATTCCCTTCCTGATCGGCGGAATGAACTGCTTCGGAATCGAACCGCCGAAGATGGCGTCTTCGAAGTCGAATCCCTCGCCACGAACGTTCGGGCCCATGTCGATGTAGCAGACGCCGAACTGTCCACGACCGCCGGACTGCTTCTTGTGCTTGCCTTCGACGTTCTTCGCGGAACCACGGATGGTCTCGCGGTACGGAATGCGCGGCAGCTTCAGATCCACGTCG
>JAGOFO010000153.1 GCA_017997155.1 Myxococcota bacterium
GGGCTGTTCGGCTGGACCGGCGAGGATGGCAGCATCAGGCGGGCCAAGCCCGCATGGGTTTCCTTCAAGGCGATGGCGGACGTGCTCGGCGACACCCGGTTCGCGCGCGACCTTTCGGCGGGACTGGCTCTGCCGAATGACGTCTACGCGCTGGCTTTCGTCGACGAATCGGGCCGGATAGTCGTCGCCGCATGGGATGGCCGTGATTTTCCTGACCAGAACTACAACGTTGACGGGCCAGGAGGCAAGAAAACCTCGTTTGACCTCGCGCTGCCACTGCCTCCGGGATGCTCGCAGGCCACGGTCATCGGCATCGACGGCGCGCTGCTTGACGCCGAATCCACGGAACACCCCCACGTCCTGAATGTCGACGGCACGGAACCGGTGCTGAACGTCCGCCTGACACCATCCATCATTTACATCACACCCACCTGCCCCTGATCCAGTCCCATGCGTCCCGGATGGGCGAATTTGCATTCGTCCCTACGAATGCACCTCCCCGAACACGAGGTTTCGCCTTCCGAGCCACCTTGAAAAATGCCGTTATCCGGTAGACAATTCACGACGCAAAAATCCTGATATTTCGGGATCTGAACGACACTCGCAAAAACGGAGTTGTGTGATGGGCAAAGACCGAAAGAACCTGGGCGGCATGGCGGCACTGACCGCACTTGCCTGCATCCTGGCCTCCGCGCCGGCGATGGCTGCGGCATCGGCCTCGACGATCGATCTGCTGTGGTGGATCGCGCCGATATCGTCTGTGATTGCACTCGCAATGGCGTACGTGCTCTTCCGGATGATGAAAAAAGCACATCCCGGGAACGAGACGATGCAGCAGATCGCGCAGTACGTCCGCGAGGGCGCCTTCGCTTACCTGCGCCGGCAGTACAAGGTCGTCACCATCGTATTTCTGGTGATGGTTGTTATTCTGGCCGTCCTCGCCTTCCTGGGCGTACAGAATCCGTTCGTTCCGATCGCCTTCCTGACCGGTGGTTTCTTCTCCGGTCTGTGCGGCTTCATCGGCATGAACACCGCCACCCTCGCCTCCAACCGTACGGCCGAGGGCGCCCGGCACTCGCTTAATCGCGGACTGCAGGTAGCCTTCAGGTCCGGCGCGGTCATGGGTCTGGTCGTGGTCGGCTTCGGCCTGCTCGATATCTGCCTGTGGTACCTGATCCTGGACAAGCTGGTCTTTACCCCCGAGAACATGAAGACCGGCCTGGAGTTCATGTCATTGACCTTCGTCAACAAGGGAATGAGCGAGCATGACAAGCTGATCGACATCACCGTCACGATGCTGACATTCGGCATGGGCGCCTCGACCCAGGCGCTGTTCGCGCGTGTCGGCGGCGGTATCTACACCAAGGCCGCCGACGTGGGCGCTGACCTTGTCGGCAAGGTCGAAGCCGGCATCCCGGAAGACGATCCGCGCAACCCCGCTACCA
This sequence comes from Myxococcota bacterium, assembly GCA_017997155.1. GTDB lineage: Bacteria > Myxococcota_A > UBA9042 > DTJE01 > DTJE01 > JAGOFO01. Next base: position 1,446 of record JAGOFO010000153.1, read on the forward strand.
TCGCTGACAACGTTGGTGACAACGTTGGCGACGTGGCCGGCATGGGTGCCGACCTGTACGAGTCATACTGCGGCTCGATCCTCTCCACCGCGGCCCTTGGCGCGGCGTTGCCCGCCTTCGGCAAGGGTGGCGTCCTGGCCCCGATGATCGTGGCCGGTGTCGGCACCATCCTGTCGATCATCGGAATCTTCCTGGTCCGCACCAAGGAAGAGGCCACCCAGAAAAACCTGCTCAAGTCGCTGCTGATAGGCACGCTTGGCGCGTCGGTCCTGATCGTCCCCGCGGTCATCCTGCTGTCGCACTTCGGCATCATCCCGCCGAACATCTGGATCTCGGTGGTTGCCGGACTGTTCGCGGGTGTCATCATCGGCCAGGCCACCGAATACTTCACGTCCGATGAATACAAGCCGACCAAGGGTATCGCGAAGCAGTGCACGATGGGCCCGGCGACCGCCGTCATCGACGGCATGGCGGTCGGCATGTACTCGACACTTATCCCCGTCATCACCATCGTGGCCGCAATCCTGGTCTCCTACTGGGCCCCGGGCGGATTCGACGGCAAGGCCGACTCGATCGCGATGGGTCTTTACGGCATCGGGTTCGCCGCGGTAGGCATGCTGGCCACGCTCGGCATCACCCTGGCGACCGACGCGTTCGGTCCGATTGCTGACAACGCCGGCGGCAACGCCGAGATGTCCCACCTTCCGGAAGAGGTCCGTCAGCGCACGGACGCGCTCGACTCCCTTGGCAACACGACCGCGGCGACCGGCAAGGGCTTCGCGATCGGTTCCGCGGCACTGACCGCCCTGGCGCTTCTGGCCGGATACCTGGAAGAGATCCGGGTGTGGCTGGGCCGCATGGCGGCCGATACCGCCGATGGCGTCATCATTCAGGGCCCGATCGCCTTCTTCAAGGGCGTTGGCGAGCCTACATCACAGATGGTCGCCGCTGCCGACGGACTGAAGCTGGTGGCGACAGGCAATGCCACGATGGCCGACTTCATGGCCGCGTACAACGTGACCCTGATGAACCCGGCAGTCCTGTGCGGCATGTTCATTGGCGCGATGATGGTGTTCGTGTTCGCGGCGATGACGATGAAGGCGGTCGGACGCGCGGCCGGCTCGATGGTCGAGGAAGTCCGCCGTCAGTTCAAGGCGTTCCCCGGCATCATGGAAGGCACCGACAAGCCCGACTACGCCAGATGCGTGGCGATCTCCACGGCCGGCGCCCAGCGCGAGATGATCCTGCCGTCGCTGATGGCGATCATCGCCCCGGTCGTAACCGGCCTTATCTTCGGTGTCAGCGGCGTCATGGGTCTGCTGGTTGGCGGTCTGGCAAACGGCTTCGTCCTGGCGATCATGCTCAACAACGCTGGTGGCGCATGGGACAACGCGAAGAAGTTCATCGAAAAGGGCAACTTCGGCGGCAAGCGCTCCGAGGCTCACAAGGCCGGCGTCACCTGCGACACGATCGGCGACCCCTTCAAGGACACGACCGGTCCGTCCCTCAACATTCTGATCAAGCTGATGACGATGGTCTCGGTCGTGTTCGCCGGCCTCGTCGTCGCCTGGGGCGGCAAGCTGTTCTGATCCCCCCATTTTCCCGCCATACAGCTTCAACCGGTCAAGCATCGTTCCGAGATTCGGCAGTGAATTTTGATTGATTACGGAATGTGGACTTCACAGACGATCGGTCTGTGGTCGAAGTAGGTGCTGGTGGCCGAGACAGGCGCGTCCGTGCCGTCTGTGATACCCAGCACCACGCAAGACCCGGTCAGGCTGTCCGAGATGACGTGATCAAGCTTCGAAAACGTGGCCGGGTGGGTAAACGGACCTTCGATGCCACTGGAAGATATGTAATGAAACGCCTTGTCCTGCCCGACCTTTCCGTTCCAGTAAGTGACGCTGTCGTCCCTGAACGAGAATGGATCGATATTCATGTCGCCCACGACGATATTGTATTCGCCGAAAGTGGCGGGCCGGCCGTCACCGCGATCCTCGAAAACCTGCTGAAACTGAGCGAGACGACAGTCGACGTTGGAACCCGCGACGGTGTGCACGTCCACGAAGGCAACCTGCGGCCCGTTCGTGATCGAGACCAGTCCGGTGGCGACCCGGGCGCCATTGGTGCATCCGTTCGGCGGCGGCATGCCGTCGAGGCCGTCGATGAACGCGCCTCCGACTTCGGTTGCGCCCGCGACGGGCGTCAACGTCCCGAAGTCCCTGCGCACCGCTATGCAGTTGTCCGGGTGGTTGGGCGCGCAGGCAACCTGGTAGTCCGGCCCCACCGCCGCCCTGACCGTCAGTTCTGGATCCACCGCGCCGATCCATCGGGCACAGACGAATACTCCGGCCTCGGCTCCGCAGACCGTGTCCAGGTCGCCTGAGCCTGCCAGACCTTCGCAGATCTCGACGCACTCCGGGTCGAAAAACAACTCCTGGAAGCCGATGATATCCGGCTTGTGGGTGTCCACGATGGCGCGCAGTCCGTCCCGGGCCTTCAACCAGGCCAGGTTGTTACCGAACAAATCGCTGTTGATCGCGGCAAGTTGGTTATCGTACCCGTCCTCGTCATACGAGTGGTCCAGCCTGTCGCTCGTGCCGGTATTGAATGTCATGATCTTGAAATCCCTGACCTCCGGCACGTCCGCCTGCACATCCGTCTGCGCATCAGCCTGCACATTGGGCTCGGAACCGCATCCGACCGCCAGGACAAAGGCCAGCAAAGGCAGGGCGGCCAAGTCACGCTGTCTCACTTAACACCTCCCGCCGTCAGACGACGATCTCCCAATCCTTCCTGATTCCAACGCCAAGACGCGGGAACGCACGGTTAGCTATCGTGCGACCGATACTGATCGAGGCTGTGGCGGCGGGCGATGGCGCGTTCAGGACATGAATCGATCCGGGCGCGTCTACGATGGCGAAGTCATCCAGCAGCGCACCGCCGCGATCCATTGCCTGTGCCCTGATTCCAGGCACTCCCGGCACCAGGTCGGCGGGCTCTATCGCCGGCAGCAGACGACGCAAATCCTTGACGAACGCCGGTTTGACCGCCGAACGCCATATCTCGCCCACCCCCATTCCCATGTGGCGCATACCCATCTTAATGAAACCCGGGAACAGGACCATGTCGGCTACGTCGCGGCCCGAGAAGCTGAACCTGTCGTATCCGTCGCGCATCAGGGCCGGAACCGCGTTCGGGCCGGCGTGCACCCGCCCTTCGATCGAACGCGTGAAATGAACTCCCAGGAAGGGGAAGTCCGGATTCGGGACCGGGTAGATCAGGTTCCTGACCAGATTCCAGCGTTCGGGCACCACGTCGTAGTACTCCCCTTTGAAGGGCACAATCCTGACGTCGGTCCTGACGCCGAACAGGCGGGCCACCCTGTCGCACTGAAGTCCGGCACAGTTGACTGCCATCCTGGCGCGGACCTCGCCCCGCGTCGTGGCAAGGACGACCTCTCCTTCCTTGCCGGACAGCACCGATTCCAGTCTGGTTCCCAGTCGGATGTCACCGCCGGACTGCACCACCGCGGCGGCGTATGCCCTTGTGACCTCGGAGTAGTCGACGATCCCGGTGTCTGGCACCAGCACGCCGGCAATACCGCCAACAGCAGGCTCGAACTCTGTCATCTCAGCCCTGCAGACCCGACGCAAGCCCTTTATTCCATTGGCAGTTCCCCGTTCGATCAGCGAATCCAGCCTGGCCGCCTCGCGAGCGTCGGTCGCGACGATCAACTTTCCGCAACGCTCATGGCGGATGCCGCGTTCGGCCAGAAACGAATACAGCAGTTCGCGACCGGCCACGCAGTTGGCCGCCTTCAGACTTCCCGGCCGGTAGTAGATCCCGGAATGAATTACTCCGCTGTTGTGACCGGTCTGATGGAACGCCAGTTCCTTCTCGGCCTCCAGCACAAGCACCCGCAGACGGCCCTGATCAGACAGAGCCATGGCCGTGGCCACACCGACCACACCGCCACCAACCACCACCACATCAAACGAATCGCTT
>JAGOFO010000154.1 GCA_017997155.1 Myxococcota bacterium
TGTCTGATGCAAAGGATCGGTCTTATTTGTTCCGGTGATTATTGGATTAACAGTGTCCGGTCAGGTGAATCAGGGCGCGGGGGGCGTGCAGTCGGTGCTGTCGTCGAATCCGTTCTCGAATTCGTTGGTGCAGAAGATGTCGCATGTTCCATCATTCAGCCATGCGCACGGGTCACTGGTATCGCATGTGCAGTTCGAGTACTGTCCGTTGCCGCACAGCGTCTCGGTGAGGCCGGGCATTTCGCAGTCGAACTCGCACATACACTGTGACTTGCCAGCCGCCGTTCCGGTGACGAACGTGTGACATTCGCCGCTGACCGAGTAGCCACCGGCGATGCAGGTTGCCGCGCAGTCCGTCTTTTCCCAGAACTTAGACGTAGCGTTGCACGTGCAGAAGTTCGTGGCGTCGGTGCAAGTCGAGGCAGCGGTCGTCGGGTCGCACGGACCGGCACATTCGCCGACTTCCATGATGGTCGTCTCGAGATTGAACTGACCGCCCGGGTGACCGACCGGCTCCACGACGACATACACGGTGTTGGGCAGTGCCGGATCCGCCTCGTTCAGGGGCGGCATGTAGTACAGCGCACCGTTGCCCGCCGCCTGGCATGTTGTCATGTCACGCGCGTCCAGCAGGTACATCTGGCCCTTCATGTAAGCCTGGGTCATCTGTGCCTTGAGGAAGGTTCCGGCGGGCACGTTGACCTTGATCACCACGTCCTTCGCGGATGTGTCCATCGATGCGCACGCTCCGAGGGTCGGCGCCAGATCCGCGCCCCAGGGGAAGATAAGGTTGTGCTGGGTAGAAAGCATCGTGCCGACAGTCGAACCATGCAATTGAGCGTTCTCGGGCGTGTCACCAGCCTCCGCCATCATATGGTCGCCCCATCTCAACAGTGAGAATGGGTTGACCTGGACAGAATCGAATGACGCCGAGTTGTAACCGATGTAGACGCGTTTGACCTCATCGGTCTCGTTGAGCAGCGTGATACCTTCGGTTGGTCCCCTGCTGTCAATAACGACGTTGAAGTTCGACCATGACACCAGGGATGCGTCCATGTCGGCACAGTCGGTGAAGGCCCACAGCGCGATATCCGAGGGATCCGGCTGGCTTTCCACGACAAGAGTCCACTCACTGAACATGCTTCCGGGTACCTTGGCGGGAAGATCCACGTAACGGAACACGTCAGGCCCCGACAGGGTGCCCATCGCCGTGGGGGCGATGCCCGAGTCGGTCGCGAGGTCGAATCTCACGCGCTCCATGTTCATGAGATCGTTCGCACTGCCCAGTTCGGTGGCGCCAACGCAACTGTCGCCCGATTCCGGCACGAAGGATGTGATATCAAGAACATAGGGCTGACGCAGGAATCCCTCGACCCATGGTCCCTGGACCACCTCGATGTAAATCGTTTCGCTGGCTTCGGCCAGATATCCCAGGATGGCCGGGAAGTAAGACGTCTCCGAGTCGTCGATCGCATAGCCATCGATGTAGGCACCATCGGCCGAACGAAGCAGCATCGCGGGGTCGCTGGCGGTTTCGCAGGCAGCGGACATCACGAACGAGTACGCCGTGCCCGCGACCAGTTGCAGCTTGTAGATGTCGTTGTCGACACTGGTCTGTCCGTCCACGTTGAAGCCGCCGACCACCTTGATCGGGGTCGAGAGCAATTCCTGAGCGGTGTCGACATCGTTATTCGGCTCGACTTCAAGCACGCGGCCCGCGGCCGGGGTGTAGACACAGTAATGGTCCACGCATTCCAGCAGGTCGCATCCGCACTCGATGGTGCCGTCGCACGTTTCGGCGCGGCAGATTCCCTGAGCGCACTTGCCCTCGAAACATTCGTCGTCGAAGCGGCAGATTTCACCTTCGAAGATGAACGGCCTGACGCAGGAGGAGTTTTCCTCGATGCAGCCAACCTGACCACCGGCGCACGTGAACGAGATCGGCGCGCAGACCTTCGTGAAATAGTCCAGGGAGTAGCAGCGGGTTCCATCGGGGCAGCTGCCTTCGCTGTAGGTGCACTGCGGGGCGCAGAATTTCTCGGTTTCGGACACCTGCACGCAGTAGGACTCGTCGAACATTGTCTCTGTTCCGTCGTTGCAGTCCGTGTTGACGTTGCAGGAGGCGCACAGTTCCTTCGGGCCGGTCGGCACGATGGCGTCAAAGCCCTCGCAGTCGGTATCGGCGGTGCAGTCCTGCGCGCACATGCCGTCGACGCAGTTGTAGGACTCGCAGTCGGCGTTCATGCGGCAGTATCCGTACGGGAAGTTGGGTTCCGGGAACCCCTTGTTGCACAGATCGCCCAGGCAGCCCATGCCCCAGGGGCAATCTTCGTCCTGGGTGCAGTTCCTGGTGCAGTAAGCTTCACCCAGGTAGTTGTCGCCATAGCACTGGTCGGCGCATTCCCAGGTGTACTGACAACTTTCCTGCACTTCCTTCTGACCAATCATGTCGGCCGGAACGCAGCGCAGGTCGGTTTCGCTGTACGTGAAGCAGATTCCATCGGGGCAGTCGGTGTCGGTCAGGCACGTTTTGTTGCACATGCCTGAAAGGCAGTTCAAACCCTCGACGCATTGCCAGTCCCATGCGCAGGCATCGCCGTAGGCGGCCGTGCCGTCCATTCCCGCGGGAACGCACATATTGTCGGGAAGAGGGGTCGTTTCGGCGATCAGCCTGATCGACGTGACATCCATGGGAAGTACGACTTCGAACGAGAACCAGTCGTGTCCGGCCGCTTCAAGCTGAGCGTTGATAAGGAACGGAAGGATTCGATCCGTGGCGCCAGCCTGGTCGTCGTTCGGTTCGACTTCGTTTTCGATGTCGGCCGGGTCCATGCCTTCGAGCGTGGCCGAAAGGATGTAGGGACCGTTGACCGTATCGTCGTCGCCCCGCACATGCAGGTAGTAGGTGCCGGATTCACTTATGTAGTAGCTGATGCGGGACAGCGAGCCCTCGCCGCCGTCGTTGTCGGATGTCTTTGCGGCGGCGTCGGCGTCCTTCCACAGTTCCATGAAGGTGTCCGTGTCAATCCAGCCGAGCTGAACGCACGAGCCGCCTTCGCATTCGTCGCATGTGTCCACGCAGATGGACACGTCGCCGATCGCGCGGCAGAACCCGCTGACGCACTCGTAGTCATGGGCGCAGATGTCGCCGCGTTCCTTGTTCAGCGAAGTGATTGCCACGCAGGACTGAAGGTCCGGCTGGTAGGCGTCGGAAATGCACTTGAATCCCTCGGGACACGTGTCGAGTTCCTCGGAAATGATGAAGCACTGGTCCGAACAGTAGCCTTCGTAACAGAAGTGTCTGCTGCAGTCCATCGGGCTCTGGCAGACCTCACCGGGCTGTCCGTCGCTGTCGGGAACACAGTAGTATTCAAACTGGAAACCCTTTTCCAGACCACCCGAAAGGCAGTCGCCGCAGTCACCGCAGACCGCCGCGTCGGCAGCTCCGCCACCGGTCGCCTCGCATTCGGCACTGCAGAATCTGGTCTGATCGTAGCCAAGGCACATACCGCCCGCGCAGTCGGCGTCGGTGTTGCACGGCTTGAACAGAGGAACCGACGCGTCACCGGGGAACGACTCGCCGATGCGTTCACAGAAATACTCGCCGACGTCGTCCTTGACACAGCGTAGTCCGTCCGGGCACGCGGCGCCGTTATCGCACTTTGCGGAGCAGTAATGATCCCAGCCCCAGCCGTAGGCACGACAGATTCCGGATGCGCACTCGGAGTTGAAGTTGCACGGCATTCCCGCAGCCTGGTCATAGGCGCGGAAGTCACAGTCGGCGAACGGCAGGCACTCGCCGAACAGGCAGAGGCCGCTGCCGTCGATACCAGGCTGCGCCTCACACTCCAGTCCGTTGTCCCCCGCCATCACGTTGATGAATGAACACTCGCCTGTTTCCATGTCGCAGGTTCCATTCTCGGTGGCGCAGGTTCCGTCGGGAGTACAGACTTTGTCCGCGATCACGCACGCACCGGCCTGGCAGGTCTCGACCTGGCAGGGACCGGCGTCCGCATCCGCGACATCGCAGGCTCCACCCTCGTTGATCGGCAGGCAGCCGTCGCAGCATGCGTCGGCAACTGAACACGTGCAGACGATATCCAAGGTATCTGCACTGGAGTCTGGCTGATCGACCTCGCGATCCGCGTCGTTCTGGACATCGTCGATCGCGTCAACCGTGTCGGGTTGAACCACGTCCAGCGCGTCCTCGGTGACGTCATTGTTGCTTTCCCCGTCGCCGCAGCCACCTGTCGCCACGGCCAGCATGGCCAGAACGGCGAACGTGAATGATACCCGGACTAACCGCTTCATAATTGGGACCCCGAGATGAAAAAGACGATTGAGTCTACTACCGACGGCAACAGGTCTCAACCCGAATATATTGGGATAATGAAGATGGAAACGGGGCTGCCGGCCCTGTTTTCAGGCACGGCCGTATACAAAAAAGCCCCGGAGTCATGACCTGCCTGGTCCGACTCCGGGGCACGACCCCGAATATCTGCGAACGCCCCCCGACGCCCCGCACTTTGGTTATCAAGCAATAATCGGGCCATCATGCGGGGATGATGTGCCTCGGTCGGTATCCGGTTGAAATGATGGATCTTTACAGTTCGGGAAAGCCGATTGGAGTGTTGGAGGACAGTGTGTCGCGGGCCTTTACGGTCGGATTGCATCCGCTACTGACTCAAAATTGCCCGTTCGGTGACGAAAATGGTCACCGTTCCCACGCGCGCGTTCGTCCCCTGCGCGGTTGACAACCGGCCCCGGCCGGAAGGACAATACGTTCCCGATTCATGGCCCTGGATGTGACTTGATGGACGGGATCCTGATGTTGGCCGCGCTTGCCGGCGGGCTTGTCCTGGCAGGCATGATCGAAAACTTCTTCCACCGGCGATCGCTGTTTTCCATTCGGACGCGAATCCACGTCGCCGGAACTCGAGGCAAGTCGAGCGTCACCAGAATCCTGGCTGCCGCGATGAACCACGCCGGCGTTCATACCGCCGCAAAAACCACCGGCACCACCGCAAGGATGATCACCCCCGAGGGCAAAGAGTTGCCGATGTTCCGCCCTACCGGGGCAAACCTGATCGAACAGAAGCGCGTGTTCGCGGCGGCCGTCGGCATGGGCGCCGATGCCATAGTGATCGAGTGCATGGCGCTGCAGCCGACTCTTCACTGGGTCGCTGAACGCATGCTGGTCCGGGCCACGCATGCCGTGATCACCAACGCCAGTCCAGACCATCTGGATGTGATGGGGCCCGAAGAATCCGATGTCGCCAAAACGTTGTCGGCGATCATTCCACCCAACGGCATGGTGTTCACGGCCGAGCG
>JAGOFO010000155.1 GCA_017997155.1 Myxococcota bacterium
CGGACGTTGTGAAAGGACATCAGGGCGGCCTTGTAAGCATGATCGGACAGCAGCCACAGAACGCCCCTCAGCGCCGGAATCGAATCGTCCATCGGCGCCACGAAATTCGGCGTGTACTTCTGCTTGAAGTTGTAGTCCGCCTCCTTGTCCTCGGACGAATCCAGTTCATAGGAACCAACCCTGACATCGACACCCGCCAGCCTCGACCGGTTGTTCGAAGAGGCGAACACGGCACCGTTCTTGCCATTGACGTAGTAATTCGTGACCTCGCGAACCGAGTACCGGACGAAGTAAGGAAGCTCGTAGTCACCCTGTTCCAGACGAAGTTGCGCGACATTTCGCTGAAGCTCGGCCACCATCGCGTCAAGAACGGCATCGCCATGCGAGCCATCCATGGACGGCTCGGCCGCCATCGCCGGGGTCGCCAGGATCATCCCGATCAGGAAGACCAGCCTGGACATCATGACACCTCCGAAGCCCCGGCAATGCCGGTCATCTAACGCCTTCACCGGCCAGCCGCGCCACCACTTCGGCGTCCGCAGGCGGGAACCGGTACGAAATAAGCTCCCCAGGCAGCACCCATCTGATCTCGGCCACGCCAATCGGCCGCAGTTCCTGGCGCGCTGGAAGACAGTGCAGGATATGAAAATCCAGGACAAACGTCCTGTACTGAAACACATGAGCGTAAAATTGTTCGCCAACCGTGACGACGGCGCCAAGTTCCTCGAGGAGTTCCCTGGCCAGCGCCTGTTCGTCGGTTTCGCCCGGCTCCACCTTGCCGCCCGGAAACTCCCAGTAGCCACCGAACTCGCCGTGGTCCATGCGGCGCGTGATCAGGATTCTCTGCCCTGTCTCGTCGCGCATCAACGCGGCGACGACACGGATGTGCCTCATGTTGCCCAAGACAGGCCCCCCGCCCGCACGGCCTATTTCAGTATCCCCTGATTGGTGAGTAGTCGGATACGAGCGCCTCCATCTTGTCCCATATGTGGGAGACGTCGTAGGAAAAAACGGCGAGATCATGCTTGCGGCCTGAAAGATCCTTGACGTGCCGCTTCAATGTGGCCTCGAGCTTGAAGCCCATCTTTTCCAGCCCGAGCATCGCGACCTTGTTTTCGGTTGAGGTCTCGGCCAGAACCTTCTCGATCCCCGCGGCGATACCGGCATTCATAAGGATGCGGCTGAGTATGGTTCCGAGCCCCTGATGCTGGATATTCCGGGCGATGATGACGCGAAGCTGGCCGATGTGGGTCATCGACCCGTAATGGTTTCGGTCAATCTCGGCCGAGGCCACGATACGTCCGTCAAGTTCAGCCACGACCGCCAGAACGCGATCGTGCGTGTCGTCGATCATGAAGTTGTGAACCCGGACCGCGTCCGTGACGTCATTTCGCAGGAAATGCCGATCCTCGAGCGGCAGCGCCCGGAAAAACTCCAGGATGGCCGGTTCGTCCGCCAGAACCATCTCGCGGACAATCACGTCCGCACCATTTTTGATGCTACAGGTTGTCGGGAGCTTCACCTGATCCATGCTTGACCTCCTGACGCGTGATCGACCTTTCAGCCGACCTTCTCAATCAGCTGGCGTCCGTGTTCATACCCCTTGGCGAACGCCTGCAGATTCAACGGCTCGGTGCCGCGCGGAACCGAGTCCCTGACAGCTTCCTCGGCCGCGGTCCGGGAAACCATCCCGGTCACGCCGGCGAAGAAGCCGACCATCACGATATTCATGACCATCTTGCGGCCGAGCTCCTCGGCGAAGCGCGTCGCCGGGATACCCCAGGCCCGCTCGGGCTTCTCACCCGGAGCGAAATGGACCAGTTCGTCCTCGTACAACAGGATCCCGTCCTTTTTCAGCCCTGGCAGGAACTTATGAAAAGCGTCGTTGGACATCGCCACGAGCACGTCGAGGCTGCGGACATACGGATAGCCGATCGGCCGGTCGGACAGCATAAGCTGCGCACTGCACGAACTGCCGCGCGCCTCGGGCCCGAACGACTGGATCATCACCGAATGGCCCCTGCCATAAATCGACGCCGCCTTACCCAGGATCATTCCACACAGGATCACGCCCTGGCCGCCGAGGCCGCCGATTCGTATCTCAGTTACCGCCATGTTTACCTCCCGACGGAGCGAAGCGCTCGCCAAGCGTCGCGCTGAGCTGAGCGTTCCTGGCCTCGGTCCAGCACGGCGCGTGCCGCTCGACGAACTTTCCGACCGCGATCGGACTGGATGTCTTGAGCGCCACCTCACGGGTTTCGGCCCCGTTCTTCAGAACACTGTGTTCCTTGAAGTAACGGACTTGATCGACGCCGTCTCCGAGTTTGTTGCGGCGAAGATAGAGTGTCGGGCACGGGCTGAGGATCTCGATGAAGGCAAACCCCTTGTGTTCGAGACCTTCCTTGATCGCCTTAACAAGCTGACGCACGTGGAACACGGTCCACCTGGCGACATAGGTCGCGCCGGCAGCCTCGGCCAGTTGCGGCAGGTTGAGCGGCTCCTCGAAGTTGCCGTAGGGCATCGTGCTCTGAGTGGACTTCAACGGCGTGGTCGGCGCCACCTGGCCACCGGTCATCCCGTATGTGTAGTTGTTGACGCAGACGACCAGCATGTCCTGGTTTCTTCGAGCGGCATGCATGAAATGGTTGCCGCCGATCGCGAACAGGTCGCCGTCGCCCGAGAACACGATCACCTTCAGTTCCGGGTTCGACAGCAGCAGTCCGGTCGCGAACGGAATCGCCCGGCCGTGGGTCGTGTGGAAGGAATCCAGATCCATGTAACCGGCGACGCGCCCCGAACAGCCGATCCCGGACACGATCGAGACCTTGTCAAGGTCGAGCCCCGACGAATCGAGGGCCCGGCTGAGACAGTTGACGGCGGTTCCGATACCGCACCCCGGACACCAGATGTGAGGCATCCGGTCCTTGCGCAAAAGTTTCAGAACAGGGTTCTCGATCGGGGCAACGCGCGTCTCCTCGACCGTTTCGCCGGAGGTTTCACTGACCATGATTTCATTCAGGTTCATGATCTGCCTCCATTCTCAAGGCCGGCCTCGGAGGCGGCCTGCATGATGACTTCAAGGATGCGTTCAGGCTCGTGGACCGCGCCTCCGGCATGATCGACACCGAACACGGGCACGCCGGACACGACGCGCCTGACCTCGCGCACCATCTGGCCGAGGTTCAGTTCGGGCACGACGATAGCCTTGGCGGTTCGCGCGAAACGCTCAATCACGCTGTCAGGGAACGGCCAGCAGACGACCAGCCTTGCCGATCCGATCTTCAGCCCGCGGGCGCGAGCCTCCTCGACCGCCTCATCCGCCACGCGGGAAGTGATCCCGTAGGAAACGACAATGATGTCGGCGTCGTCGCAGCCATCTTCGCGCACATCGACCATCTTGTCCGAGTTCTTCAGAATCTTGTCCGACAGACGGCGCACCAACGTGTCCTGGGCTGCGCAGTTGAGCGCCGGATAACCGCGCTCGTCGTGAGTCAGTCCCGTGATATGGATGTGATAGCCGTCGCCGGCCTTGACCATGTCCGGGACAAGGTCGGGACCCGGTTCGTACGGGCGGTAGTCGGCCGGCGCCTTCTTTGTCCAGCGACGTTCGACCACTTCGATCTGGTCGGCAGGGGGGATCTCGACGCGCTCGACCATGTGGCCGACCGCCTCGTCCATCATGAAGAAAACCGGGCATCGCCATGTCTCGGCCAAGTTGAATGCCTTTATCATCAGATCAAAGCATTCCTGCGGCGAGGACGGGGCCAGGGCGATGATTTCGTAATCGCCGTGTGAACCCCACTTCACCTGCATCATGTCCGCCTGACCGGGCAGGGTCGGGAGACCGGTGGACGGTCCGCCGCGCTGAACATCGACGATGACGCACGGGACCTCGGTGATTACCGCAAGTCCGATATGCTCCATCATCAACGACAGTCCGGGCCCGGAGGTCACGGTCATGACCTTCCGGCCGCCCCAGGCGGCGCCAAGGATCGCGATCGAGGACGCTAGTTCGTCCTCCATCTGGATGAACATGCCACCGACGGTCGGAATTCGCGACGCGAAGCGCTCGACGATCTCGGTGGACGGCGTGATCGGGTAACCCGCCACGAACCGGCAGCCGGCCGCCAGCGCGCCCTCGCAGGCAGCATGGTCGCCATCTATGAAGTGAACACCGGTCAGGACGCCTTCAGGACTGGCTTTCACGATTCACCCCCCTGGGTTTCGTCCCCGCTGCGGGAGGCAGGTTCGTCCCTTTCCGCCTTCAAGGCGTCGATATCTTTGTATCGCATTCCGAAGATCGCAAAGTCGGGGCAGAACTGGCCGCAGGTGTTGCAGCCCACGCACAGCTCGGGCCTGGCAAGCACCGGGTAGTGATACCCCTTGGCGTTGTAATTACGGGAAAAGCGAAGGCAGTCAGCGGGGCAGAACTCTATGCAATAGGCGCAGCCCTTGCAGATTTCAGCCTTTACGAAGACCGTTCCCTTGCCGACCCGCACATTAGCGCTATCGTCGACCAAGACGAACCTCCACATCATGAACATTAACGGGTCACCATGCGAAGCCCGGGCACCATCGGTTTACAGGCTTGACCGGCCCCGAAGCAACTTAACCCTTTAGACATTTAAGTCAAGTATCTTGGAGCTTACGCGGCAGGCTTTGAACAACCTTGCCACGACGCGGAAGGTGCCGATTCATTGAAAAAGGCGGCGATTTCTGTTACCTGTCTTTCCAGCTTCGACGCGGAGGTTCATGGTGGGTTTTCTATCCAGACTTTTTGGACGCGATGATGATAACGGTGGCGAAGGGACGACGCCTGTCAAAAAGGTGTCGCCTCAGATCGCCAGGCTGATCAAGAAGGTGGAAAACAAGTACGGCCAGGCGCAGGACAGGCAGATCGCGATAGACCAGCTTGCGCAGGTCGGCACCGCCGAAGCCGCGGCGGGCCTGCTGAAACGATTCTCATTCCGAATCGAGCAGACCATCGGCGACGAGGAAGAAAAGCAGGCGGTGTGCAACCACCTGGTGGTCCTGGGACCGACCGCGGTCGAGCCAATTCTGGAGTACCTGCGCGAAGAAAACGCGCCATACTGGCCGACCAAGGCGTTGAGGCAGATCGTCGGCGACGACGCGACCGTGACTTACCTGCTGGACATCATCCGAAACATGGACGCGATCTTCGACCGGGACATCAACAGGAAGATCGAACTGGTTTCGAACCTGTGCGAATTCGATCATCCGGACGTGGTTGCCGCCCTGTTCGAATTCGCCCGTGACGAAAACGAAGAGATCCGCGTGCGGACGGTCGA
>JAGOFO010000156.1 GCA_017997155.1 Myxococcota bacterium
CATATCCCTTCAGATAGGCGTCCGCGACCACGCAGAACTGCGGATTCGCGATCATCACGCGGGAATCGCCAAGCGCGTTCCAAGTACACTTCTGCATCCAGCCGCCCGCCTCGTACGTGTGAACAAGGGACTGCATCATGTCCGAGTTCACCTCGGGTTCCAGGATTGTGAACAGCGGGTGGGAGGTCCGATATGTGTCCCACATGCACCAGTCATCGGTGTAGTAACGCCATCCGTCGGCCGTCTCGATCCGCCCCGTGCCATCAGCTCCGGAGAAAAAGCGCCCCCCTTCCGTGTAGTCAGCGGGCGCCAGGAATGTGTGATAGAGCGCCGTGTAGAAGGTGGCCAGGGCGTCCGGATCGACCGACTCGACCTCGACCCTGGACAGAAGGCGGTTCCACTGCAGCCTGGCGTCGGCGCGCGCCTGGTCGAATGACAGCCCGGACACCTCCTCGCGGTTGGCGCGAGCCTGTTCCACCGAGATGTAGGATATGCCCACGCGAAGTCCGACCACCTCGTCTTTACCGGTTCCGAATACAAGCGAGGCGCCAGCCTTGCTTGATTCTCCCCAGACCTCGACCGTGTCGAACGGACGGTCCAGCTTCGCGGAAAAATAGACGGTCGCCACGCCGGTTCCAGGTGCCACTGATTCGGTGATCGCAGCCACGAGTGGATTGGTCTGATAGCGGCTCCAGCCCTCGACGGTGTCGCTGCCGACCACGGTCAGATCAGAGTTCAGCCACGCGCCAAGAGTAGTTCGCAGGTCGATCAGGACGGCCGCCCTTGTCGCCTCCGGATAGGTGTACCGGTGAAACCCGACGAGCCTGGTGGCCGTCAACTCGGCTCGTATGCCGTAGCTGTCCAGCGTCACCGCGTAGTAACCTGGCTCGGCGATCTCGCTGTCATGGGTGAACGCCGATGAATACGCGGATTCGACGCGACCCGGATCACCGACAACCGGGATCGCCAGGATTCTGTTGTACCCGTTGCCTGAACCGCCGGGGCCTTCGAGATGCGAATGAACGAACCCCTTGATGCGGTCGCCTTCGTACTTGTACCCGGTGATGGCGCCTTCCTCGACGTTCGTGTTCGGTCCGAGCTTCACCATGCCCCGTGGCACGGCCGCTCCTATGAAGACATTGCCGCTGCCCGAGGTTCCGATAAACTGATTGACGTGAACAGCCAGGTCGGGCGGTTCGGATTGAGTATCTCCGCAGGCGACCAATCCGGCCACCGTCAGGCCAGCGATGATGAACGCAGAAATTCTGAGCATCTGGAGCCCCCCCGGGTTTACAACGTACCCACACCGACTCGTGTAGTAACGCAAGATCGCGCCGCAGTCGCGCGCTGTCACAAAATACCCCGGGTTTATAGTAATATCCAGCGCACATGTGACTCTCCCAATGCCGGACGGACGCGCCGATGACGAACCGATTCAGACTGGGCCCCGCCACCATGTTCTGTCTGCTGGCAACGCTGACGTCCATCGGATGCGCGAGCCTTGCGTCGCCTGACTCCGAATCGACCTTTCCTCTGATCGCGGGCGACTTTGTCAATCACGACTGGCGTGTGGACAGGGTGCGGGGCGGCAATGGCCAGGTCTCGATCAAGCTGACCAACGGATCGGCGACGGCATCGTTCGATCTGACCGAAAGCAGAGGCAGAACGGCACCAAACTGCACACACGACTGGTGTGTCGAACCGACCCGTGGGCAGAAGCCCCCCGCGGAGCTCGTGCAATCCCTGGTGACCAGGCTTTCCCCTTCCAAAAGTCCAGCCGGGACTGACGGCCATTCAAACGTTTCCGCCGTGAAGGGCACGACAGCCCGCATGGCTTCAACATTCCGGGCCCCGGGGCGCGACAGGCTTGAGCCGCTTCTTTCCCCGATGGGAATCGTGTCCGCCTTGATGGTCCTGCTGCTGATCTGCTGTTCGATCATCGCCGGAGTCCATGCGGTGAGAGTGATGATGGCCGGTAACAGGATCCGGCTGGCAGTGACGCTCGCAATGACCGCAATCATCGCCATCATGATGATCAACGGAATCCCGGGGCGGCTGAACCCTGGTGGACTGGCGATTCTGCAGGACGGAACCAGCCTGCAGAACATACAGCACCTGTATGGCAGGGGAGTGCACGACAGCCCCCTGTCTGAGCTTGCCGCGGATCTTCTGTCCAATGACGACGGCCTGATTCGCCTGCCATCCGTCGTCGCGGCAAACCGTATCCTGAACGCGTTCAATGCCGCCCTCTTCTTTCTTGTGGTGGCGGCGATCCTGCGCTCGTGGCTGTTCGCTCTGCCATTCACATGGGTCTTCGCCTCCAGCCAGGCGACGCTGGTATCGTCAACGTCCGAGTATCCGACCCCGGTACTGACGCTTCTGTTCCTGCTTGCGATGCTCCAAGGATTCGTGATCGCACGCAGCCGCCAGGCGGGTCGCCTTTTGACCGCGGCGGGGCTCGGAGGCCTTCTGGCCATCACTTTTCTTGCCACCGGTTTTCGTCCCGAAGCAGGCGTGGCTGCCGCCATCGTTCTGGTCACCGCCCTGGCGGCGGCACTCGTTCCGATTGCCGTGATTGACGATGTGACAGGCTTCGTCCGGGGCTGGTTTGGCGAAATGCTGGCAAAGCCTTTGAAGGCGACGGGAATCGTTGTCGCTTTCGTTGTCCTGGGGACAATCGCCGCGGTGCTGGAGTCTCGCCTCAGTTCGCCGGTATCCTGGTTCGCCGGAGCAGTCAACCCGTTCAACAGCGGATTCAGCGACGCCGCGATGTACCTGTCCACATTCGTCCCAGTCGGGCTCCTGATTCTGGCCCTTGTCGGATTCGTGGCAACCATCCTGCGACCGCTGAGGTTCCTGTTGTTCCCGGCGGTAACTCTGCTCCTGCTGAAGCTCCATGCGGCCGCTGGAGGAGTCGAGTTCAACCACTGGTTCCGTTTGATGACGACGGACTTCCCCCTTGTGATGGTGCTGGCCGCGTTCGGGCTGGCCGCGTTGATCGACAGGCTTGAGAAGGCGGATTTGCATCGCGCGTGGCGCGTGGCGGTGCCCCTGCTGATCGCGGCAGCCTGTCTCGTGCCACCCGCGTCGCACAGGAACCCTGGCGGCTACGAAACCATGCCCGGATCCACGACAGATGTCCACCGCATGCGAAACCCGCGAATCGAGGTGGATTTTCTGATGAAAGTCCTCGACCAGTACCCGGAATGCCTGTTTGTCACCAGCGCCTACGACCACGGAAAGTGGCGACCGGCCTGGTTCGGCCGATATCAAAGTCCGACCTTTGAAAGGCCGTCACGGGAATACGAATGCAAGATGAACTATCTGTCGCTGGACTGCAATTTCGAGGATGGTCCGGATTGCGCGGAGCTGACGGAAGGCGCTGACAAGGTGATGTCGATCGACTTCAGAAGCGCCCCCTACGGACAGTGTCCGCCTTATCCCGGGATGAGACATCGCAGCCGGATTACACTGGGTGTGTTCAAGGCTGCGCCGACTGCGGAGTCAGGCCCCCAAGATCCCGGCGCCCCAGAAACTCCACGAACCCTGCCATGAGGGCCTTGTAGATCATGTTGCCGACAACCTCGTAGCCCGCCGGAGTTGCGTGTCGGTAGTCTCCCCAGCCGAGTCTGGGCTTCGACTTGTACCACCGGCCCATCGCGCCCTCGCCGCCCATCGCGGAAAACGTGTCGAAGAAGGCGCAACCCGCCTGCGCCGCAACCTCGCGCTGGGCAGCGACGATTTTCGGCACCATCGGCATAGTCCTGACGTTGCCTCGAGAATCCACCTCGCCTTGATCGAGCGGAGCGAGCAGCATGCACGAAGCATCGGGATTTCCAGCCCGGATGAGGTCGATTGTCTTGCGCAGGTTGGTGCGGTACACGTCCATGTTCATGTTCTGATCCCCGCACTCGTTCCCACCGAAGGCGACGACCAGAAGCTCAGGCCGCCGGTGGGCGATCTGCGCCTGAAAATGCGCCGAATCGGCGTTCTGAAGACGCTGGGCGCGCGCACCGACGATTCCGAGCGAGTCGTAAACCACGCCCGGCCCGGGCGCCTCAAGCACCACACCATAGATGACAACGCCGTTGTCGGCCTTCAGAACGAACTGATGCTGGCCATTCGGGACCTCAATCCTGTGAAATCCGTCGGCCGTCTCGTCGGATGCCGTCGTCACCCGCTCCGGAGCAGCTTCGTCCACCGAGATCGAGATATCCCGGCCTCCCGGTGATTTCTGGTAGAACACTTCGAACGACGATGCCGAGCGTCCGACCAGTGCGGTCTCTGAAGCCGTGGCGTACCTGCCGGTGCCATCGCCCCGTGACTGAAAGGCCACGCCGCCGTAACCGTAACGCCCGTCCTTTCTCTCGTCCCGGATCACCATGTACTGTTTCCAGTCGCCGCTCTGCGAATTCACCACGTCCACATGGCGGTATGGCATGGTCCCCTTGCCCGCCAGCATGAAACCGTGGCCGGAATCCCCGAACCGCCGCTGGAAACGCCTTCGCAACGTTCCTGTCACGTCGTCGGCGGCGATGGTCGAATCGCCCCAGTGGGCGATCCTCGTCACGCGCTCACCGATGGCAGTCTGATAGAGTGACTGATAGAAGGCATCCAGCGCCGTTCCTGAAGGATCCTCGATGTTTTTGACCACGCCCTCGAGTTCGACGGGATCGATGAACACCTTTCCGGCGCTTTCGGCAGCCGAAACCTTTGCGGGAACGGCCTGCTCGATGCCGACCTCCTCACCGAGATTGGCGGCAAGCTCACTTCCAAATTCCTCGGCCAGGGCGCTGCGGGCCTGTTCTCCCTTCAACGCGGAAGATCCGTCACCATGCCCGGTGATGCCGCGCGACCAGTCGAATTGGAAGAGCTTTCTCATCGGTGGCGGGTCGCCGGGCACCCAGGGTCTGAAATCCAGGTTCGACGGCAGCAGATACGTGACCCCAAGCAGTGAAAGGAAAACTCCCGCCATGATGGCAAGACGTCTCAGTGCCTGTCTGTTTTCCGGTGTTCCCGGCTCGCCGGGTCTGGTCCCTGTTGGCTCCACGCAACCCTCCGGCTCAGAACTGGAAGTAGATATATGGCACGACCTGGCTCGAACCGAGTTTGAACAGCATCGCGCCAACACCGGCGATCACCAGCCCCTGAACCCAGGCTGGCATCGACTTGTAACCGTCGAAGAGCCTTGTCACCCAGCGCTGCGGGCTCCAGTGAATCGCAAAACCGAGGCCCATGACCAACCAGACCTTCCAGCTGATCTGGGCTGTCGAGAATGAACCGGCAAACAGCTGGCGAAC
>JAGOFO010000157.1 GCA_017997155.1 Myxococcota bacterium
CCGACGACGGCATCATCGACGGGAAGAACTACCACCTTGGCGACTTCGCTTCGCGCTTCGGTGGTTACGACATCTTCTTTGCCGTGCGGTTCGACAGGGACATCTCAGGCAAGGCGGTCTGGCAGGATGACCTGCTTACGACGGACACCACCGACATCGACATCCCGCGGGGTGTTCAAACGCGCTGGGGCGGGCTGTTCGAATTCGAGCTCGGGGACGATCCCACCGTCGAGGTCCAAGTCTGCCTGTCTTATGCCTCGAACGAAAGCGCGCGAGCCAACATGCAGGCGGAACTGCCCGACTGGGACTTCGACGGGACCAGGACGGCCGCCTTTGACGCGTGGGAGGCGTTCGCAGGTCGTTTCGCGACGGTCGGCGGCGATCTTGATCGCAAGGTCAACTTCTACACGGCGCTCTACCACTCGGCGCAGATGCCGCAGATCTGGAACGACGTGAACGGCACTTATCAAGGCTTCGACAAACAGGTTCACACCGCTGACGGATGGAACTATTACACCGACCTGTCGCTGTGGGATACCTTCAGGACCCAGCAACCCCTGATCGCGCTTGTCTGGCCCGAGGTTCACCTGGACATCAACAGATCGATGCTCGAGATGGCGAAACAGAGCGGCAACCTGCCCAAGTGGGCGCTGGCCTCAGGCGACACGGGCAGCATGATCGGCCAGCACGCCGCCACCATCGTTGCAGACTCATACCTGAAGGGAATCACTGACTTCGACGTCGAGACCACGTTCGACTACCTGAAGGCCTGCGCCGAGGGCACGCTGCCGGAAGGTGTCCGCGGTGGCCGCAGCGCCGTGGCCTCATACAACACACTCGGCTACATCCCGGCCGATCAGGACAGCGCGTCCGTTTCAGTGACCCTTGAGTACGCCTTCTGTGACTTCTGCCTTGCCGAACTGGCCGCCGCGATCGGCCGGGACGCGGACGAGCCGGTATTTCGCGCGCGCGCCAACAACTACAAAAACATATGGGACCCGGATCTGAAGTTCTTCCGCGAACGGAATGCCGATGGGACATGGACCGCCGATGCCGGGACATACGACCCGAACATCATGACTTTCGGCGGCAAGAACCAGGGCTACACCGAAGGTTCCGGATGGCAGTACCGATGGTTCGCGCCCCAGGACCCGACCGGTCTGATCGAACTGTTCGAGGGGCCTGATTCAGCGGACGCGCCAGGCCTGTTCGTCACGCTGCTCACACAATTCTTCCAGGATTCCAGGGATGCATTCAATTTCCAGAATCCGACCGGAATGTACTACCACGGCAACGAACCCGACATCCATGCCGCGTACATGTTCATACACGCCGGCCGCCCGGACCTGACGCAGTACTGGACCAGATGGATTCTGGACGAAAACTACCGCAATGCACCTGAAGGTCTGGTTGGAAACGACGACGCCGGCACCCTGGCGGCGTGGTACGTCTTCACGGCCTCCGGCCTGTACCCGAACCCCTGCTTCCCCGATTACTTCATCACCACGCCGGCCTTCGACCAGGTCACGATCAAGCTGCCTGGCGGCGACCTGATCATCGACGCGCCGGGCGCTGCCGACGGCACCAAGCCCTACATCGTCCAGGCCACGTTCAATGGCACCCCGATCGACGTGTCACGACCCATGATCGAGCACTCCGCCATCGTCAACGGCGGCCACCTCGAACTGACGCTGTCCGACGACCCGCGATTCTAGGCCGGTCCAACGGGCCTCGCTGCGCTCGGGCCTTTATCGTTGGGACGCCGTGATCCCACGGCTGGCGCCGTGGGCTCTGGATGGGCGGCCCCTCGATACACGAGGGGCCTGAGACGGCGAATGTAATTCGCCGCTGCACGGACGGGGACAGGTTCCGGCGTAGGGGCGAATGACAATTCGCCCTTCTGCGATATGGACAGGATCAGGGACAGGATCAGGGACAGGTTCCGGCGTAGGGGCGAATGACAATTCGCCCTTCTGCGATGTGGACAGGGGCAGGGACAGGGGCAGGATCAGGCGTAGGGGCGAATCACATCCCTGACACGCCGCAGCCTTGGCGGAGGCGGTTCGCCCTTCCGGAACGGCGAATGTAATTCGCCGCTACACGGACGGGGACACGTTCCCTCGTAAGGGCGAATGACAATTCGCCCTTCTGCGATATGGACAGGATCAGGGACAGGATCCGGCGTAGGGGCGAATGACCCTTCGACAGGCTCAGGGCAGGCAATTCGCCCCTTGCCGGCGCGGCAGGCTCTACCGAGGCCCTGGGAAAACGTTCACGCGTGAATTGAATCAGAACGACAGGTAACGGGACATCGCGTCGCGGACTTCGGGAAGTTCGTGGAAGGTCTTGTAGTTTCGATCGACACGCTCTGAATCGAACACCAGCGTCAGCAGGTACATATCCCTTCCGGAAGTGAAGTGGTAAATCAGATAGTAGCTGCCCCCGCTGATAAATCCGCCTCCACGGCCGTTGAACGCGCTGGCGCCGATCGAGAACGAAGCGTCGAAGAATTCCAGCGAGTATTCATTACCTGCGGCGCGGGTGGCCTGTTCCTCGATGCTGTTCGAGGTGGTTTTGACTACCGACATCGCCTGCAACGGGCTCTTGTTGTTGTTGAACACCGTCCAACCCGGAATCTCGTCCATGTCCGAGTACCACGTAAAAGCGCCGTTGAACGACGAAAACACCGGCAGAGTCGGTATCGCGCGGTAGGACTTGTTCTTCGTGGTGAACTCGGCGTTGTCGAGCACCGCCTCGATCGCCCTGGCGTTCGAATAGTAGTACCCGGAAGACATCATCAACGAGACGACGTAGACGCCGTCGGCCTGCTCGAATATCGCGTCGCGCTGGATGTATCCATCGGTCGTCGTGGACGAAACCTTCGTGAAACGCCTCTGGTCGAACCTGGAGACGCCGTCCTCGACCTGTACGTCGGTGTTCGACTCGCGTGCGGTGTCGACCCACGCCTGAACAGTCTGATAGTAGCTGACGCCCTGGTCCAGCTTGACTATCTTGCCGGCCGCGTCATCGCCGGGCTCTTCCATGTTGTACAGGGGCTTCAGATTTCCATAGTCCTCTTCGTCATCCGGAACGCTGAAAAACCAGCCGTTCGGCACGGTCAGCAGGATGCCGTCGGCAATAACGGTGTTACCGCCCGCGCGAATCGATGAAAATCCTTCATCGCGCTTGACTGAATGACCGCCTCCGGCGCAACCGGCCGCCATCACCGCGAACGACGCCAGAAGAACCAGTCCCAGCCTGCGCGAAACATGAACCATCGGATTCATAATGCCTCCCGCGTCGCACCGACGCATATAAATGGGGGTCGAGTCTTACCTGCCGCCGGCACCATCGCCGCCGAACCGCCGTTCGATGGCGGCAGCAAGACCCTCCATATCCTCAAATTCCGCGACCATCCCGCCGCTTGAGTCGATCATGAACGACCTGGGAAGGCTGGCACTGCCATTGGAAATCAGCCCGTACTGACGGGCCACCACCGAGTACTTGTCGAAGACCACTGGAAAAGAAGGGGATATCGGCTCGAAGAACCCCCTGATGCGATCCAGCTCGGCCCCACGGTCCCCACCGGCCGGAACCGCCACCACGACCACCTTCAGACCCGCCGCCTGGTACGCCCGCCCCAGTTCGGACAGGCGCGGCATCGCACGCTTGCACGGCGCGCAGGCCATTGAAAAGAAGTCGACCACGACCACGCTGGTGCCCGGCTCGGAACGAACCTTGTCCAGGCTGAACAGTTTGTCGGAGAGGTCGTAAAGTTCAAATGAGGTTCTGGCGGGGGATCGCGCCGCGACCATCATCGCGGGCGCCATCACAATCGTAAGCGCGACCAGCAGTCCGGCAACCGAACACGAACGCATCGAACAACCCCCGGGTCAAGTCGGACCCAATCAATACCCCGCCGTAATCTGGGGCACAAGTTTCTCAATCGCCACGCTGAGGCCATCCTCGGTGCAGTCGAACTTCACCAGTCCGCCGCCCACCGCGGCCTCTTTCTCGAGGTCGACCAACTCGGAACTCAGCGTGCAGAAATTGGCGATCGTGGTGATCTGTGTCCTGAGTATGGTGTCCGCGGCCAGCGCCTGCCCGAGCGGAATCTGACACGACTGATCGTAGCAGTCCCGATACGACTCGGACTTCTCGCGAGCGACAACAGAAAGAAGCGCCTCGGCCTGTCGGCTCTTGTCGATGACAATGTACGCGCGCGTCGCGTTCAGGGTCGCGCGCAGGTAGTCCGTTCCACGCGAGGCTGCCGATTTGCCGACCTTGCCGCTCAGGTCCTCAATCTCCATGACCGCCAGCTTGGTCCTGTTCTCTGACCGCGCTGGTTGCGGGGGCTGGTACACCGGTTGCGGCTGGACATACTGTTGCTGAGTTTCCTGGGCCGGGGCGTAGACGGCTGCCTGAACGACGCCAGTGTCACCCCAGACGCGCGGAAACTGATCCGTGGGACGCGGAGGCGAAAACGATCCACCCCACCCGTCCAACTTGGCGATTACCACTGTCTCGGCTTCGACATGGCCGCTGGCGACATACGGCATCCTGGCGACTTCCGTCTCGACCAGTCGACGCTGCTCGGCATACATGCCGCCTCCGCACGCGCCCAGGAGCAACGCAACGATCAGCACCCACGGTCCCGCGACAAAAGCCAGCAGGCCGGAATTCCGTCGATTTTTCACGGAGAGTCCGCGATCCATCATCGCTGCCCTCCTTCCACCGCAGCCCCGTCCGCCGGCCTGACCAGCAGGCCACCAGTCGAACCGGCTGCCGGGTCGACCGTCGGCACCGCCTGAATCTTGCCGGCATAGACGCTGGAGACCTCAACAGATATCAACCTTAACGCCTCAGTCAGGCCTTTCGACAGCGCGCACGGACCGGGATCGCCGGGGTAGTACAGTCCGGCGAAACATTTTCCCTGGCCGGTGGCCCGATACTCACGCCCGTCGATCTCGATGGTCACGGTCACCATCTGAGTGTCCCAGGCCGTCGGAACCCCGAACAGAAACAACGCTCCGCCGGTGAAAATCGCGACCAATTCATTGGAAAGAAGAGAATTCAAGTCGCGCCGACCGGCGGAACGGGATTCCACAATAACGCGAGCCGGTATGGCCTGGCCGTCAACGGGAACCGAACCACGATTCCAGAACTGATCCATCCCGCGGATGACCTCGGTCCGGGGCGCGTCGGCCGCCGAAAGATACTTAAAGGCGGTCATGGATGCCGGTTCGTCAATCATGATACGTGGAACGGTGACCGGTACCGGAGGTTGTTT
>JAGOFO010000158.1 GCA_017997155.1 Myxococcota bacterium
CCTGCTTGACGCTGCCTTTGAAAACCCGAGACGGAAACGCGTCGACGGTGAACTCGACTTCCATCCCGTCAGTCACCTGTCCGACATCGGACTCCGCCAGGCTGGTGTGCACCTCCATGCGCCTCAGGTCCTCGGCGATCTGGAACAGCGTCGGCGCCTGAAACGAGGCGGCTACGGTCTGGCCGACATCGATCTCCCGAGAAATCACCACGCCGTCTATCGGAGAGACTATGGTTGTATATCCAAGATTGGTCTGCGCCTGTTTGAGCGCGGCCTGGGCCTGTGTCGACACCGCGCGGGCCGATTCCAGTTCAGCCAGGGCGGACTGATAGGCAGCGCGGGCGGAATCAGCGTCCATGTCTGTCGCGAGCCTCTTGTCGCGCAACGCGTTCGTCCGTTCCATCACCTGTTTTCTGTCAAAGACGGCAGCCTCTGCCTTGGAGATTCCGGCCTTCGCGGTCTTGACCTGGGCCTTCGCCTTCAGCACCTCGAACTCCACCAGACTGGGATCGATGGTCGCGAGTACCTGCCCCTTCTTCACGTCCGAGTTGAAGTCGACGAATATCTCCTTCATTCGCCCCGACACCTGGCTGCCGACCTGAACGGTTACAAGCGGCGACAGGGTTCCCGAAGCGGTCACCTTGTATTCGACATCGCCTCGCTTGACTGGCGAGGTCTGCCACACCGGCGCCGACGTCTTCCGATCCCCGGCCCCGGACACCAGCACGGCGCCGACCGCGACACCGGCCACCACAACAGCGCCAATCACGTATCTGATGCTCTTTTTCATCGCAATTTCCAAATCGAGACGAACCGAAGTCGGCCCCTGACGAACATATCAACGCATGATTGATCCACGGATGTAAAGAAAGTGTGTAATGGAATCGCAGGATTGGTAACAGAAATCACGATTCGCGTGTCATCCGGGGTATCGCCGGTCAGCGATCGACCTTCAGATACTGAACCGCCGGCGTCAGGGTCACCTGCATCGTGGCTGTCGCGGCGGCAGTCGAAACCTCGATTCCGTACATGTCGAACATGGAAACGGACACCGCGTCGGGGGGAAGCTCCAGGTCGAGCAGGAAGGTCGTGTCCGCTCCACCCTCGCCCGATACGCCGTATTTGACGTCCGGCTGGTCCCGACCGTCCCACATGGCAAGGACCAGTTGTCCATCGACGTCCTCGAAAGCCAGCACGTACACGTCATCGGGCAGGCCCATGATGGCGCTTACATCGGCGGCCAGCCGCGACTGGCCAATGATGTCGTGCATGGCCATCAAGGCGTTCCACGCCGGCTTGGGTGTCCTGTTCGTGTCGTCGGCGCCGGGCCACTCGAACAGTCCGAAATGGTTCTCATGCGGACGAATCGAGCTGGCGTCGCTCGGATCGTCATCCCAGAACGTGTACCAGTACCAGCCCGTGATTCGGTCGCGTGACGCGATCAGCATGCTGCGGGCAGCGTATCTCGCGACCTGGTCGCGCGTAAGGTCATAGGTCGGCCATCCCAGTTCGGTGTAATAGATACCCATTTCCTTGCAGCCGGCGTCACGCAGCATCTGGCGCGCCACGTCGGTCTGCCACGTCTGGCCGCGCTTCGCGTACTCCCAGTCTTCCTCGTCATACTCCGGAGAATCGTACTGCAGGAAGGTGTACGGATGCAAAGCCACACCGTCCATGTGGTCGCAGAGATCCGGACGGGCCGCGAGTGCCCGCCTCAGGTAGTTCCAGGTGTCGAACATGTCAACGTCGTCGTAGGACGTCATTCCCCCGAACATCACCTTCGCGTCGGGACACTCCGCCTTGATCGCCTGGGATGCAAGAACCACCATGTCGGCGTATTTCACCGGATCCGGCGGGATATGCCAGAACCTGGTGATGTTCTGCTCGTTCCACAGTTCGTATTCCTTGATGGTTCCACAGTACTGTTCCGCCATCTTACCGGCGTAGTTCGCGTACTTCGTGATATCCAGCGAACCGTATGCGCTCGTCTCGTCCTCGGCCCAGTTGTTGCCGTAATAAACGACCGGCATCAGCTTCACGCCGTGCTCGCCCGCCCTGGTTACCGCTCCGTTCGTCCTGTCCCAGTGGAACTCGCCCTCGACCGGCTCGACGTCGCTCCACCTGAAGCCGCGCCTGGCCCGCATCCCGCCGACCGCCTCATACTGATCGAACTCGAAATCGGTCTGCGCGTCGCCCGCTTCGCTGGTCTCCATATGGGAAGCAACGCCCATCAATTCGGAGATCTTCTGACCATCCGGAACGAGCTGCTCGTGCCAGGGCACCACGGGACCATCGTCCTGCTCGACCTCGGTCGCGTCCATTACGTCGGCCACATCGCCTTCAACATCCGGCGTGCCCCGGTCATCTTCCGCCACGTCATCGACGTCATCGGCCACGGTCGAGTCCGTCAACACATCGCCGGGAACATCCCCTGTGACGTCGCCCGCCCCTGTATCGACCTGGCCTCCCGTGCCGGAGCACCCCTGCATGACAAGCGCGGTCAGCGCCACCACGAACATCAGTCTCATCATTGCCTCTTTCGGCGTCTTCCGGATTTTGCGTTGACGCACCGGGTCGCCGGTAATAAATTTCTGACGGCATTGTAGCCATTCGCGTCGAATCGGCAACCGCACACGGAAAGGAATATCGTAATGATCCAGAAACATCCCGGATTAACAAATCTTTCGGCATTCAAGGCACTGATTGCCCATCGCGAAAGGCTCGCGTCCCTGAACCTGCGGGACGCCTTCGCGCAGGACCCGGAACGCGCCGCGAGCATGACGCGCAGCGCCGCGGGCATCATTTATGACTTCTCCAGACACCTCGTAACCGAGGAGACCATTGGCCTTTTGATGACGCTCGCCGCGCAGACCGACATGCGGGCAAGGATTGCCGCCATGTTCTCGGGTGAAAGGATCAACACCACCGAGGGCCGGGCCGCGCTGCACGTGGCGCTGCGCGCACCGGAAGGCGCCTGTATCACCGTTGACGGAGTAAACGTCGTACCCGGCGTGCACGAGGTTCTCCAGCGGATGCGGACATTCTCCCAGGCAGTTCGCGACGGATCGTTCAAAGGCCACACGGGACTCGAGATTCGCAACATCGTCAACATCGGCATCGGCGGCTCCGATCTTGGTCCGGTGATGGCATACGAGGCGCTTCGCCACTATTCGCGCCGGGACATGACGTTCCGCTTTGTCTCAAACGTGGACGCCACCGACTTTTTCGAGGCGGTTCGCGACCTTGACCCGGCCAGGACGATGTTCATCGTTTCGTCCAAGACGTTCACAACCCTCGAGACTATGACCAACGCCAGAACGGCCCGCGAATGGCTGGTCGGCGCGCTGGGCGACGAAGCCGCTGTCGCCAGGCATTTCGTGGCGGTCTCGACCAACGCCGCGGCGGTCAAGGCTTTCGGAATCGACACGGCGAACGTGTTCGGTTTCTGGGATTGGGTCGGCGGCCGCTACTCGATGGATTCGGCCATCGGCCTGTCAACGATGCTGGCTATCGGTCCGGAAGCCTTCATGGACATGCTGCAGGGCTTCCGCCGCATGGACGAGCACTTTCGCACCACACCGCTGGACGGCAACCTTCCCGTGCTGATGGGCATGCTTGCGGTCTGGTACGCCACGTTCATGGGCGCTCCGACATACGCGGTGCTTCCGTACGACCAGTACCTGAAACGCTTCCCGGCCTATCTGCAGCAACTCATAATGGAAAGCAACGGCAAGAGCGTGACCCGGGACGGGCTTCCGATTGACTTCGACACGTCGGCCATCTGGTGGGGGGAGCCAGGCACCAACGGACAGCACTCCTTCTATCAGCTTCTCCATCAGGGCACCCGCCTCGTTCCTGTCGATTTCATCGGGTTCGCGAACTCCTTGAACCCTTGCGGCAGGCACCACGACATCCTGATGGCGAACATGTTCGCGCAGGCGGCCGCGCTCGCTTTCGGACGCTCCGCCGACGAAGTCCGGGCCTCGGGTACCCCCGAGCACCTGGTGCCGCACCGGACCTTCCCGGGCAACCGGCCGTCCGGCACGCTCCTGATGGAACGCCTTGATCCAGCCTCGCTCGGCTGCCTTATCGCGCTTTACGAACACAGCGTGTATGTGCAGGGAATCGTCTGGAACATCAATCCGTTCGACCAGTGGGGTGTCGAACTGGGCAAGGTTCTGGCTGAGCGAATCGTTGGCGATCTCGAATCAACCCGGGATCCGGTCCTGTCCCACGACCAGGCCACGAACCAGGCCATCAGACGTTATCGCGCCATGAAAAACCATTGAACTCAGATTGTTATCTTTAGTTAAGAACTGGTTCGCAGCGGGATCTCATCACTTGCGCTTCAGGACCATGTAATCCTCGTAAGTCGTGTCATCGACGCCGTCGTCGTTGGTGTCTTCCTCGTCGATGGTCTTGATCACGAGTCGCGTTCCCTCGACACAGAATTCCTGGCCGTGCTCGGTGTCGCCGTTCGAGTAAATCGAATTGCCGATGACTTCCCACGTTGAACTCTGGGGCTCGCCGTTGTTGGTCTCCTGCGGAGCGGTGATGGTGCACTTCCCGGAGGCGTAGGTGACGGTGGCATCGACCGACTGCTTCTTGTAGCTATCACCTATCTGATCGCACATCGTCGCCGCCGGGACGTAGCCCTGGCCGATCGCCGAAAGGCATGCGTCCTTGATCACGATCTCGACGCTCATGGACATATCGAAGTCCGTCGTGGCGGTGTGGTCGGCATTGACCACGAGTTGACCGTTCCAGTCGACCTGGGCGGAGAATACCGAGTTGCCATTGCCACACACGGGATACTGTTCCACCCACGGGTTCTCCATCGCGTCGACGCGGGTATCCATGCAGAAGGTCTCGATCTCCCAGGTTCCGATCGGATCGCCGCCGCAAGGGGAGAAATCCAGATCCTTGCAGATCGGATCGTCCGTCGTAACGATCACTTGCTTCTCGGTGAAGTACACCACGAACTTCGTGAAGTGATCGACCTCGCCGACGATCATGCCGTCAACCAGCTTGCTGCCGGGCACCTTCGTCCACTTGTCGCCGTCCAGCCAGGCCAGATTCGCCTCCTTGCCATCGGGGACGCCGCCCGACTTCAGCGAGATCTCGACTTTCTGGGCAAACGTGGTTCCATCGGGTCCGAAATCGAACACATAAGAACCAAGGCGATCCTCGTCGACCATGCCGGCGATATCGAGAGTATTCAGTGTGATCTCGGTATCGGCGGACAACGCGCCGGCCGGAATCACGATCTGAGCGGCGCCGG